>DATEMN010000494.1:0-4687 GCA_035275565.1 Pseudonocardiaceae bacterium | reverse complement strand
CATTGCCTTGGGAGTTTGTCGAGTGGGTGTGGTCCGGCGGGCACCGGCGGTATGTAGGAGGCGTTTGACGCTCGTGAGGCTCACGCCATGGGCCGCGGCGAGGGAGGCGGCGGTGGCGCCGTTTCGGTAGGTGGCGATCAGCTCGGTGATCTCGCGCTCATCGAGGCGCTCGCGCAGGCTCCACGGACGTTTCATGCTCGGTTTCGCGGTGCGTACGGGGCTGGTGCGGGCTGTGGTGTGGCAAAGCCGCAGGTCAGCGGCTTGCATAGAGTGCGAGTAAGCGGTGAGTATCTCCACTGACGAATGCCCAGGTTTCTGACCTGGGCATTCGTGCTTCTCCGGGGTGCGAGTCCCTTCTTGACGCACGTCTGTGGCGTTGGGCACCGGCCACAGCACAGCGTCGTCGCGGAGGCAGGCAGGCCCTTTAGCGCGGCGTCGACGACGGCCTGACGTGATTTCTCCGTGTTGGGCACGCGCCTGCGCTTCCCCGACGACCCGCTTGACCAGCGGCTGGGTTAGCCGCTCGGCGGTGGCGATGCGGGGCTCGGCGAGGACGGCGTTGGTGCGGGAACCCGGTGCCGCGGGTCGGACCACAAGCGTCATTCGAGGAGTGTCCGGCGCAATCCCCGAAGACGCTCTGCAGGTGGCCTTCGCGAAACTGCCGAGCATCCGATGGCACTGACGCTCCGACGCTGGGAAGAGGTGCCGATGTGGCCGCCGGCATCACTCGTGAGGGCCATGCCCGGACCACGCGGCGGTTCGATGGAGTCGCCGTCTCGCCGCGAGCGGTGGTCCGGGTCCGGTCACCCATCGCGGTTGTCTCGACGTCGAGGAGTAGGGGTCGAAATGGTATGCGCAACGCCGGCACGGTGGACGGTCACGTGACTGCCGGCAGCCCGCGGGACGCCGGCCCCCTGCAGGGATCAGTCTGGGTCGTCGCCGCCACCACGCTGCCCGACGGCACGATCGTCGTCGCGGCCGGCGACTCGCATGGCAGGATCGCCTGGTGGAACGGCGCGAGCGGCGAGCTGCTCAGCGACTCGAATTCCGCAGACCCGGCCGTGATGCGGTCGATAACCGCCGTGACGCTGCCCGACGGGCGGATCCGGTTCGCCACCGCGGGCAGCCGCGGCACGGTGCAGTTTAGTCGACGTAGACCAATTTCCCTGCTGGCAGTGGCCGTTGACATGGCTCTGGTCATGCGGGTGTCCCATTAAGAATGGGTCAGTGTGCGCATCTCGGAGCTACCGAATCTGGCCACGTAGTGCCAGACTCGTTTGAGGGCTTGCTGGTCGTATCGGCCGGTGCGGGATGCGTCGCCGATGATGCGGGGGTCGAGACGGCCGTCGCGGGCCAGCGAGACGCCGAGGTCCACAAACTCCAGACCTCGGTAGTTGGGGTGGCGGTGTAGTTCGGTCGTGGTCAGGGTGAAGCCGCCGTGCCATTCGATCGGGCAGGTCAATCGTCGGGCCGCGGTGTCTATCGGGGTGTCGCGGTAGCAGGGGTCCAAAACCAGGGCTTCGACGTCTCGGGTGAGGTCGACCACGCCGTGCACCTGGGCTTCGATGTAGTCATCGAGCGGGTCCTTGTCTTCCGCCTCGGCCAAGACCACCAGCGACGACAGTCGTGACGCGACGCCGAAGTGCTCCGGTTCGAACACGCTGTCCGGATAACAGAACGTGGTCCGGGCCAGCGCGTGCGGGCCCAGGCGCAGATAGGCTGAGCCGAAGCGCGGTGAGCCGCCGACCAGGCGGCGACGGAAGTTCAGCGATCCGTACTTGGGCCGCTCGGACGCCGGTCCGTCGTCATAGGCTCCGGCGAAGATCCGGCTCTCCCACTGCCAGCGGTCACTGCCGGGGTGTGCGGTCAGGCCCCCGTTGCTGGTCCCGGTCTCGAATTGCGACCGGTATATCCGTCGTGGGCCATGAGCTGCAGGATCGGCACCCCGGTCACGAGCCGATCGGGATGAAAGGGCAGCGTCACTCGCCACGACGGGTCTATCGGCTCGCCGGTCGCCAACGTGGTGACGTGGGCCATGGCCCGCTGCTGCGGGTGCGCCATGGCGGCAGTATCCACGAACAGTAGTGGGGGCAGCGACCGTAAATCCGCACCGGCGACAGCCCAGCCAGGGATCCCCTCGGGTCAGTACGCGGCGGCTATGCGGGGCCGACGGCGCCGAGCGGCAGGCTCGCCCACCGCGTCCAACGCATGCCGTCGAAACCGATAAGCCATGCCTCCTGGATGGGGCAGGTGAATGGCAGACGGGCTCTCACGTCCACCTTCGCCTCAGCCGCGTCTTTTGGGGAGGCGCCGTGGGTGATCGTCAGGTGTGGGACTGGGTCGGTGATCAGGCCGCCGTACGGGGGAGCGTCTGGCCACCGCCTGAACAGATCGACGGTTACAGCACGGAACGTGTCATCGGGGTCGGGAACGAGGAACAGCACGTCGGGAAACTGGCCACAGTCGGCGAAAGTCACGGTGAAGCTGAGGTGACGGGCAAGGATCCGGCGCAGGTCGCGCACCACGTTCTCATCGATGTCTTGTCCCGGAAGGAAGGGATAGATGATCGTGATGTGGGCCGGGACGCCTGCGGCCGCAGCGGGATCGAATCGTGTACGCCAGCGGCCGACGATGGGCTCGGCAGCGCCCACAGGAACGATGATCGCGGTCTGCCCTATGGCGAACGCCATGACCATCATGGTGACAGGCACCGCTCACAGCACAACGATGGATCCGCCCATCTCAATCGGCGATCCCCTACCGGTACACGGTGATCAGCATTCAAGACATCGAAGAGCAGCCACGAGGACTCATCATGGGAGTGTGGCGATTGCAACGTGCCGAGTCAGGAAGGCGCCAGCAACTCAACGCATAGTCACCCACAGTGAGTAGCTGGAGACAACGCACTCTACTGCCGCGAGTCGCGCGGTGTTGCCGCTGACGGTGTGCGTGGATGTCGACACAAGCCGTGCCGTGGTGGCCGAGTGAATCTATCTGAGGATCACAGCACTGGCGTGGCCCCTGTGACATCATGGGGTGACGTGAACTCAGGCAGAATGCCTGCGTGGCTCCCTACAGGCGTCCGTGAAGATGTCCGTGCGGCGCTTGGCGATGGCCGTCCGGTCGTGGCCCTGGAGTCGAGCCTGATCGCCCACGGATGGCCGTCTCCGACCCACCCTGCAGACCATCGGAGGCCGACCCGCGCTGCGCTTCGAGCGCTACCTCGCCCACCCGGTCGAACGGGTGTGGCGCGCCGCCAGCGACCCAGCGGAGCTCGAACGCTGGATGCCCGCTGCCGCAAACTGGACACTCAAAGTGGGCGAGGTATTCGAACTGGGCGGCCAAACCGGCGAAATCACCGAACTTGGTCCGCCGCACCTGATCGCCTGGACCTTCGCCGGCCAGGGCTTCCGGTTCGAGTTGCGTGCCGATGACCAGGGCTGCGCGCTGGTGTTTACCCATGTCTTCGATAAGGTGACCCTGGCAGCGCAAACCGCCGCAGGGTGGGAATGCTACTTCGACCGGCGCTACGACCAGCCCCTCGAACCGTCTGGCGCGCCCTGACCGAGCCCAACCAACTGCGCCAGTGGTTCCCCGGCGAACTTAAGATCCGGCACAGCTAACCACCACGCGTGCTGGTCGGCGCCTGGCAGGGCGACGGCACACTGCGGTTCGAGCTACGACCTGAGGGTCAGGGGTGCGTGCTCACGCTCACCCACACATTCGTCGACCGCGACCAAGTCCCGCTCGCCGGCGCCGGCTGGGATCGCTGCTTCGCCCGCCTCGATGCCCTCATAGGCGGCCAAATCATGAGCGAAGCCGCCTCACTGGCGGTTTGGCCAGACGTGCATGATCGCCTTGCCGCCGCTTGGGGCATCGACCCCGACATCGGGCGCGCCGTCTACGCCGAGCACGCGCCCAGCTGAAGCGAATGCCCGTTGCGCTCCGAAGCGCGTCTCGGCTAAGGATCGACTAACGAACACGTAGCGGCGTGATCGCCGCAGGTAATTACTGGCGGGTCAGTTGACTTGTGGCCGAGGGCTTCGGGAGTCACAGGCCTACACCCAACCCAACGACCTTGATCGTGAGCGTGCTCTCGCGCTGCTCCCACCGACATATGATTTCCAATTCACTGTCCGGCTAGTTGCCCAAGCACCGGGCCGTGGAGGTCGCATGAGGAGGAGGATTCCCGCGTGATCGGAGGTGGGCAGACCGACCCGGACGGCTCGTTCGACGCTGCGGTCTACCTCGACGTCCTTCGTGTTGAAGGCACGGATATCGTCGGGTTGGCCACGGTGCACGGCCTGAACGCCCCGGTCCCAAACTGTCCGGGATGGACGACCCGGGACCTGGTGGCGCACCTCGGCTGGGTGTATCGCTGGGTCGCGGTGACGGTCCGCGACGCACGTCCCGACCCGCCGGGTCGGTCGGAGCGCGCCACATTGCAGGACCCGGACCCCGCCGATGACGCCGGCGTGGTCGATCGGCTGCAACGCGCTCACTCCACCCTCGTGACGACTCTTAGCGAAGCCCCCGCCGGCCTGGCCTGCTGGACGGCCTGGCCAGCGTCCTCCGCACGTGACTTCTGGATCCGTCGGCAGGTCTTCGAGACCCTCATCCACAAGGTAGACACCCAGAACGCCGTGCACGCGGTGATCACCGGGGGCGAGGATCTGCCTGCCGGCCT
>DATEMN010000493.1:0-7725 GCA_035275565.1 Pseudonocardiaceae bacterium | reverse complement strand
CGGCTCACCGAAGACTCCCCTGCTCACGGCCTCGGTGGCCCGGAGCGCGCCGTCCCGGAACGGCAGGTTGTCGGCCGCCCAGGCGGGCAGCCCGGCAAGCCACGACCAACCGTCCCGCGGATCGCCGAACGCCGCCAGCGGCCGGTTCTCGAACCGGGCGGCCTGAGCACCGAGGACCAACGCAATGATCGGGCCGAGAAAGAACAGGCCCGCACAGATCAGCGCGACCCGGCGGCGGCCGGCAGGACGCACCGGCTGCGCCGCGGGGACGTCGATGTGCCTGCGGTCGGTCACCGACATGGCATGCACCGTAACGCGGCCCGCTCCCCTATCCTGCACCCGCCAATCCTTGGGGAGGCCGCGAATGGACGACAGCGTCCGGGGACGCCACATCGAGTGGACCGGCGAACGGTGCGTGCCGTGGACCGACGACCTGCAGGTCGTCTACGAGCACTACCACCGGTACGCGCTGGCTGCCCCCTTCGCTGCCGGCGCGCGGGTGCTCGACCTCGCCTGCGGGGAGGGCTTCGGGCCCGCGCTGCTCGCCGCCGGAGCCCGCGAGGTGGTAGGCATCGACATCGACCCGCCGACCGTGGCGCACGCCACCACCCACTACGTACGGGACAACCTGCGCTTCACCGTAGGATCGATGATCGATCCCGAGCTGCTCGCCGGGGCGTCACCGTTCGATGTCATCACCTGCTTCGAGGCGCTCGAACACGTCGAGGAACAGGACACGCTGGTCGCGGTAGTACGGCGGCTGCTCAGACCGGGCGGGCTGTTTCTGACTAGCACGCCGGACGTGACCATCTACAGCCACGAGCACGGCAACGACAACCCCTTCCACGTCCGGGAGCTCACCGAACCGGAGTTCCGGGCGCTGTTGGGGGGCGCCTTCGGCCACATCGCGATCCTGAAGCAGAACGTCGCCGTCGGCTCGCTCATCACCAGCGAGGAACCGGGGCACGCAGTCGCACACGCGCTGCGAAGGGCACCCGACGGCGGCTGGCGGATGACACCGGAATCACCCCACACCTACCTGCTCGGCATCGCCTCCGATGCTGCGCTGCCGGCGCTGCCCCAGCTCAGCGCGCTGGTCGATCCCGACCTGACCCTGGTGCGCGACGCGCACCGCGCGCTGGCCCACGAACGGCACCGGATAGCCGAGCTCGGCACCGAGCTGGCCGACGAGCGGCACCGGGCCGCCACCGCGTCGCGACGGCTGCAACAGCTCGACGGCGAGGTGCACCGGCTGCGTGCCGAGCTGGCCGTCACGCAGCGCCAGGCACAACGAGCGGAGTCGCTGGCGTCCTGGCACCAGGAGACCGGCAGCGCCGCGGAACACCGAGCGACCGAGCTGGAACGGGAGGTGGCGGCGTTGCGGACCGAGCAGTCGGCCACCGCGAACCGGCTGATCTCCCGCTACCGGGGCGCCGTCGAGCGGGCGGCACCGCGCGGAACGCTGCGCCGCGACCTCTACGAGCGTGCACTAGGACGCGGGCTCACACCGACGCCAGAGACACCCGGCCCGGTGACCGTGCGCACCAGCGCGTCACCGCTGCTCAGCGTGATCGTGCCGGTGCACGGCAACTGGAAGTACACCCGAGCGTGCCTGGTCAGCATCGAGCAGCACCGCCCAGCGGTGCCGTTCGAGGTGCTGGTCGTCGACGACGCCTCACCGGATCGCACCGCCGAACTGGTGGCGGCCAGCCCCGGCGTGCGGCTGGCGCGCACCGAGCGCAACGTCGGGTTCGTGGGGGCGTGCAATCTCGGCGCGAGCCACGCCCGCGGCGCCTACCTGTTATTCCTCAACAACGACACCGAGGTGCGGCCCGGCGCGCTGGACGCCCTGGTCGGCGCCGCCGACTCGGATGACCGGATCGGCCTGGTCGGCGCGCGGCTGGTGTACCCGGACGGCCGGCTGCAGGAATGCGGCGGCATCGTCTGGGCCGACGGCTCCGGCTGGAACTACGGGCGCGGCCGCGAGGCCGAAGCACCTGAGTTCCACGTGCGCCGTGACGTCGACTACTGCTCCGGCGCGGCGATCCTGGTACGTCGGGAGCTGTTCGATCAGGTCGGCGGGTTCGACCAGCGCTACGCACCCGCCTACTACGAGGACACCGACCTGGCCTTCGCCATCCGGGCGACGGGGCACCGCACGATCGTCGAGCCGGCCGCGGTGGTGATGCACCACGAAGGTGTCTCGCATGGCACGGACGTCGGTACCGGCGTCAAGCGCTACCAGGAGATCAACCGCACGCTGTTCGTGGAGAAGTGGGCGCAGGCTTTGGCCGATCACCTGCCGGCCGCCAGCGAGCTCACCGTGTGGCTGGCCCGGCAGCGGGGACCGGTAGGGCACCAGGGTGGCCTGGTGCTCGTCGCCGACCACCAGGTTCCCACCCCCGACCGCGACTCCGGATCGATGCGCATGCACCGGCTGCTGCTGGTGCTGGTCGAGCTAGGCCAGCGAGTGGTGTTCTTCCCCGCCAACGGTGCCCTCCTGCAACCCCACACCGGCGAGCTGCAGCGCCACGGAATCACCGTGATCCCCGACGCCACCGGGCAGGCCACCTTCCTGCGCGAGGCGGGCGCGGGGCTGCGGCTGGCCTTGCTGTCCCGCCCGCAAGTGGCCTGGACGCTGCTGGAGGAGCTGCGGATGCGCGCACCGCACTGCCTGGTCGGCTACGACACCGTGGACGTGCATTTCCTGCGCCTGCAGCGCCAAGCTTCGCTCGTTGCCTCGGCAGGTGATGACGAAGGTGCAGCACGGCTGGCGGGCAAGGCCGCCGCGTCGAAGGAGCTGGAGCTGGGGCTGGTGCGGGCCACCGACCTGACCCTGGTGGTCTCCGAGGACGAGCAGCAACTGCTGCACAGCCTGGTCCCGGAAGCCGACGTGCGGGTGCTGTCCAACGTGCACCACTGCGCCAACGAGGTGCCCGGGCCACAGGGTCGCGCCGGGTTGCTGTTCGTCGGAAGCTTCGATCACCTGCCCAACCGGGACGCGGTGGCCTGGATGGTCTGCGATGTGCTGCCGTTGGTGCACCGCCGGCATCCCGGGACGGTGCTACACGTGGTGGGCAGCAACCCGCCACCCGACGTGCTGGAGCTGGCCGCTGACACCGTCGAGGTGCACGGTTGGGTGCCTGACCTGGCACTGTTGCACCAGCGGTGCCGGTTATCGGTGGCACCGCTGCGGTTCGGGGCCGGCGTGAAAGGCAAGGTTGGCGAGAGCATGGCCGCTGGCCTGCCCACGGTGTGCACGCCGGTGGCGGCCGAAGGGATGCGACTTGTGGACGGTCAGCACGTGCTGATGGCCGCAGACGCCACGGGATTCGCCGACCGGGTGGTGGCACTGCTCGACGACGACGAACTGTGGCGCACGTTGTCCGAGGCTGGTGCCGACGCAGTGGCGCGACGGTTCGGGCCGGACGTCGCCCGCACCGCGTTGGCCGACGTGCTGGCTACGGCCGCTAAGGAGGTTGATCAGCGGCCGCGGACCGTCGGCGGGGCGTAGGTCAGCTGCTGGTCCATGAGGGAGTCGAAGGTGGAGAGCACCGCGTCGTAGTCCGATCCGAACACTTCGATGAAGATCGCCCGGTTGTAGAGCACGTAGACTCCCCGGTACACAGTGGACCGCGTGCCCGGGAGGGTGCCCAGCACCGTCAGGCCTTGCTGTGCCCGGGATTGGTCGACTTTCAGCCCGCCGTCACGCTGCACGGTGACGATCGTGTTCACCACATCGGTCGCGGCCTGCTCGTCGGCCACGGCGAAAGCGAACATCCCGATGGTGTTGCCGCCGTCGATGGTGGTCTTGAGCACGCCGTCGGTCATCGCACCGGCACGCAGGGCATTCAGGATGGGCTGGGGCAGCAGGTCAGCGCTCTCCAGCCGGGGCAGGTCGAGCAGCCCGCCACCACCGCGATCCGCACCGGGTGGCTCGATCAACGCCTGGGGAGTATCCACCGGCGCCGGGCGCGGGGCCGGGGGAGCCGGCAGCTCACGAGCGGCAGCGGTCGGCTGGGAGGGGGCTGGCTGCTGTATCCCCTGACTCTGGGCGGGATCCGCGCTCAGGAAGTAGGCCACGCCTGCGCCCATCAGCCCCACGACAAGAACACCCAGCACGGCGATCCCGATGATCTGCTTGGACCGGGGCTGCACTGCAGGAGCCTCGAACACTTCGGGACCGTGCCGAATCCAGGCGCTCTGCTGTTCGGCGAGGGGTTGTTCAGCGATCGGGGGCAGGTTCAAGCTTGCCCAGGGTGGGGCGGTGCTGTCTGAGTTGTTGCCGTTGTTGCCGGAGGGGCCGTCGGCGGGCTGGAACAAGCCCCGGACTTGACCCGGCTCCTGCCGGTAGAAGGGGGTGGACGGCACGGCATCAGTGCGTTCAGCCTGGGGAGCCGCGGCAAGGTCGCCCCCGCCGGTGCCCTGGCCGACCACCGGCATCACCTGCGTCGGAGCCTCCGGCGATGAGGTCTCCCAGCGAAACGCCGGCGGGAATGGGCTGGCCACCTGAGGTGCACTGCCAGCAGCGTCGCGGACCAGCTCGTCGCGGCGCCGACGGTGGTCCTCAGGAGACAGCCGCCCCGCGGCGAGATCCTCGTCGAGCTGCTGCAACTCGTTCGGCCGGGTCACTGCACCACCCCCATCGGAACATCGGGTCGGGGCACATTGTGCACAGCGGCCACGCTGCGTTCCCGGCCGACCTCCCCCTGTCAGCAGCCCTGTTACCCTCCGGCCCTGATGGACCATGGGATGAGCGGTTCCAGGCACGCGCGAAATGATCGGCCGCCGCGCGTGGTTACGCTCATGAAGGCGGATTCGAACACCGGTTTCGCGTGGTTGCGGATGATCGGCGCGCTGACCGTCGTGATCGACCACTCGGCGCCATTGACCGATCCGTCCCGGCTGACGGTCTTTCCCACGTCCTGGAACCTGTCGCCCGGCTACATCGCGTTGATGGGGTTCTTCGCAATGAGCGGCTACCAGATCAGCGACAGCTGGCGCCAGGATCCGTCCTGGTGGCGTTTCAGCGTCAAACGGGTGCTGAGACTGTGGCCTCCGCTGCTCTTTGTGGTGCTCGTCACGGCCTTGGTGATCGGACCATTGGTTTCCACCCTCACCCTCGCGGAGTACTTCTCCGCCAGGGGCACCTGGGGATACGTCGTCAACAACGCGGGTCTCTACACATTGCAGCATCAACTGCCCGGTGTATTCGTCAACAACCCCTGGCCATGGTCGGCGAACGGCTCGATCTGGACCCTGCCGATGGAGTTCACCGGCTACCTGCTGGTGCTGGCGTTCGGTGCGCTCGGACTGTTCCGTCGGGCACCGTGGGCGACGATCGTCTTGATGCTGGCCCTGATCGTGCTGGATCGCCGGTTCGAGGCGAGTATCGGCAACCCCGGAGACGGTGGCTCGTTTCTGCAGGTGCCGATCGGGTCTATGGTCTCCTTTCTCGTCGCGTTCAGCATCGGCATGGTGCTGCACGCCTACCGGGATCGGATTCCGCTGTCGCCTCGGGTGGCGTGGTCGCTGGTCGGGTTGCAGGTCGTGGTCCATACCACCGAGGTAGGGGCTGTGACGCTGCCGTTTATGGCCGGGTACGGAGCGATCGTGTTCGCGTTCCACTGGTCAACCCGTCTCGAGGGCTACGACTCGTGGGTCTTCGGCAGCTATGGCTTGTACATTTGGGCATTCCCCGTCCAACAGCTACTGATCATGGCTGGCGCCGATCAGCAGTGGTCGCTGACCGTCACCGCGCTGCCACTGACCTACCTGTGTGGGTGGCTGTCCTGGCACTACATCGAGCAACCCACCCTGTCCCTACGCCGCTACCTCCCCCGCCCCAGCCCGCCCAACCGCGATAGGCATCCATGTCGCGGTCCGCGGGAGGAGTGGGAGCCGTCCGTGCCGGCGTAATCTGGGCGCATGGCGCTGTTCGGACGCGACAAGACCCGCCTGGTGACCGCCGAGGCGGCGCTGCCAGGGCGATCCACCCCGATGCCGGTTGCGGAGCGGCATGCCGTGACCGGGCACCGCATCGTGGCGCCGTTCCCGGATGGGCTGCGCACCGCGGTGTTCGGGATGGGCTGCTTCTGGGGCGCCGAGCGGATCTTCTGGCGCACCCCGGGGGTGTACTCCACCGCGGTCGGCTACGCCGGCGGCCACACCCCGAATCCCAGCTACGAGGAGGTGTGTTCCGGGCAGACCGGGCACACCGAGGCGGTGCTGGTCGTGTTCGACCCGGCGCAGATTTCCTATAGCGAGCTGCTGCGGGTGTTCTGGGAAGGTCACGACCCCACGCAGGGGATGCGGCAGGGCAATGACCGGGGCACCCAGTACCGCTCCGCGATCTACACCACCGATGCCGACCAGGCCGCCGAAGCCCAGGCAAGCCGCACCGTCTACCAGCAAGCACTCACCGCCGCCAGCCGCGGGCAGATCACCACCGAGATCGCCCCGCTGGCCGAGTTCTACTACGCCGAGAACTACCACCAGCAGTACCTAGATCGCAATAAGAATGGCTACTGCGGTCTGGGCGGCACAGGAGTCGCGTGTCCGGTTGGCATCGGTGTCGAGGCTCACGACGCCTGACGTGCCAGAGGCTGCCCCTGGCGATGATGGTCGCCCGGAGCCGACCCGCTGGATCATCCATGGCGAGCGGCTGGTGGATGACACTCGGCGGCTGCGGTTGAGCATCGCGCAAGTGGAGTTGCCCGACGGGGTGCACTTCGAGCAGTACGTGTTGCGGATGCCCCAGGCCGCGATGACTGTGCTGCTCGACGATACCCGAGAACGGGTGCTGATGATCTGGCGTCATCGGTTCGTGCCGGACTGCTGGACGTGGGAGTTACCCGGCGGCTACGTCAACGCGAACGAAGATCCGGCAGTTACGGCGGCACGCGAAGTCGAAGAGGAGACCGGCTGGCGGCCCCGCAGCATGAGGCCATTGACGCGAAGAAAGCCGACGCCGCCTTCAGAATCTCATTCTCCCACCGCAACTCACGATTCTCCCGCCGCAACTCACGAAACGCCTCAGCACCAGCAGACATCGTCCCCACCCGGGCACCCTCATCCACCTCAGCCTGACAAACCCACCGACGTAACGACTCACCCGACACGCCGACCTTCGCCGCGATCGACACGATCGCCCCCCACCGCAACCCATAATCCGACTGGGTCTCCAACACCAGCGCCACCGCACGCTCACACACCTCACCAGGGTGCCTCGACGATCGGGCCATCTCTCCATCCTCCACACAGGACAGAATCTCCACCAGACCCGGGGTGGTTCACAGCGCCTTCGTAGCGCACCTTGCCGGATGATATGGCATGTTATTGATGTGGGGACGTGACAGTTACCGATCTGTCCACGTACAGTCACAGCCGAGCGGGTACTCGCACTCCAGGGAAAGGTCCTCCATGGATCATGTGCCGTGGTCGTGTCCTTCCGAGTCCACGAGTGTGTCGGTCGAGAACGTGCGCCCCACTCTCGCCACAGACGACACCTACACCGAACTGAAACGCAAGTTCATCGCCAACGGTGACAGGTCGGCCGTCGGCATCGCGCAGCGTCGTGACATGGTCCGCAGGTTCGAGGAGATCGACCGTTCGGTGCCCCTCGCCACCACGCCGATGGACGGCCTGCTTCTCGCCGAGTTGTTGATGAGCACGTCGGGCGACGGCGATGTCGTGGAGTGCGGGTGTTTCTCCGGCGGCTCCTCC
>DATEMN010000492.1:0-4271 GCA_035275565.1 Pseudonocardiaceae bacterium | reverse complement strand
GTGTTCGCGGTGCTGACTGAGCCATCGATCTCCCCTCCCGGTGGTTAGCCGAGACGGTAGCCGAACTACGCACCAAGCGTGATCAGTCGTCCCCGCAGCGTCCCCGCAACGGCCTCTCACTGGCCTCTCGTCGCAGCCGCTGCGACAACGAGGGTTATCCCAGCAGATGCGTGGTAGGGCGACGCCCTTCGGGCTCTTCGTGGGGGTGGCTGCGTTGTAGCCGATTTCCGCGAACTTCGAGTGTTTTCGCGGAAAAGGTCAATCCCATTCTGCCAGAAAGAGGCGGTACTGGAGTACTGATCCAGTCCACGGCCACAGGGCCGAAATCGGTACGGCAAGGGTGATGTTCACTGACTCTATGATTTATGGCAGAAGACGAGCGTCTCGTTGTCATCGAGTGGTTGGTGGCTCACCGAAGTAAACCCGGTGGCCTCGGCAAGCTCGGTCAGTTCGCTGATGGCGTACTCGGAGCCTTCCTCGGTCACCAGCGCCATGATGATGCTGGCCAGCAGGTTGTCAACATTGGACAGCTCAGCGTCCAACATCCGGTCGTGCACCAGCAAGGCGCCGCCCGGGTTCACCGCTTCGAATGCCTTGTGCACCAACTGTTGCCGTTGCTGGTAGGCCCAGTTGTGCAGAACGTGGCCGAAGACGAGCACGTCGGATCGGGGTAACGGGTCCCGGAAAAAATCACCAGCGTAAAATCGCACCCTACCGGTCAATCCCTGCTCGGCGACGTACTCGTCGAACACGGGCTGCATCTGGGGTAGGTCGAACACCTGCACGGTCAGCCCGTGATGCGCCGTGGCGATCTGTCCCGCGAGGTTGCCCCGACATCCTCCGACGTCCAGCACCGAGCGGTAACCGGACCAGTCAAATGCCTCCACCAGCCGAGGCCCGACCACCTGGATCAGGCCGTCCATCATGCGCACGTACCGGTCCAGCTCTTGGCGGTTGTTCAGCATCGCCTCAAAGCTGTCTCCTGCCACCTGGGGCTGGCCGGTGCGCAGCGTCTGGGTAAGACCGCCCCACAATGGGTACAGGTTGGTCCGCAGTCCCCGGAGGAAGCCGACGACGCTGGCAGCCTGTCCGCTGACCAGGTAGCGGTCGGCGTCTGCGGTGTTGCGGTACCGGCCGCCGCTGTCGTGCAGCAGGCCAAGCGCAACCAACATGCGCAGGAAGTCACGCACACCACGACCGTGCAACCGCAGCTGGTCGCGGATCTCCTGCTCGGTGGCAGGGTTGTCATGCAGCACGGTGAACACGTCCAGTTCCACCGCCGTCAGCAACGCCTGCGAGTGGCAGTAGGCGTTGCCGAGGCTGAGGATGCCCTTCGCGGTACCAACGTCGGGGACGGGATACGTCATCGATACGTGTCCTTCGCATCGCCGGTTCGCCGACCACGACCATCCCACCACGGCATGGAAGAACTCTCGAGGAGAGCTGAGTTCCGCGTCCGGGTGCGAGGGCGCACCAGCGTGTGTCAGGGCCGGCGACCGCGTGCCCGAGCAGTTCTCCAGATCCGCCCGAGCCTCGGCTGCGACGGTGAGCACGGCACCTGCCGGATATCGGGGAGCGGGCTATGCGCGTGTTGTTCGTCACCTGGGCTTGGCCATCGCATTTGTACGCGATGGTGCCGTTGGCTTGGGCCTGTCGGGCTGCTGGTCATGAGGTGCTAGTCGCCAGCCAACCGGGCCTGCGCGAGAGCATCTGGCAGACGGGACTAACCGGCGTGTCAGTGGGTGAGGACATCGACGCCGTGGATCTGGTGCGCAACTACCTGCTGCCCTCCCAAGCAGGCGATCAAGGAGATAAAGATACTGTTGACAACGGTTCTACCCCGATCGGTGGCGCGCAACGTACGGGTAAGGGGCCCAGGGCGTTACAAATGTTCATAGCACACGCCGAATCCATGGTCGACGACCTCGTGCAGCATGCCCAGGGCTGGAAACCGGACGTCGTCGTGTTCGAACCGACTGCGCTGGCCGGACCGCTGGTTGCGGCCGCGGTCGGAGTACCTGCGGTGCGCCAGCTGTATGGCGTGGACCTCATGTACCAGGCGCGCACCCTGCTCCCCCAGCTGTTGGAACCGCTCGCTGGACGACACGAAGTGAGCAATGTCGATCCGCTGGGTGCGGCGACCATCGACCCGGTGCCGCCCAGCCTGCGTCTGCCTGCGAAGTACAACCACCACCTCCCGATGCGCTACGTACCCTTCAACGGACCAGGAGTGCCAGCGCCGCAGTTACCCGCCCGCACTTCCCGACCTCGAGTGTGCATCACCTGGGGTACCACCATCTTCCGGCTAGATCCCACACGGTTCCTGGCCGTACAAGCTATCTCCGCACTCCAGCACCTCGACGTCGAGATCGTCGCGGCGGTGACACCGGACCAATACCCATCGCTGCCCCGGCCAGTCGGGAACAACGTCCATATCATCCGAGGAGTACCGCTATATCTAACACTGCCCACCTGTGATCTCCTCATCTCCCACGGCGGAGCGGGCACCCTCCTCACCGGACTGTCACACGGACTGCCACAACTATTAATCCCACAACTTCCCGACCACGCAGGCCACGCAGCCCGGATACTGGCAACCGGCGTCGGCGCCGTCCTCACCAAAGACAAGGCCACACCAGAACAACTCAAGACCGAGACGCTCCGGCTACTACAAAGCGCCGATGAACACGCGGCCGCCAAAAAACTCCAACAAGAAATGCAACAACTACCTCCACCAGCCGCAATTGTCGATGAACTCGAACGAATCGGCCGCTTACCCCGCTGACAACCAGGACCGGGATCTCCAGCTCCCATCCGGAAGCTGATTAGGAAGCCACTGGAGTCCCATTCGACCGTCGTTCGACGCCGACACACTATTGTGATCCGTATGCGTGACGTAGCCGGGAAGACCCATCGGATGCTGCACGAAGAGCTGCAGGCCCTCGCCGAGCCGGTACTGCGGAAGTTCAAGGACCACCCGTTCTGGTCCGGCCTGCGAGACAGCTCGCTTCCGGTTGAGTCACTGAAACACTTCGTTGAGCAGGACACCGGGTACCTACTGCCGGCCTACGCGCGAGCGCTAGCCCGCTGCGCGGCCATGGCTGTCGACGACTCACACGCCATGCTGCTAGGCCAGTCGATCTTCGAGACACTAGCCGCACGAGACCGGCTGCGCGCGAAATACGGGGAGCTGGCCGAGCAACTCGGCACCCCGCCACTGGGCGCTACGCTCGCCGCGGTCGCTCCGGGCACGCATGCGTACGCTGCGTTCTTTCAGTCGGCAAGCGCCAGATCGCTGGCGGCGGGGATTGGAGCGGTGCTGCCGATGGTGTGGTTCAACTTCAGTATCTCCAACGACCTGAAGGACAACTACCATCCGGGTTCCCGGTACGCGCCGTGGATCGATGTCTACCGCCCAGGCGAGGACTACCAGTACACGGTGCGTGGCTTCACGAGTATGGTCGATGAGCTTGGTGGACAGTTCTCGCCGTCTCAACGACAGGAACTGGTCGAGTACTTCACAGTGAGCACGCGCTACGAGTGGATGTTCGTTGAGAACTCCTGGACTCGGGCGCAGTGGCCGGTGTGAGCAGCACCAATCGGGGTCTCATGCGCGTCACGGCAACCAGCCACACGTGTGCGGTCAGCAGCTTATGCGTCTATCGCGTCCCTGAGGTCTTCGACCAAGACGGCGACGGCCATGTTGTAGTCCTGGAGCCCCATCCGCACGACGATCTGCACGATGACGTTCGTAGCGCGGCGCGGGGTTGCCCCACCGGGTCGATCCACGTGCAAGAGGACAACCATTCCCTAACTTGATGCGATGGGCGCGAGCCAAGAAGACCGCTAGTCACCGACGACGGTGGTGGCGTTGGCACCGAGGAAGCCAGCGTCCTCGGTGCCAATGGGGTACACAGTGATGTCGGACCGAAGGTCGCCGTTGTCATCGCCGGTGGAAGAGATCTGTGCCGTAGCGGGACTGGCTGCCATCACCCCGAGGCCCGGCACTATCGCCAAAGCGAGAAAAGATGATGCGACTGTTCTCCCCAGGGCCCGCAATTCACCACGCTCCATCATACCCCTTTCGTAGTAGTGATGTGGTGCATAACGTTTCGACGGATAGCCTTCATCTGAATTGGAGCGCAAGCTCTCCTGGGGGCACTCATCACGCGATACGTGGACCCCGCAGCCGTGGCGTTAGTCGCCGACGACGGTGGTGGCATTGACGCCGAAGAAGCCGGTGTCCCCGACACCAATGGGGTACACAGTGA
>DATEMN010000491.1:0-6789 GCA_035275565.1 Pseudonocardiaceae bacterium | reverse complement strand
GCGATGACCCACGCCTGGCTGTTCACCGGCCCCCCCGGCAGCGGCCGCTCGGTCGCGGCCCGGGCCTTCGCCGCCGCGCTGCAGTGCACCGATCCGGTGGCCGGACCGGGGTGCGGTCGATGCCAGGGCTGCCGGACCACGCTGGCCGGCACCCACGCCGACGTCCGCGAGGTGGTACCCGAAGGACTGTCCATTTCGGTGGCCGAGATGCGCGCACTGGTCGCTGGCGCGTCCCGGCGGCCGTCGGCGGGCCGGTGGCAGGTGCTGCTCATCGAGGACGCGGACCGGCTCACCGAGGGCGCCGCCAACGCCCTGCTCAAAGCCGTGGAGGAGCCCCCGCCGCGGACGGTGTTCCTGCTCTGCGCGCCCTCAGACCACCCCGAGGACATCGCGGTGACGTTACGCTCGCGCTGCCGGCCGGTCGGGTTGCGGACCCCGCCCGCGACGGCGATCGCCGAGGTGCTGGTGCAGCGCGACGGCGTGGACGCCGACACCGCGCGGTGGGCCGCCTCGGTGTGCGGTGGTCACGTCGGCCGGGCCCGCCGGTTGGCGCGCGATCCCGATGCCCGGACCCGCCGGGAAGCGGTCTTACGGGTACCGACGGCGCTGCGCTCGCCGGCCGACGTGTTCACCCTGGCCGATGAGCTGGTCGGGGCGGCCGAATCGGAAGCCAGCGGCCTGACCGCGACTCGCAATGCGGCCGAGACTGAGGAGCTGGAGACGGCTCTGGGGGCCGGCGGAACCGGGAAGGGTGCCGCGGCAGCCACCCGGGGCGCCAAGGGCGCCATCCGCGAGCTGGAGCGCCGGCAGAAGTCCCGGGCCACCCGCACCCAGCGCGACGCGCTGGACCGCGCGCTGGTCGACCTGGCTGGCTTCTACCGCGACACCTTGGTGACGTTATGGGCTGCTCCGGTGGCCCTGACCCACCCCGACCACGCGGCCGACGTCACCACCATCGCCGGGCGGATGCCTGCCGAGGCGTTGCTCCGCAAACTGGAAGCGGTACTCGGCTGCCGCGAGGCGCTGGCGCTCAACGTCAAGCCCCGGATCGCCGTCGAGGCGCTGACCAGCGCATTGGGTAGCGACTAGGCTGCGCCGGACGGGTGCACGGTACGCGGTTACACTGGGCCGCACTATCAAGCAGCGTCGCCGCCTTAGCTCAGTCGGACAGAGCGGCTCACTCGTAATGAGCAGGTCCGGGGTTCGATTCCCCGAGGCGGCTCCGCCTCTCACCTGGGAAAACATCCCCAGGCTGAGAGTGCAACCCACTCGCGTGGAATCAAACGTGGTGCGAGTGGCGCTACAGTGCATCCATGTCCACCACCTCCGCACGCCGCAGCAGGCGCCAGCGCGGCGGTATCGAGGAACTGCCGAGCGGTGGCCTGCGCGTCTCGGTGTACGCCGGTACTGATCCGCTGACTGGCCGACGCCACTACCTGCGCGAGAGCATCCCGGCTGGCCCCACCGCGCAAGCGGAGGCGGACAAGGCGATGCGCCGATTGGCCACCGAGGTCGACGAGCGGCGCAATCCGCGAACGAGGGCCACCGTCAACCAGCTGCTCGACCGGCACTTCGAGCTCGCTGAGTTAGAAGAGAATACGCTCACCAACTACCGCAACCTCGCCGCGAAGCACATCCGGCCACTGATCGGCACGACGAAGGTCGAAGCGCTCGACGGGTACCTGTTCGACTCGTTCTACGCCACCCTGCGGCGTTGTCGGGACCACTGCGACCGGCGGCAGCGCATCGACCACCGCACGGAGTGCCCGCACCAGTGCGACGAGCGCTGCAAGCCTCACCAGTGCCGCCCGCTGTCGAATGGGAGCATCCGGTACATCCACTTCATCCTCAGCGGCGGCTGAAACGGGCTGTGCGGTGGCGCTGGATCGCCACGAACCCGATCGCACAGGCCGTTCCGCCACCGCAGCCCAAGCCGAACCCGCAGCCGCCTACTGCTGAGCAGGCCGCCCGGATCCTCATCGAAGCGTGGCAGGACCCAGATTGGGCCATGCTGGTCTGGCTGACCATGGTCACCGGGTTCCGCCGTGGTGAGCTGTGCGCGATCCGCTGGCGCCACCTCGACCTGGCAGCCGGTGTGTTGACGGTGGAGCGGAGCATTGGCCAGCGCAGCGGACGGACGTGGGAGAAGGACACCAAGACCCACCAGCACCGCCGGATCGCTCTTGATACTGAAACCCTCTCCCTGCTCAGCGAGCACCGTGACCGGTGCGAAGCACGTGCCGCAGCGCTTGACTTGACGCTCACCGATGACGGGTTCGTGTTCTCGCCCGCCGTCGACGGGACTGCGCACCTCAAGCCGGACTCAGTCAGCCAGCGCTACGCCAGGCTCGTCAAGCGGCTTGGCATCGCGACGACAATCCACAAGCTGCGGCACTACTCGGCTACCGAGTTGATTTCCGCCGGTGTCGATGTCCGTACCGTCGCCGGTCGGCTGGGCCACGGCGGAGGTGGCACGACGACGCTCAAGGTCTACGCGGCGTGGGTGTCCGAGTCCGACCAGCGGGCCGCCACCAGCCTCTTTGCCCGCTTACCTGCCCGGCCTGATGCGGATCCGACTGCGGTACGTGAAGATGCGACGCCCTACCAGCGGGTTGCCGCTGAGCTGCGTGCTCAGATTGCCTCTGGTGAGTTGCCAATTGGTTCAGCGCTGCCGACGCACAAGCAGCTCGCCCAGCAGTACGGCATCGCTGCGAGCACAGCCCACCGGGTGACCGCGCTACTCAGTAGTGAGGGCCTGGTAGAGGTCAGCCGTGGTCGACGTGCCATCATCGTCCGGCAGCCTGCCGTCGATGCAGATCAGGGTTCGCATACAGCCGATGATGTCGC
This sequence comes from Pseudonocardiaceae bacterium, assembly GCA_035275565.1. Taxonomy (GTDB): domain Bacteria; phylum Actinomycetota; class Actinomycetes; order Mycobacteriales; family Pseudonocardiaceae. Next base: position 3,942 of record DATEMN010000491.1, on the reverse strand, counting down.
AACGTGCGTCCTACCCGATGGCCACCAGCAGAGCGGCAGCGACAAGACAGTGGCAGCGGCTCCACAACTGTGGACGATCACCGTTCGCGGGTCTGATGGTTGTCGCTACCCGGCTCGGCACGTGTGTGAGGACATCGGCCGACCTGACTCGTTCCGGGCGCACTTGCTCGCAATTGCCAGGATCGAACGGCCTCGGGATACCGATCCCGGCGAGAGCTGGATCGGTGACTACGAGCTTGAGATCCGCGAACCAGGGAAAGAGTCCGGGAATCCAAAGTTCACGCTGCGCTGGCAGTAAAGCCCCGCTGGGTTGTAGGTGACGACAGGCGAGGGGCAAATTTGCCCGGCCAAGTGGGCCAGGACTCGTCGCAAAGACAGCCCCAGCTGCCGTGCTGTTCAGGACCCCGTCACCCCCCGGCTCTACCAAGGTAGCGGCTCCCACTATCCCGCCGGTGCGCACACACGTCCGCAGGCGGGTGTGCGGGTTCCGTTCTAGATCGGTAACAGCAACTCCATAACAACGCTACAAGACCGTGTCAAAGACACACTGTCCCGGCTTGAGCGATGGAGATTGACTTGCTGCCATGGATTGCAGGGCTACGGATTCTGAAGTAACGGTGATGGACTGGAGTCCGACGGGCGGGGTGGTGAAGTGCTCGTTGCCCAGATCCGGCCTAAGGCGTGGGTGGCTTGTCGGTGCTCGTGGTGTGGCCGGCGGTGTCCGAGCTATGACATCAAGGCCCGGCCGCGTCGCTGGCGGGGGCTGGACTGGGGGAGCACCCGAGTGTACTTGCAGGCCACGATGCGGCGGGCGTCATGTCCGGTGCATGAAGCCTTGGTCGGTGGTAGCCTTCGTGACCCGGGTGGTGGGCGAGCGTGTCGGGCAGGCCGCCCGGCTGGTCTTCCGGCTGCGTCAGTCAGTGCAGCCAGGTTTTCGGCAAGGTACGCCATGACTCAGCGCAGACTCACGGTAAGAGGTCGATGCCCGGATACCCGTGTCACCTTCTCTGTTGATGTCTGCAAGGGGAAGGTTTGGATCAGCTCGTTTGACTGCCCGTTCATTTGCGAAGCGATCCTGGAGAGCATGCAGGCGGATACGCTAGTCGACCTGATTACCCAGGCGGCCAAGGAAGCGCGCGGCCACAAGAATTGTCCACCCTCATGAGTCACGGCGGTGCCATGCCGATGAACAGCCCTGCAGCGTGGGCGTACCTTTCATTGGGAAATTGCACGATCTACTGGAAACGTGGCGATAAAGTGGCCTATATCTTCGAAGGCAAGCAATTAGAAACCTATCCAGATGGGCCACAGCGGGCAGAGGTACTCGCCACCATCCCGGTGCTGCCTCAAGGCTGGACCGATCTGGCGCACGTCAGGCTTACTGGCGAGAACTGGGTCAAGGCCAGACGCCGACGATGCCACACGTGCGGAGCACATTCGTCACCGATCTAGGGATCACCTGCGACTTCGCGTGGTTTACTCATCGCCTACCTTCCTGCGAGATCGGCACCGCGGACGGTGGAACCGGCTGCTCAACCAAGCTTGCGGGCTACGAACCGGAGCCCGCGGCGCGCTTACAGCGTGTTGGTGACGCGGTTTGATGGCGTGGTTATGGCGCTGCGTTGCTGATTGAGGACGGAGCTGCGCTGCGAGAGTCGTGTCGCTGGCGAGTGACGGGTTGCTGGTGGTCCCGAGGCAGGCAGGGGTACCCCTCCCGGACCGCTGAATATGGCTTTTTTGGGGGTGGTGAGTGCGGGTCTGCCTTGCCGGGTTGTCTGCCTTGTCGCAGCTTAGGGGTAGGGCAGGGACCGGATGTGGGTGAGGCATGTGCCTTAGTGGCGGGGTGGTGCCTCACTCCCTGCCTCAGCTCGGGTCAGTCGGGGATCACCCGGATTCGGGGCGTTGGGCGAGGGCAGCGGTGATGTCTGTGGTCAGGATGACGCGCTGGCCGGGTTGCCCGTCGAGGCTGCGTTTTTTGACCTTGACTCCGTGGTCTTCGAGTGCGGTGGCGAACTGCTGGGCCGACCAGCCGCTGTAGGTGGGCTCCCAGCGTGTCCGCAGCTGATGGAGGGTCTCGGAGGAGCGTAGTTTGTCGTGGCCGTCGAGCACGGCAGCGACGTCGGTGAGGAGGTCCCGTACTGGCTCGGGTTCGGCGGACTCGTTGATGACGAGGGTCCGGCCGGTGCGGTGGATGATGTCCATGGCTCGGGTGATCACGGTGTAGGCGTTTTTGGTGGAGACGTAGTGGGTGCGCACGATCGCGAATGCCTGGCCGTTGGGGATGTCTTCGACCTCGCCGGTGGCGACGAGGGTTCCGGCGTCGGCGCCGGGGCGGAGGTCTTGGGGTCGGGCGCCGCGGTCGGCGGCGTCGGCGAGGATCATTTTGGCGGTTTCGTGGTTGGGGACGTTGAGTGCGCAGCGGACGTGGGCGCCTTCGCGGACTCTGGTGGGTAGGGTGCGGTCGTCGGGGCGTTGGGTGGCTTGGAGCAGGTGGACGTTGACCGCGCGGGCTTGGTCGTGCAGCTTTTTGGCGGCTCGCCAGGCCCGTGCATCGTCTTTGGCGCCGCCGAGGGGGTGTGGTGCGCCGTAGAGCACCTGGCACTCGTCGATGAACAGGTAGCTGGGGTGGAACCCGGAACCTTTGCGGCGGGAGACCTCGCGGGGGATGGCGCCGATGATCCCGGCGGCGCGTTTGGCGTCGTAGCGTCGGGCGACCTCGGCCACGGCCTGTTCGAGTATTTCTGTGGTGGCCTCGGCGTGTTCGTCGGCGCTGCCCTCGATCAGGGTGGCCGCGCGGGGGGCGAACATGGTCCAGTCACCGTCGCCTTTGAGATCCGCGATGTGCAGCTCGACTGTGGGGTCCAGGGCCAAACCGAGTGCGAGCAGGCGGAGCACGGTGGATTTGCCTTGCTTGGAGGTGGCGCCGATCAGCCAGTGCTTCTGCAGCATGCCGACCGTGATTTGCTCGGCGCGCATGGTCACCCCCCAGGGCAGCCGGTCGGTGAACACGTCGAGTTCGCCGTCATCCAGGAGCGGCCAGGGTGGGGCGGGTTTGTCCATGGTGCCTTTGTCCGCTACCCACAGGTCGAGTACCCGGGCGTCGGTGTCTTTTTCCCGCTGGGGCCACACTTCGTGCCGGTGGCGGCCGAGGTTGCCGGCCAGCAGCTCGACTTTGGTGCTGGAGAGCAGTTCTGCGGTGGTGACGCCCATCGGCAGGCGAACTTGGGTATAGGTCCCGCCGCCCTGCTCCCGCGGAGTGATCACATATTCCAGCGCTCCGCCGCTGGTGAGGTAGCGGGTTAATGCCGGGATCTTGACGTGCCGCAACGCGGCGGTGATCACGTCGGCGGTGATCTCGGCGTCGTGCTGGGCGCGCTCGTCGGGGGAGAACAGCCATCGTGGCGGTTGCGCGGCCCGGCGTCCCTCCCTGAAGGCCGCGACCAGGAGCGCGGGCACCGCAGCCCACAGAATCGCGTGCACCGCAAGCGAGAGCGCGGTGAGTGTCCCGTCGAGGATGTGCCTGATCAGTGACCACCAGCCGACCCAGCCGATGGTGTCCGGGGTGACTGCCAGCCACAGCCCTATCATGACGAGCAACGCGGCCAGCACGCACAGCATCACCACCAGCGCGCGCAGCCCGGCGGCCAGCGTGGCGGGCAGCGCCCGGAGGCGCTCGGCGCGGCCGTCTTTGAGGGTCACGAGCCGTTCGGTCCATTCGGCCAGCGCCTCCCGGTCACCGGCTAGCCGGGCCAGCCGGATCTGCTCACGCACCGGGCCGTAGGTCAGCGCATCCAGGGCGCGGCGTGCCCAGCTGGCGTGGCCTTGACCCACCGTGTATGCAGCGCGGGCCGCTGCCCGCAGAGACCGAATAACCCACAAAAATACTGCCATGGTGATCTTCGTCGAGCGATCCGTCTTGCGGATCGCCGCCGCCGCGAGGAG
>DATEMN010000490.1:0-7025 GCA_035275565.1 Pseudonocardiaceae bacterium | reverse complement strand
CTCCATCCCACGGGAGTTGGCCTGCTGGGACAGGTAGGATACCCACCACGACCGCGCCTCGGCGGGCGGCGCCCCCGCGTCCACAGTGGCGGCGATGAGGTCCAGGGCACCGGCGTTGACCAGGTCGCGCAGCTCCAGGTCGGACAGGCCCCACTGAGTCTGCGCCCGGGCCCGGCGCTGCCAGGGCAGCTCGGGCAGCGTGTCGCGCAGCCGCGCCACCCAGTCCTCGGCAGGGGCGATCGGCACCAGGTCGGGTTCGGGGAAGTACCGGTAGTCCTCCGAGGTCTCCTTGCGCCGGCCGGGCGAGGTGGTGCCGGTCGCCTCGTCGAAATGCCGGGTCTCCTGCACAATCGAGCCACCGGAGGCCAGCACCGCAGCCTGCCGGCCCATCTCGTGGCGTACCGCGCGCTCCACCGACCGCAGCGAGTTGACGTTCTTGGTCTCGGTTCGGGTACCGAAGGTCGACGAACCACGCGGCATCAGCGAGACGTTGGCGTCGCAGCGTAGCGACCCTTGGTCCATCCGCACGTCCGAGACGCCCAACGCCCGCAGCAGGTCGCGCAGCGCGGTGACGTAGGCCCGGGCGATCTCCGGTGCCCGAGATCCCGTGCCGAGGAGAGGCTTGGTGACGATCTCGATCAGCGGGACACCGGCCCGGTTGTAGTCCAGCAACGAGTGACTCGCGCCGTGAATACGACCGGTCGCACCTCCGACGTGCAGCGACTTGCCGGTGTCCTCTTCCATGTGAGCGCGCTCGATGGCAACGGTGAACGTCGAGCCGTCATCCAGCTGCACCTCCAACGAACCGTTTACCGCAATCGGCTCGTCGTACTGAGAAGTCTGGAAGTTCTTCGGCATGTCCGGGTAGAAGTAGTTCTTCCGGTGAAACCGGCACCACGGAGCGATCGAGCAGTTCAGCGCCAGCCCGATCCGCATCGCTGACTCCACAGCCACCCCGTTGAGCACCGGTAACGACCCAGGCAGCCCCAGACAGGTCGGGCAGGTGTGGGTGTTGGGCTCGGCGCCGAACACGTTGGCGCAGCCGCAGAACATCTTCGTCGCGGTGGACAGCTCGACGTGCACTTCCAGCCCGAGCACCGGCTCGAAGCGCTCCAGCACCTCGTCATAGCCCATCAACGCAGCGGTCATCCTGCCGCCACCTCCAGATCGGGAACCCGGTGCGCCAGCGGACCGCCATCAGCGGAGTCCCGAGCCGCTTCGTAGGCCGCGGCCACCCGGTAAGCGCGGTCGTCGGCCAGCGCGGGCGCCATCACTTGCAGGCCCACCGGCAACCCGTCCTCATCGGACAGCCCGGCCGGGACGGACAGCGCGGCATTACCCGCCAGATTGGCCGGGATCGTGCACAGGTCCGACAGGTACATCGCCAACGGGTCGTCCACCCGCTCGCCGAGCCGGAACGCCGTGGTCGGGCTGGTCGGCGAGACCAGCACATCCACTCGCTCGAACGCCGCGGCGAAGTCCCGGATGATCAGAGTACGGACCTTCTGCGCCTGACCGTAGTAGGCGTCGTAGTACCCGGCGGACAACGCGTAGGTGCCAAGCATGATGCGACGCTTGACCTCAGGCCCGAAACCCGCCGCCCGGGTCAATGACATGACCTCCTCAGCGCTGTGACTGCCGTCGTCGGCCACTCGCAGGCCGTAGCGCATCCCGTCGAAGCGGGCCAGGTTCGAGGAGCACTCGCTGGGCGCGATGAGGTAGTAGGCGGGCAGTGCATGGTCGAACGACGGGCAGGACACCTCGACGATCTGAGCACCCAGCTCACGCAGCCGGCTCACCGCGACCTCGAAAGCGCGCAGCACACCGGCCTGGTAGCCCTCCCCGCGGAACTGGCTGACCACTCCGACCCGGAGCCCGATCAGGTCGCCGCCGGCACCCACGCGGGCCGCCTGCACCACCGGCGGCACCGGTGCGTCGATCGAGGTGGAGTCCAGCGGGTCAGGCCCGCCGATCACCTCGTGCAGCAACGCGGCGTCAAGCACGGTACGAGCCACTGGCCCGCCCTGGTCCAGGCTTGAGGAGAACGCCACCAGGCCGTAGCGCGAGACACCGCCGTAGGTGGGTTTGACCCCGACGGTGCCGGTCACCGCGCTGGGCTGACGGATCGAGCCGCCGGTGTCGGTGCCGATCGCTAACGGCACCTCGAAAGCAGCTACCGCTGCCGCCGATCCACCGCCGGACCCGCCCGGGACGCGATCAAGATCCCACGGGTTGCGGGTGGGTCCGTAGGCGGAGTTCTCCGTGGAGGAACCCATGGCGAACTCGTCCATATTGGTCTTGCCGAGGATCACCACACCGGCCTCCCGCAGCAGGCGGGTGACGGTGGCGTCATACGGCGGGCGCCAGTTCTCCAGAATCCGCGAGCCGCACGTGGTCGGCATGTCGAGGGTGGTGAAGACGTCCTTGAGTGCTAGCGGCACACCGGCCAGCGGTGAGGCCGGCGGATCCCCGCGCCGCAGACGTTCGTCCACGGCGGCGGCCGCGGCGAGCGCGCCCTCGGTGTCGAGATGCAGGAAGGCGTGCACCGCCGGGTCCACGTCACCAATCCGGTCCAGATGCGCCCTGGTCACCTCGACCGCGGTGACCTCCCCGGCGTGGATCCGGCTGGCCAGATCGGCGGCGGATAGCCGAGTCAAGCTGGTCACGACTCGTCCAGGATGCGCGGCACTCGGAATCGACCTTGCTCAGCGGCGTAGGCACCCGATAACGCCTGCTGGTGAGTCAACCCACGGCACGGCACGTCCTCGCGGAACACGTTGGTCAACCCGACGGCGTGCGAGGTGGGCGGGATGTCCGCGGCGGCCACCTCGCCGACCCGGGCGACCGAACTCAGGATCACCTCGAGCTGGCCGGCGAACAGATCCAGCTCCTGCTCGGTGACGGCTAACCGGGCGAGCCGGGCAAGGTGCGCGACCTCGTCACGGGAGATGCTGGGCACGCAGGCTCCTGGATCGTCGGTAGGGGTACTGACCCGGCGAGTCTAAGCCGCGGCGAACACCAGTCCTGCACGGGCTGGCCACGGTCGACGGGCTGGGCGGCGTGATCTCCCGTGGGCTCTGTCACAATCGGCGACCCGCGACCGGCACAAGCGTCGGCGTTCCGTGCCCACCTGGGGGGCTGAATGGAGAAACCGTATGAACAGGCACGGCGGCGGATGTCCTTCCTAATTCGGATCCAGCTCCCGGATCGACCCGGAGCACTCGGCGCGGTAGCCACTGCGCTGGGCAATGTGGGCTGCGACATCCTCAGCCTGGACGTCGTCGAGCGAAGGTCCGGCATCGCCATCGACGACCTCGTCGTAGAACTCCCCTCTGGCCGACTACCCGACGTGTTGATCACCGCGGCGGAATCGGTCGAGGGAGTCGAGGTCGACGCCGTCCGCCCGTGGGCGGGTGTCCTGGACACGCACCGCGAGCTGGAGCTGGTGGAGCAGGTCGCCACCGACCCTGCCGGTGGCCTACAGATCTTCACCGACGGAGTACCCAAGATCATCCGGTCGGGGTGGGCGGTCGTGCTCACCAACACAGAGGGGCGGCCACACCGACTCACCGGCTCATCCGCCGCGCCGGAAACCCTGGCGGCGCAGCTACCATGGTTGCCCTTGCGCCGCGCGACGATTCTGGACGGCGAGGACGCCTGGGTCCCGCTGACCTGGCGGGAGCTGGGCACCGAGCTGGCAGCGACCCCGTTGGGAGGTTCGGAACAAGTCCTGCTGGTAGGTCGCCCAGGCGGGCCGATGTTCCGCGCCGCCGAGGTCGCCCATCTGGAGCACCTGGCCGGGATCGTCGCGGTCGTACTGCGCAACGGCGGCTGAGCGATCGCCCAGTGCTATGCCGTAGTCGCGCCGAAGGCCAGCAGCGTCATGCCGGGCACCGGTTGCCAGTCGCGTTCGGGCAGCCGGACGAACCCAAGCCGAGCGTAGAGTCGGTGGGCGACGATCATCTCCGCAGCGCTGCACAGCACCACCCGATGTGCGCCAATCTCGGTCGCCCGCCGGAGTACGGCGGACACCAACGCCTTCCCAACACCACGGCGGCGCGCATCGCGAGCCACCGCCAGCATCCGGAACTCCAGCTCACCGGGGCGGGACAGCTCCCCCAACGGGCTACCGGGCGTGCACACCGTGACCGTGCCCAGCAACGCGCCATCGGGCTCCACCGCCACCAGCAGCTCGGCGTCCCTGGCACGCCGTGCCGCGTCTCCCAGCGCGGCGGCGTAGGAACCCGCAGGATTCGCGTATCCATCGCCGACGTAAGCCTCAAATGTGAGGCGGCCCACCTGGTCGAGTTCGTCGGGCCGGGCCGGGCGCACGAGCAGGCCATCGTTCACTCCTGCGGTGATACCACGGGCGTCTTCGTCACCGCGACAGGGTTGCTTGAGGAGTCGGTGATGGCTGCAGCGCGCGTTCAGTGGTGATCTCCATGAGGTTCCAGTATCTCCACGGCGAGACCCTCGACTAAGCGCGATCAGCTGAAAAGGTGTAGAAGGGCGTTTTTCACCTCGGGACGACCAGCGAAGACGAGCGTGAAAGTGGCTTCCCGGACCAGCCGCTGGGCGTGCTGGTGGTGGAGAATCCCGGAACTGCCCACGGCAACGACGAGCGCACCGGCCGCGCGGTAGGCGAGCTCGGATGCGGCGGCGCGCGCGGCAGGCATGGCCGGCGGATCGGCCAGCGCGGCGTCAAGGCGACCGCGGATCACGTCCTGCGCGGTGTGCAACCGCGCCGCGACCTGAAGTTGACCGACTTCGCCGATCATCCGGATGCACCGCCCCGCGACCCCCATCGCGAGGCAGCTGTTGAGCCGCGCACCGACGTGCTGATTGGCGAGGAAATCGACATGTGAGACTTCGGCAAGGATCCTCTCGGTAGGCAGGACGTAGTCCTCGAAGCACAGCTGGACGGTGTTGCTGCCCTGGGCGGCGATCAACCGCAGCTCCTCGACAGTGATGCCATCGCCGGCTGCGGCGTCGACCAACCCGCTGACGATCGTGCCCCGGGGACCCCCGGCCGTGTCCCGCGCCGCGATCAGCAGCACGTCGATGATGCCCCATCCGCTGACAAACGGCGCCACACCGTTGAGCAGCCAGCCACCTCCGGTAGCGGTCGCCCACAACAACGGCGGACGCGGGATCGCGCCCGCGAGCGCCACCCCGCCCCGCACCTCGCCCCGGATCGCGGCACCGAGGTATTTCTCCCGCAGGGCCGCGTTCTGCGTGCCGGTCAGGCCCCGCACCACGCTGTGGTGCTGTTTCCAGGTGAACGTGGTGGCGAGGCACCCACCGCACAGCGTCTCGAGAATGCCGGCGAACGATGCGAAATCGATACCGCTGTGCGGGGGCGGAGCAGCCAGCCCGTAGAAACCCTCCGCAGCCAGCAGATCGAAATGGCTACGGGGAATCACACCCTCGGCGTCGACGTCCAAGGCTGCCGGGAACAGCACATCCTCTGCGATCACGCCGGCCCGCTCCAGCATGCTCACCATCTTTACGTATCGCGGGGCACGATGCGCTCGGCGTGCAAGGAGCGGATGGCCTGCACGGCGTGTCGGCCGTCGGTAGCCTAGATCACCATCACCGCGACGTACTCGTCGTCGGGAAGCTCCACTGAGGACCGCGCGGGCCGCCCGATGTTCGACCGGATCGTGGCCGGCATCGAAACGTCGAAACGGCACGGCACTCAGTACCGTCACCAGTCATTATTCTCCAGGGTGTGCGCAGGCAGGGCAAGTGGCACGTCAATGACAAGTGGCGCCATATCCCCATTGAACCGCGCGCTACTACATGGCGGGTCTCCGCGCGGCGCACAGCGCCGACGACCGGCCCCTGGGTGCCCACATCCTCGAGTCGATGGCCTATCAGGCCGCGCGCGAGGGGCACCCCGCGGAAGCCGTCACACTCGTCGATACCGCAGTGGCCGGCGGCGGGGCCGGGAGACAGCAAGCCTGCTGACAGCGCTATACAGCAGGCAGGCATATGCCTTGGCGACCCTGCGCGACTCCTCAGGCTGCGCGGCGGCGATTTCGAAGACTCGCACTCACGTCGAACGCCTCAATCGAGACGAAGATCCACCGTACCTGTACTGGGTCGGACGAGCAGAGGTCACCGCTGGCGCCGGGCGCTGTCTGCTGAAACTGGGGAAAGCTGACCAGGCGGCCGCCATGCTCGAAGAAGGTATCACCCTGTTCGATGAGTCATTTGTCCGTGACCGGAGGAACTACTTGATCCGTCTCGCCGAGGCATCCGCCCATCCGTGCCGCAGCGCGATCTGGATGCCGCTGCCTGGCGCGGCATGGCGGCACTCGATTTGTCCCAGAGCCTGGATTCAACCCGCGGCGTCGGCCGTCTTCGCGACCTCTACAGCCAGATGAGGCCGCACGCCAACGTGCCAACAGTGCGAGAGTTCCTGGACCGAGCGCGGGGCCTTGTGGAGGTGTAGGCCGATCTGATCATTTCTGGGGCGTGTTCGTGTAAAGGGCGAGGAGCTTTCCGAGGAGCCGCCCAAGTGTGGCGTCACGTATGGCTTTCTTATGCAGCCGGAACTGCCATTGTCCAGTGATGTCGCGGTCGACTTTGATCTCGGTTTGCAGGACGAGAAGAACCAGGCTGCCCAACGCAAGGGTGGCGGGTTCGAAGCGGGTGGTGTCCTCGGCCAGGCGCACGGCGTGATCGATGACGGCGGCGAATTCGGGGTGGGTGGCGGCGAGGTGGGTGAGGGTGGCGCGGGCGAGGCCAGCGAGGAGCTGTTCACTGTCGCGATCACCGGCCAAGACCCGGCGCAGCGCGGCGACCAGAGCGGCCCAGTCAGTGGTGACGCCGAGTCCGTCGAGGTGGTCGGCGAGTTCGGGTTGGGTGTGACCGTTGGTGGCCGCGGCGACGAAGCGCGGCAGGAAGTTCTCCAACCGCGCCAGGGTGGCGATCTTGCGGCTCCGGTAGGAACCCGGCCATCACCTGCTCAGCAGGGTCCAAGATCACTTTACCGATCGGAGGGGCCAAGGACAAGCTGG
>DATEMN010000489.1:0-8553 GCA_035275565.1 Pseudonocardiaceae bacterium | reverse complement strand
GTCCTCGCTAGCGTCGGGTGGCGCCAGGGGTGGCAAACCCGCGATATCAACCTGGTGCACTGTCACAGCGCGCCACGCTAGCCGATGGCGAGGGCAGGGCAAACCCCCGCACCGAACACTTGGTGGTTGCCCTGGCGGTCTAGGACGCCACCGACCAACGTCGGCCGCGATAAGCACGTCGCAGGTGTGCACGGTGTCGGTGTATTCGGTCATGCGGCTGGTGAGGATCAGACCGGTGTCCGGGTGCAGCAACGCGCCAAGCCAACCGCCGCCACCGACCCCGGCCCGGTGCCCGTCCTCGCCTTCACTGTGCTCAGCGTGGTCATGCGCGTCGCCGGGCCGGTGCCCACCTCCGTTGATCCCTACGCCCTTGGGCATCCCGAGCAGCAGGTCACTGCCCGCATCGGCGATTCCGTGGTCTATCTCACCGAGCCCACCGTGTGGCCTTGCGGGCAGGTGGCGTGCTGGGCGTCGAAGTCGATGGCAAAGCCTGGCGTTGTTCCTGCTTGGCTGGCGGGCCGTGGTACACCTCATCGCACGTGTGCGCAGCTACGGCTCATGAGCCGGGAGTCCCAGCCTGACGATCACCCGCCGCGACTTTCCGCCGTCTCCCGCGTTGGCGTCCTCGCGTCGCCATTCCCGGGTGTTCGCCGCCGCGGGTGAGTGTCAGCGAGGACGCCCTGGGTTTGTGTGGGTTTGGTTGTGGTGTCGGGTCACGTGAGGTGCGTGTTGAACCAGTCGATCGGGATCTCGGGGTGGGCGCCGAAGTAGTTGTAGCCATCGAAGCGGCGGTCCGTGCCCTCGATCCAGTGCAGCTCTTTGTCGGCGACGGGCAGGGCGTCGAAGATCGACTGGACGTCTTCGGGTCGAGTCATGGTGTCGTCGTGGACCTGGGCGACGAGCGTGGGGACCGAGACAGACTTGACGTGTTCGAGGGGGGGACTGCTCGGCCAGGTGAAACCCGGTCCTCTCCTGCACGGCCTTGTCGAACTTGTCATAGCCGTCGGGCATGCCGATGGCCTTGACGAACTCCTCCACGATGTAGGGCCCGGAAACCGGCTGCAGCATGACCATGGCCTGGATCTCGGAGAACTCTTCCGGGTACTTGGACCAGGCAACGGCCGTCGAGTCAGCGCCCAGACACACCGAGAGCAGGACCTTCCGCATGTCCTTGGTGTCTGGACGCGAGGCCGCGTAGCGCAGGGAGCCGATCACGTCGCGGTATTCGAGCAGACCGATACCGGCGATCCCACCATTGCCCTGCCCACTCAAGCCGTGGTTGCGCATGTCGTAGGCGAGGACGTTGTAACCGGCGTCGTGCAGCGCCCGGTACTCGGGCAAAAAGCTCACCTCGAAACCACCCAGTCCCCCAAACTCGGGCAGATGACCCGGATATCCATAGCGGTTCCCGGGCAGGAAGTGGTTGTGGATGATCAGCTTGTCCGAGCCCGCCGGGATGAACCACCCCTCCAGCGCCACCCCATCCATCGAGGGAAAAGTAACGTCCTCATAGTCCAGCCCCACCTCGTCGGGACGACGCAGCACGGGCGCGCGACGCCCCCCGGTGGTTCCGGTGGTCCACAGCTGGACGAAGTTGTCGAACACTGCCTGGGCCTGATCGTCGTGTGCCATGCTGATCTCTCCTTCGAGGTACAGGCCAGCGGACGTACCGTCGAGCCGAGCGCAGCAACACAGGTCACGCCCCAGCAGCGCTGCCATGGGCGTTCGGGTACCCGTAACCGACCTTGACAAAACGGCAGAAGAGTGTGGTGGGGTTGAATGTGCTGACCGCTGACCTTTGGTTGGAGTGGCGGTCGTAGTTGCAAGGTTGATCGACCGGCGAATTCGACGGTGTGCTGTCGCGGCCTCATTACTGCGTGCGGGTAATCGGTGGTCAACTGGCGGGAGCCAGGCCCAGTGTGGCGCAGGCCGCGTCCACGGTGGCCGCGCGTAGTTCGTCGTCTGGGACGTGCGGGAATTGGATGGTGCAGTCCTGCAGGCCGCCCAGTGCCACCACGGCGCGGGTGGCCTCGGCGAGTGTCGGTGAGGGGCTGAACAGCAGCGCGGTCAGCCGCTCGCGCCAGGCGAGGACCGTGTCGACCAGACCGAGCTCGGCCAGCGTGGTCAGTTCGGTCAGCACCAGCATGACGTCGGCGCGGTGGCGGATATTGAAGTCGAAGAACCCCTCCAGCAGCGCCCGCGGCTGCACCTCGGCCAGCACCTCCTGGCTACGCACGAAGGCCTCGCCGTCGTCGATGAGCGGCTGCATGATGCTGCGTACGAGTTCCTCGCGGGACGTGAAGTGGTAGTACAGCGCCGGCTTGGTGATCCCGAGCTGGCCGGCGATCTCCTGCAGGCTGGTCTTCTGCACACCCTTGCGGGCGAACAGTTCGCGCGCGGTGTCGAGGATGCGCTGCTTGGTGTCGGAGGGAGGGGACACACCTCACAGGATAACTTACTTTCCGTTCGGTAAGCCCCTACGGTAGGCTTACCGAACGGAAAGTAAGGAGGCTGCCCTGCGGATCCTGATCTCCGGCGCCAGCATCGCCGGGCCCGTCCTGGCTTACTGGCTTATCCGATACGGTTTCGACGTCACGGTCGTCGAACGCGCGCCACACCTACGCAAGACCGGCGGCCACGCGGTCGACCTCTTCCGGCCCGCCATGGACATCTCCGAGAAGATGGGCGTGCTGCCGCGCATTGAGCGAATGGTCACCGGCACGACCCGGATGACCATGTACCGCCAGGGCGTCCAGCGACCCACGCGGGTGGACCTCACCAAGGTGTTCAGCGCCACCTCCGACCGGCACGTCGAGATCATGCGCGACGACCTGAGCGAGATCTACTACGACGCCGCCCAAGACCACGTCGAGTACGTCTTCGGCGACTCGATCACCTCGATCTCCGCCAACGGCGACGTCACGTTCGAGCATGCCGCGCCGCGCCGCTTCGACCTCGTCGTCGGCGCGGACGGACTGCACTCCAACGTGCGTCGGCTCGTCTTCGGCGACGAGTCCCAGTTCAGCGCATTCATCGGCGCCTACCTGGCCGTGCTGACCATGCCCAACCACCTACACCTCGACGGCGAGCACATCGGCCACATCGATGTCGGCCGCATGACGGGGCTCTACGGCGCCCGCCACCTAGACGAGGCGCGCGGGGTGTTCCTGTTCCGCAGCGACCACCCACTCGACTACCACCACCGAGACGTGCCTCGGCAAAAGCAACTGCTACGGGACAGGTTCGCCGGGATGCACTCCGACGTGGACCGGTTGCTCACCGAACTCGACCGCACACCCGCGTTCTACTTCGACTCGATCACCCAGCTACGCATGGACACCTGGTCCCGCGGCCGCGTCACGCTCGTCGGCGACGCAGGGTACTGCCCCGGCCCCGCAGTCGGCGGCAGCACCAGCCTGGCGGTACTCGGCGCCTATGTGCTGGCCGGCGAGCTAGCCGCAGCGGGCGGCGACCACAAACGGGCGTTCCCCGCCTACGAACACCAGATGGCAGAACTGGTACGGCACAGCCGGGCGTTCGCCCTCAACACCGCCAAGACCCTCATCCCGAACTCGCAGCTGGGCGTCAGGGCACTCCTCGCCGGCGCGCGGCTGATCTCCGTACTACCCGCCCGGGTCAGCCGCGCGGCCGCGAAGCTCAACTCAAAGGGCGTGCGCCTGCACGACTCGATGATCGTGCGAGACTACGCCACCCGCCAGCCAGCGCCAGGGACGACCAGCCCAAACCCGTAACCACGCACCACCCCTGGGGTGCGATCACGCCAGCCGAGCCCGCGGAACACCCAGCTCACATGCGGTCTTCACGGTCTCCTCCCCGACGACGAGCCAGGCGACGACAACTTCTCGAAACACCCCACAGCGACTGAGGCCTGCCCCTTCGTTTCTTCGGGTCTCATTAGCTCTGCAGTTGGATTGTGCATCTCGCGATCTCTGCGTCGATGGGATTCATCTGCTCGATCGCCGATGACTGCGGATCCCACCACAAGAACGCCAACGCCTCATCGTTGACCACCAACTGTGGAGGGAGCCGCAGGTCAGTCCGGTAGATCGCCGTGTACTCCCGGCGGCTCGGCCGCTGCAGATCAACCTCGGCGACAGCGACGAACTCCAGATCAACTGACCCGATACCCGTCTCTTCCGCCAGCTCACGCACGGCAGCCTGCCGCGCGGTCTCGCCAGGGTCACGCATACCACCGGGCAGCTCCCACTGCCGGCGCCAGCCGTTGAACACCATCAAGACCGGGTTTCCGAACCGGACAACGACCAGCGAGGCCGGCAGGGGAAGCCGACGCTCCAACATCCCAAGATCCGACTCAGCAACGAAACGAACGTCCACCAGAACATTGCCGTCATCGTCACACACCGAAACCACAGCCACGACCACCATCCAACCGCGGATCCGCGTCCCGCACACACGCTCGTCGGCAGATGAGTACGTCCGAACGGGGTCTCGTTGACGGGCGCGGAGTCGACGTGAGGGGCGTATCGATAAGGGATCTCGCCACGGGATGGCCGAGATCTGAGTCAGCAGACTAGGCAGGGCGGATCAGCACGCCGATGACGATGAGTGGCCGCGTCGCAAGCCTGGGCCGAGATCCACACCCGTCAGCTGAGTCCGGGCAGCCTCGGTATGACCTGCTCGGCGAACTCGACCGGATGCCGGTCGAGCATGGTGTGCACTTCGGTCACGCCTAGCGCCGCGTACTGGGCCACGTCGGCCACGAACGTGTCGACGTCGGCCAGGACGGGTCGCGTGACCAGCACGGTCTTCTCGATGCTGTCGTAGTCCCGGTCTTCCTCGCTTTACATCTACGGGCAGATCAGCAGGGTCTGCTCCAAGCGCTCGAACGCTCGCCGACTCCGACCACGGGCACCCCTGACGTCGTGACCGTCCGAACTCCGTGATCTTGCCATCGGGCTGCTCGGGCATCTGCGGGAAGGTGATCAGGGTGCGCGAGCGGTGTCCATGGCCGCGGTGATCAGCGCGTCCGCGGCGCAATCGACGCAGTCGGCCAGCAACGCCTCGACGCTGCCGTGCGGGTTCTGTTTCAGCACCAGCCGCGCGGGACTCTCCAGGCCGCGCTGGACCGACTTGACCGGCGACGGCACCGCGAGCAACAGCAACCGCCGGGTACCCGCCCACATGGCGCGCTGCTGCTCAGCCTCGGTAGACAGCAGCGCGACAGCCACCGTGTCACCCTCGTCAACCAGCGCCGGGTAAGCGGTGACCAGATGGCCGTCCTGCTGCCGCTGATGGGTGGCCGGCAATGTCCCGACCTCCCAGCTACGCAGACCCCGCCGTCCACGCCACCACCCACGGCAGACAGTGTGGCCCGCAACTGCGGCTGCACCTGACGGGCCAGCGCCACGAGATCCTTACCCTCGGCCAGCGTTCGGTCCCCGGCGTGCACCCGGAAGGTGATCGTCAGGTGACCAGGCACCCGGTCGAGCCGCCAGTCTGCACGGCGCACCGCCAAGCCCACGTGGCACAGCTCGCGTTCCAGGGCGTCCAGCAGTGGTTGCTGGTAGGGAGGCATCCGGGCCAGCAGGGCTTTCGCCTGGTCGGGCACCGGCACCAGCCGGCGACGCAGCGGCTTGGGCAATGACTTGAGCAGGGTGACGACCAGTTCCTCGCGCAGGCCAGGGACCTGCCAGGTGAAGGATGCAGGGTTGACCTGGTTGAGCACCGGCAGGGGCACGTGCACGGTCACGCCGTCGGCGTCGGGCTCGAACTGGTGGACAGGTCCAGCCGTAGCGTGCCGAGGGGCCACGAATCGGGATAGTCCTGTGCGCTGACGTCGTCACCGGTGATCAGTAGGGCGGGGTCGAAGTCGAGCAGGTCCGGTTTGCTTGTGCTGACCTTGCGCCACCAACTGCCGAAATGCCGGCCGGAGACGATCTCGGTGGCCGAGTCTCCCAACCAGCTGCCCGGAAAACGAAGCAGCCCACTTTCCGGCGCTGCGAGTTGACCGGACGGCTGTGCCACGGCGACTCCTTCGACGGCTCCCGCACCCCCAGGATTAGGTTAATCTTGTGCGCGCCGGGTTGGCTGCTGACAGTAGCCGGGCTAGTGGATTACCGGCCGAGCTATGATCCGGTGCATGTCTGAGTCGCTGGGTCTAGATTCTGAGAGTTTCGTCTCAGCGGACCTGCGTGCCGCCTTGACCAGCCGCGATGTCATCATATCGAGCCTAAGCCAGTCGGGCAGGTGGACGATGACATGAGATGTCGTGCTTTGCTGGTCGTTGGCTGTGTTGCGCTGGGTGCTCCGGTGCTGGGGAGAGGTGCTGCACATACCTGTACGGCCCGACGTCCCCACCCCGTGCCCCGCCAAGTTGAGCGCGTCAGACGGGTCTGCGATCAAGAGCTTGACAGCCGAGCTGCGCACGTTGGCTCGTGCTTACGGCGGTTGCTCCGAAGCGGCGACCGGCGTTCACTGGTTGTGATGTCGGTACCTGCCAGCGACCCGGTCCGGGCCGGATTGGGCTCGGCATTGGCCGATCTACAGAATTCGGCCGGGTGGTGCTGTCTTGACTCAGGTCCCCATGATAATGCCAGGGCATATTTCGCCACTGCGATGGATCTAGCCGCAGAGTCAGGTGACACTAAGTCAGTTCGCGTCGGCGTTGTGGCACACTGGTATTCGTATATTCATATGTGGGACACTAAGCCTACCAGAGTGACTTGACAGTGCGCCAGCTCGGCTTGATTAAATCAGGGGAACACCCGGACTATTCGGGTGCGGTGGACGCTGTTGAGCGGCTTTCAGTCGAGCCAGCGTTGGCATTGGTCGACATGGTGCATTGCGAGACAGCGGAGTCGGCCAACAAGAAGGCGCGCGAGCACCGGGTGCCGAGCCTGTTCGAGGAGGCGGACTTGGATTACGGGACATCGAACGTGTATCGCCACCCGGGAAGCTGGATACGCCGAGCAGTTTGCCGCCGTCACCGTAGTGCTTCTGCTCGATCGGCAGCGTGGGGCGCGTTCGGGAGACGCTGCTTCGCTACCGGGTCGTCCGCGACATCGTCAACACTGGGGCTCCAGCGCTTGCGCTCGGTGCTGGACCTGCTGCCCGGCAGCCAGCCATGCCTGCCGGGGTCGCTATCCGGTTGGCCTCTTCGCGCTCCACCAGCTGCCCGGCGGCGAAGACCACGCCGAAGCGGAGGACGTCGCCGAGTCGTCCAGCAGCTGCCTGGCCCGGTGCTGGGCCACGCAGGCATCCTGGTGCTTACCCAGTACGTCTTGCCACGCCACCGTCGACTCGACCAGCTTACGTACCGGTTTGCAACGAGCGATGGCGGCAAGCTCGCCGGTGCAGCGCAGCCGCTTGCCCTGGGTCCGCAGCGCGTGCAGGACCTCGTCGCGCGGGTCGTCGCCAGCCCGCTGCACTGCTTTGGACAACCTGGCGATTCCGGCCACGCTGGAGCAGGTGTGTGAAGACTTGGACCAGCAGTCGGAAGAGGGCTCGTCCGGCGTGACGCCGAGCATGTTGTCCGGCTGGGAGCGCGGCGCGCACATCACCAGCGTCAAGTACCGCAAAATGCTCTCGGACTACTACGGCCAGCCCCCGGAGGTACTTCGCGCACCAAGACCAGCAGCTCACCGCCGCGTCAGAGACACCCCGGCTGCTGGCCGGGCATCACGACCTGCGTGAGGCGATGACCGAGGTCGTGCGCGGCGCCCAACAGTACCTGGCGGTCGTGGACTCCAGGTCCCGCGACACGGTCTACCTGGAGACGATAGAGGCCGTGCTCCCCGAGCGGCCCGGTCGAGGACGAGCCGGTACGCCGCAGTCGCGGCCGTGCCCCGGCATCTGCTGGTGCCCCGCGCTTTCGAGTAGGGCACCACGGGAACCTGGACCGAGTCCACCACCGCGGACACGCCGGAGCGGATGTACTCACCGGAAACGCTGATCACCGCACTGGAAACCGTCTGCGCCCACCAGCCGTCCATCTCCTCCCGTCTGGGACTGACCGTCATCCCAGAGCGCCACACGGTGTGGCTCGATGATCCCGCATGCCGACACCGCTGGCAGCTGCCCTGACCCTGCACCCGGTATTCCTGCGTGACGGCCTCGACCTGATGCATCCAATCCCGGTCGCGGGCAGCTTGACTAGCCGGCGCTCAGCGATCACCTGTCAGTTCTGCGACGCAGGGATGGGGTCTAGGTTCCCCTCCGCCCGACAGGCCCGAGATGAGCTGTGCATGCCTGATGTCCGGCCAGGTTGGCCCAGGCCGGGTTGTAGTAATTCTGGTAGCGGTCATGAACGGCGACCCCGGCGAAGGTGGGCAGGATCCCGAACTCTCGGAACGAGGTCAGGTCGCGGCCGCCCAGGTGCAAAGCGACGTAGTCCTCGGTGGAGGCCGACAGGACGTAGCGCTTGCGCCCGGCCGGACCCGCCCGCAGCGTCGTCTCGTCGAACCCGACCACGTCCGCCGAGGTGATCAACGTTTTGATCAGCGTGACGGTCTGGCGCACCGCGGTCGCGCACCGGGCGAGCATGCCGTGCACGAACCCGCTCGACGGGCCCGT
>DATEMN010000488.1:0-23536 GCA_035275565.1 Pseudonocardiaceae bacterium | reverse complement strand
CTGAATTCTCGACCGAACTGGTGGCCGACCGGGGGCGTGTCCTGGCGCCGGATAGAGGTGATCTTCGGAAATGTTCACTTAGACCCTGGCGTGTCCGAAGGGAGGACTTCATAGCGGGCCTGCATGCCAGCAGTGATGTGGTCGGTGACGTGGCAGTGGAACAGCCAGATCCCGGGATCGTCCGGGGTCATGTCGGCCGTGACCATGGTTGCGGGCAGTAGGCTGACGGTATCGGTGCGCATGCCACCAGCAATCACCGTGTTGCCGTGCCAGTGCGGGGTGTGCAGATCTACCTCGTTGCCCATGCTCATCAGGTGCCAGCGCACCCGTTCCCTCTGCTGCATGGTCATCAGTGGCCCATTGCCGTAGACGTATCCGTTGATCGAGTGCATCTTGTTGCTCTCCTGGAATTCCGCATCGTCAGCGGCGGGGGCCGTCGTCAGCTTGGTCCGCTCGGTTTCCAGGTAGTGCGTGGAGTTTTCGTCTATCACCAAGAACAGCGTGAAGATTTCTCGGTCGACGTCATCTGGGCTGCCGTCTGGGCGGGCCTTGCCTCGGGCTGTGACCTCCATTGGTCCCATCAGACCGGAGAAGGTGTCGAGCACCTCGTTGGTGTGAGAGTGATACATCCACATCACCGAGCTGCCGTCCATCGGCCCAGGGCCAGCGCGCTCGGGTACTTGCCAGGTGTAAACGTACTGCTGCTGGGGGGCCACCGCGTCGTCGGCCTTGTCCGGACCAGACGTGCCGTCGTCGTAGGGGTTGCCCTCGTTTTTCTTGTCGTAGAAGACGCCGTGTGGATGGATGCTGGCCGGGAACGAGCAGTTGTTTCGGAATGTCACTTTGATCGTGTCACCGACTTGGGCCCTGATCACTGGCCCGAGCAGGCCCAAGTATTGCTCGTCTGCGGACCGCTGGAGCTGGTGGGTAAAGGTGGCGTCGGTGTAGCCGTGGTAGAGGCATTTGGTGTAGATTGTGCCGATTCGGTCCGGTTCGGATTGCACGAACGTGTTCGCGGTCTCGTCGAACTGTTGGCCGGTGATCATGTTAGTCCCCGACGGCGCGTAGTTCCAGGCCACCTCGTCGGCGGCGATGTAGTAGGCCCTGGTCTGGGAACCAACTCCAGCGCTCGGCCTGGAGTAACAACCGGGCGCCAGCAGTATGACGACGACCGTGGCGACCATCCATCGAGCCGGTGGTGTCTTGCGAGTTCGTCGGTTGCGGACAGAGCCCCGCATCTGTAACCCACGCATCAACCAACTCCTGCTGCCGGAACGGACCACTCACCAGGTCCCATGTCGCTCAGGGTAGGCACACCTCAAACTATGTGATCTTCACTCAAACGTGGGATACTGTCAAGCCCCATCGGGTGGTCAGGGTTTCCTATCTGTCACAGTTACCGTGTTCGCGGCCTGCACGCTCCGTTCGAAGCTTCAGCGGCGGCCGAAGTGACTACGCGTTGCTCTCGGGCTCAGGTCACCGTCGCGGACGGCAGCACCCAGCGTGCAGACCTGCTCGTGGGCGGTTTGTGCGTTGCTCATGGCCGATCTCATCCATGGTTAAGCTCAGCCGGATGATCTGACTACCGGTGCGGGGCCACTCATTGGAGGGCGTCTGGTGCTCCGGCCAGACGGCAGGGCGCTCATCGATGAGTCGCTCACCGCTCGGCCCTATGCCCGACGGATTACCGCGGCAACGTTCTCCACTGTGTGCCTCGAACCCGGCCAACCACACCAGAGACCGACGTTCGGCGTCGGAGATTGGGACACTGCCCAACGCGTCAAGCAGAACGGTCAGCCGGGCGGCGTGCCCGGGCGGCAGGGTCGTCTCGGTCATGCCGTCGGCCCCTTCAGGCCGCAAGATGGTGATGGCGACGTCCACCTCGCCCCGCTCGGCGAGTCGGGAGGCGGCCTGTAGGGTTCCAAAAGCTGGCCACCTACGTTGAGCAGCAGCTTCATGCTCGTTCGTACTCGTTGATCAAGCCTCAAGAACCGGGTGACACTTGATCCGTTCATAACTAAGGTCCGCCACGGGATGGGTCGGCCGTGGTGGGTGAAGTTCGCGGGCGCGGTGCGGCCGTCGACCGTTGTAGTGTCGAACGTATTCCGCGAGCACCACACGTAAGTGTCTCTGACTGAAGATCAACATGCGTCGGTGAGTTCGGCTCTGAGGGTGCGCACGAACCTTTCGGCGAACAGTTCGCCTGCGGGCAACGCGGAGGAATCCTGACCACGCGGATGCCTACATCGGCGAGGACAGCATCGACTGACGCTGTGAACCGACCGGCCCGATCTCGGACGAGGAACCGGAACTGGGTGACGCGATCGCCGAGATCCATCACCAGGTTGCGGACCTGCTGAGTGGTCCACGCCCCGTCCGGGTTCGTGGTCATACCCAGCAGGTGCACGGCCCGGGAAGGGCGCCTCCAGACGCTGACGCAACGCCGTGACGGCGGGCCCGCGTTCGCGCTGACCGTCGACGACGCGAGCGCCTACCGGTTCTGGGAGGTCGGTGCTGAGGGGTCGCAGCGGCGCGGCGTCCTGACGCCCCTGCCAGCCAGATGGGACGCGATCAATGACAGCGCGACGATCTCCGCCCGACGGACGCCACCTCGTCCTGGTGAAGGGCACCCGGGCCGAGTTGTGGTCCGCCGCGGGCACCCCGGTGGCGAAACGTCGTCGGTCGCGATCACCCCGACGTCGAGACTGCCCGTGACCAGATCAAGAGTGTCTGCTTCCACCCCGATGGGTCACGGCTGGCCGTCGCCTCGCGAAACGGCACAGTGTCGCTGTGGACCACTGACGGCAAGCCGTGCGGCTCGTTCCTGGCCGAGTCGGCCTCGCCAGATGCAATCCTTGAACTGACGTGCGATACTGATGGCGACGTTACCGCCGACAGCTTGAATCATTAGCTTCTTTGTCCCAGTTCCCCAGTCAACGACTTCAAGGATGGCATGGTCTGCGCTACCCCCGAACTTCATGCTGGGTACCTGATCGCCTGCAAACGGTCACCTGTACCATAACCGCCATGCAGCAACCTGACCCAGCCATATGGGACGAACCGGCCATGTGGCATGTACTTTTCATCCGTGACGTAGCCACCCCGATCGCCGCCACCCCGGACCGCCCCGCTCGGGCCAGCCGGTCCAGGTGCGGGCGCATCACCTCCAGCTTGCGGTCCCCCTTGACGAACCGGACCACCGGGATGCCGCCCTCAGCAGCGAACTCCACGACCGCCTTACAAAACCCCAACCCGATCCGCTCCAGGATCGCCGGAGACGGGATCGAAAACCCCAGATCCTGGGTCAGGAAACTGACCACTTGGCCAGGAACCTGCAGAGTCGGCACCCACCCATTGAGGTAGATCCGGTCGAAGCACTCCAGATCCAAACCGACACAAAGATGTCATTCACAGTCACGACACGGGTTGCCACGGCGCACCCCCAGGGCGTTGGCAGCTCAACCCCGCCACCCTGCCCTCACCCAGCCGCCACGTCATCCCCCAACCCAGCCACCAGCCTCGGCGGTCCGAGGCGAAGCCTCTCTAGTCGATGACGAAAGAATCGTCCTCGGTGGGCCTCTCGGTGTCACGATGCTTCACCTGACCAACACCTTCTGGGCAGAGGCTCACCAAAGCCCTATCGTACAGTAAGTACTGCCGGTGAATTAGTAGCTACTCGACACATTCCAGACGGTCTGCAATCTTCAAGCACTGCACTGCAACATGAACGAGAGAGCGCGATGAACGCGCCCCGTTCCCCGCAGGACCCCACTTCTGCCAGCGGATTGGCTCGTCCGGCACCGAGCGTCAAGACACATTGGCGACGTCAGTATGCCGGACCTGGATGACTCGCGCCGGGACCGGCTGCGCGGATGTCGAGCCACCGCCGTGCTCACAGCCGGGATTGCGGGCACGGTGCTGTGCAACAGTCATCTTGAGTTCCGGTAGTCCGAAAAATAGGCAGGCAGTATTCATGCTGTCTGGGCTCATCGTGCGCCACGATGGGTGACGGCCTCGGCGCGGTGAACAGTTCTCACGGGCTGCTGCATCTGTCGATGGTGCGTCCAGCAGGGCGAAATCAACCAAGAGACAATCACGCCCCGTGTGGTGGGGTGCTGTCCCTTGGTTTTCCGCAAGGAGCCGGTGTGCCCTGCCGTCCGAGATCGGCGGTACCATCTCAATAAGACGACTCTGCTGGGCGAGATCCCTGCAGCGCACCTCACGATGGAGGTACACCTAGCAAAGTGTCTTGTTCTCTACTTTGGTGTGGCCCCCGTCGATGCCAGTGCACGAGGTAATGGGCCTCGCAGTATCGGGGTTGGCGGTCGCACCCGGGAAACGCGCATTGTTTGTCGCGGTGGGCGAGAGCGTCGCGGATCGCGGCGGTGGCCAGACGGTGCTGGCGGCCGACGTCGAGCGGCATCGAGTCGCTGCCCAGCACCATCGGGATCAGCGTGGCATCGCAGGCCATGCGGCGGGCCTCAGCCGCCGTCAGGTACCCACCGGTGTCCAGAATCGCGGTCCCGAGTCCGTCAATGAGGTCGCTCAGTGTCATGGTGAGGACCAGGTGAGGGCGTTGCCCACCCCAGGTGGGCAGCCCACCCTCGTTGAGCAGGCAGCTCATGGCTTCCACGAGGGCGTCGGCATTGCTGCGCGCTGGGCTGCGGGTATCAGCCTGTGGGGCTCGGAAACGTGATGCAGCGCTCTGACCTGGGCTCCTCGTGTGCTGCTTGGTCGTGGATGATCGTCGGATGCTGTTGCTGTCGATCTTGTATCAGCTGGTGCGTTATCTGCTCGGTCTGACCGTCGTGCTGGTGCGGCGAGACCTGAGCAAGGATGCGGAGCTGCTGGTGTTGCGCCACGAGAACACTGTGTTGCGTCGCCAGGTCACCCGGGTGCACTACACGCCCGCAGACCGGGTGTGGCTAGCCGCGTTGTCCAAGCTCGTACGGTGCCACCGCTGGGCGGCTGTCTTCTCGGTGACTCCTGCCACCATCCTGGCTTGGCATCGCAGATTGGTCTCGCGCAAGTGGGACTACACCGCACGCCGCCGGCCTGGACGTCCCCCGACGGCGAGGGCGATCAAGAAGCTGCTGATCCGCATGGCGACGGAGAATCCCACCTGGGGGAACCGGCGGGTGCATGGGGAGCTGGTCCGGCTCGGTCATCGCATCGCCGCCTCCACGGTGTGGCAGATTCTGCACGACGCCGGACTCGATCCGGCACCGCGCCGGTCGGGCCCGAGTTGGCGCCAGTTCCTCACCGCGCAGGCCAAGGCCGTCCTAGCGGTGGACTTTGTGCACGTGGACACCGTGTTGCTCCGGCGGATCTATGCGCTGATCGCGGTGGAGCACGGGTCCCGGCGGGCGCATCTGCTCGGCGTGACCACGCATCCGACCGGGGCGTGGACTACTCAAGCCGCCCGCAACTTCCTGATGAACTTCACCGAGCACGCTACTACGATCAAGTTCCTGCTCCGGGACCGCGACTGTCGGTTCACCGAGGCGTTCGATGCGGTCTTCACCGCGGACAGCATTCGGATCCTCACCAGCCCACCCGGGGCACCTCGAGCGAACGCGATCTGCGAACGACTGATCGGAACCCTGCGTCGCGAGCTGCTCGACAGGAGTCTGATCGTCAACGAACGCCACCTACGCCGGATCCTCACGGTCTATCTGCACCATTTCAACAGCGCACGGCCACACCGGACGCTAAGGCAACTCTCACCGGCCCAAGCCGAAACCGAGCCTCCCCAAGTGCTCAATCTCGCCGACTACCAGGTGCGCCGTAGAGCGGTCCTCGGCGGACTCACCAGCGAGTACCAGATCGCCGTGTGATCGCGACGGGTAACCAATAAACCCGCAGGTCAAGCCCCGGATCATATATTCGAGCCCCACAGCATAGCAACGCGCCGACCGACGTGCTAGCCAGTTAGGGCTTTAAGCACGTCCGAAAAAGAGCTGGTTAGGCTGTCGAGCGCGGCCTGTCCCTTCGTCGCACTGGCAACGGACGGCCTGCCGATTATCCCCCTCGGCGCGTAGGCTTGTATTCCTGTGATCAGGAGGTGGGGGCGTTGCGGTGCGTCGTGGTCGTTCTGCGAGTACGTCGAGCGAACGAGATGGGGGTGCGAATGCAGGAGTATCGATGTTTCCCATTCGCCGCCGTGCATGTCCTCACTGGTGGTGGTCTCCATTCCGGCGTGCTCGCGTGCGATTCGAAAATCTTCCCGACCCGGAAATAGGGCCACTCTGTGCTCTGCGACATTCGCTTCTTGCGTGACATTGGACAGTACATAGTTACCGCCATGACCGTTGACTAGCACCAGGTATTTAATTCCAGATCTGGACAGAGACGACCGGACATCATCGATGATGGCGATTAGTGTTCGAGAGCTGATGCTCACGGTTCCCTCGAAGCCTTCGTGTTCGTGCGAGCACGACACGGTCACCGGCGGAAGGAGAAGTACGTTATATGTCGCCGCTAGCTGGTTTGCGATAACGCACGCAACGATGGTATCCGTTGCCAAGGGCAAATGATCGCCATGCTGCTCGAAACTGCCTACCGGAAGCAGGGCGACCGTGGCACCACGCTCAGCTTCATCGGCCGACGTTGCAGCAGTGATCAGCATACTCTTCCTTTCACGACTTCAGCGACCGGATCCTCCTGCCAAATCGCCGTGCTTCGTCCCCGGCGCCTCGCGCTATCAGCATACCCGGGATCCGGGCGAGCTGACCTTCAGTTCGAAACGACTTGGTATCACGCACGATCTCCAGTGACCGATCCGCGACAATCAGTGCATTCTCGATCTGGTCGCCGCTGACATATGCCACCGCGAGACGGGCCAGACAGAGTCCCAAGTCGCGACGAAACTCCGGTTTCCACTCTGCAAGACTGTGCTGCAAGGTGCCAATAGCTTTATCCGCTTGGCCCAGTTCAATCCAGCAGTGCGCCGCTTCCATCTCGACATACTCGGGCGTGCAGTACTGCGCGAGATCCTTCACTGAGTCAACGCTTCGCTCAGCGAATTCGAACGCCAACTCGAGCGTGCTTGCACAATCGTCCGGTCGGCCGAGCTGCGCGAATACATGTGCTTGTTGACGTAGTGCGACAGCGCGATAACGCGGAGGGAGATGGGTCGCCTTGCGCAACGCGGCGTCCACGAGCGTCAATGCCAGTTCGGGTCGCTTCGCATCAGTGGCGATGTTGCTGCGCCGCATCAAGATGTACGAGACAAGCGTCTCGTCGTCCGCTTCTTGCGCGAAGTCGAGAGCAATGCTCGACATTTGCATAGCACTGTTCAGCGCGCCCGTGTCCTGATAAATCCACCCGGCAAATTCCGCGTAGCGCGCTCCTAACCCTAAGAAGCTGTTTGCGATCCTTGTCTCGGGCATTCGACAGGAGATCCTCAATGAATCGTAGTTGCTCTGGCGCTATGTTCACGAGAGATTGCGGACCGGCCAGGTTGTCTGTGTTCGAGTACAGATCGAGTGTCGCCAGCAACGAATCGGCGAGCGCCGACTCTGCGTGCAGGCTGGTCGCAGCGACCAGCGGGCCATCAGGCAGCGCGAATACGTCGCGGGACCGCTTCGGGTCCTTTGTTTTCTCTTCTGGCAGATCGAACCACAGAAGGTCGGCCGGCATCTTGAGCGAGCGGGCGTAATGGATGAGCTTGTCGAGCGTATCCACCCGGTTCCGCCCGGATTCGATCCGACTCAGCTGGGACTGAGTAACCCCGAGCCATCGACTCACGGTCTCCTGCGGAAGTGGCTTGTGCCCATGCGCCGGGTGATATCGGTACGCTCGCACCACCGCCCCCATGTCACGAGACACGAATGCGTCCCGCATTTGATCCGTGTGCCAGAAGCCCGCCCCGAGATCAGGGGCGTGGTCGGACCCGATCCCGCTCAGCTGACGGCATGGTGCACACATGCTCGCGCGGCTGTCGCGAGTCAAGCGACTGCCGCACCGCATGCAGTACCGAACAGCGGAAGTCATGTCGCCCCCTCCGTCACCGACCGTTGCCATTGGATGCGTCGAGTCATCGTAACCCCCTTCTCAGCGCCAGTATGCGCGGGGCGCATAGAAGTCATGCTTTGAAGGGGTATCTACCCCGCATGCCCGCTCATAGCTTCATGTCTGGCCACGACGCCGGGCACCATCCGGCCCGATCCGCCCCCGGACCGAACGTAGACAGAATGAGGTTTCGGCAAGATGAGCGACAATATTCTCGACGTCCACCGTCGCGCGCTTTCCGATTACAGAATCGCCCTCGGACTAGAACTGAGATCACGACGAACGAACGCGGGATACTCGTTCGAAAAACTGGCATCGTACAGCAATATTCCGGCAGAGACACTACGTTCCTACGAGAAGGGGGCTTCTCTTCCTCAACTTGTCCGGGTGGTTGATATCGGAAACGTCTACGGTGTGACCTTGTTTGATATTCTAGAGTCAACAGCGGAATACATTTACCGCGCGAGCGGCGATCCGGCGCCCAATCGCACCAGTACCTCAGTTGACAAAATCACCCTCCGTGCGGTCGTCTTGTACTGCGGCGTCACACCAGCACAGTTGCAGATGATGGAAGCCCACCCGCGTCGGCGCGAAACCATCCCAGAAGATCTCTTCGGGAAATAACCGTAGACATCCCGTATATACTCATTCCGCGCAGACCGCCGGCTGGCTGCCGGTTGAGCGAGCGGCCCCCGACGCTCGGCTCCCGGTGGCCAGCCGGTTCCCACTACCCAACCAGCCACAGACAGGGACGGTGCTCATGTCACGACACAAGCTCAACGTTAAAGGCCGAGGCCCAGACGGCCGTACCACCTTGTCTTTGGAGGCATGCCAGGGGAAGATATGGATCATTTCTTATGACTGCCCGTTTACCTGCGAGGCGATCCTCGATCCGGCGCAGGCCGACAGCCTAATTAACCTGATTAATCAGACCACCACAGAAGCACGCGAGTACAGATTATGAGCCGCGGTGGCGCCATGCCTATGAACAGTCCTACGGGCTGGGTGTACCTGCGCTCGGCACACTGCACGATTCGCTGGCAACGTGGTGACAAGGTGGCTTATATCTTCGAGGGCAAGCAGACGGAGGCGAATCCTGGTAACGAGGTAGCGGTTCTGGCTACCATCCCCGTCTCGTCTACGGGCTGGACCGATCTGGCAGAGGTCAGGCTCACCGGGGAAAATTGGGTAAAAACAAAACGCCGACGCTGCCCGACATGCGGGATAAATCCGTGACCACGCCACACGACGATGCGGCCTGACGAACCCTACGACAAGCAATTCGCACGCATCGAGCAGTGACTCACCGAGATGACGAGCAACTCAACGCTCTGCTGCAACCTCACCGAGGCGGGCAATTGTCGCGCGATTATTCGGCATGGCACACTTCCTCGATGACGATGCGCTTTGGGTCGAACTTCGGAATCCCGGACGACCGGACGACCGGAGCGATCACGATCCGCCGATTCGTCAACGCTTGCCGGATGAGGTTGCGCCGCTCGGCCACCGTGGCAGTATTCCATCGCTCCGTCCATTCCTCACGTGACGCAGCCTCGGCGACAGGGTCGGCGACTGCTCTCGGCACGCTGTCCAGCCCGGCGCGAAGCTCGGCGATGCGCCTGTCCAACGGCACAATGACGACGTCATAACGCTTGAGCGTGATCTCCCGCCGACCGAGCCGCCCGGACAGCTCGTCGGCAAGATACTCACATTCACTCAACTCGGCGAGCAGCGGATGCCTTTTATCCGCCGTGGCCTTGGCGGCAGCCTCGACAGCTTCGGCATGTCGAGGGTCAGACAGAATCCTCACCACCAGCGCCCCGACGTGCCGGTCCAACTCACGTTGATCAACAGTGATACGACCACATCCACCGTTGACCGAACGCGGTTTACACCAATACTGCCTACGAACCTCGCCGTCCGGGTACGGCTTGATCTCCGACCGCGCCCGTCCCGTAAGCCGATTTCCACAGCGCCCGCAGCACACGATACCCGAGCACAGGTAGACACCAGAGTTCGGACGGCCACGGCGACGCGAGACGAACAACGTATTCAGCCGTTCCCAAGTCTCGTTGTCGAGGATCGGCTCACCGGGCAGATGGCCCACCACCACGCCGTTGTGGACGATCCGCCCCGCGTTGCGCGCTCTTAAAAGTAGCTGTTTGAGCGACTCACGTGTCCAGTGAACACCGGTGGACGTAGTTATCCCTCGTTGGTTGAGATCGAGAGCGAGGCGATCTTGACTCTCCCCAGCCAGCATGCGCGCGACCATCTCGCGGAGCACGACAGACTCTGACTCCCGAACCGTGACACCGTCCTGTTCGAATCCGAACGGCCGCCTCGAATGGTTAGGCTCTCCGCGTGTCGCCTTGACGCGCTTACCCCGCTTGACCCGAGTGGACAACCGATCGGATTCATACGCGGCGGCATTGAGTTGATCGCGAAATGTCTTGCGGCCGTTGGCTGTCGTCAGGTCGTACTCGCCCTCGCTGTCGAGCACGACAAGACCCCGCTCGGCGGCGAGGATCAGGCGCTCACCCTCGATAGGCCGACGAGAGAACCGCGCCATGTCGAACACGATCACGCCGCCCGTCGCGCCGGCTTCCAACCGAGACATGAGCCGTTCCCAGTCAGGACGCTTCACCCGTGGGTTCCACGCCGAGCGCCCACGGTCGACGTGCACCTCGCCGACCTGCGCCCCACGTTCTGCGATCCTGGCCTCGCAGTCCTCGACCTGACCCCCGGTCGAGCGCTGCCGATCATCACCCAGCCGCGACACGCGCGCGTAGATGTCGAGCATGAGTGCCACCGTGGCTCCCCTCGCCTTGGGGTCACTAATTATACCTTGACCCCGGCCAACAGCCGGGGAGTGGTCCCGAACCCGGTCACCGCGGCGACCTTCTCCGCGGCGCAGCACATCGCCCCGTCCCTGCAACCGCCATTCGGCTCCGATTAGCACTCGGCGGGCTATAACCCGTATCGCGACGGCCGGTTAGGCGGAGACTGGGGTCAGCGAAATTGGAGCTTTCCGGCGACTACCGGCAGCGAGAGCGAGCCGGGGAGCTGATCGCCGGTGGCGACCGTGATCGTCGGCTTGAGCGGATCGGGAAGGATCTCTGCCGAGGTTGCGCCGATGGCCAGGACGAGCCGATGACCGGCGGGGATCACGGTGGCCAGCGGCAGACTAGTGGCGGTCACCCTGGTAGGCGTGCTGGTCGGGAAGGGTCGACTGACACCGGGCTGCTGCCAGTGCCGCAGATCCAGCTGGATGCGCCCGGAGTTGCGTGCCCCGCCCACCAGCTCGGGGCAGGAGCCCTGGCCCGCAGTGTGGTAGAGCGTGGCGACCAGGTTCCCCCCGGGAAGGTCACTGGACACGGTGAGGTCGGCAGAGAAGTTTCCCGCCACCAGGATCTCCTGCGCCAAGGGCGGGGAGACGTACACGAGCTGCTGTGGCCCGCAGGCGAGGCCACGCCCGCGCCCGCTCCGGTCTTCGACTGCCCCGGTGGCGGAGGTGAGCGCGGCCGCGTCGAGATCGAGTGACAGGAAACTGCGCTGCGAGGGTGTCACCCTGTTGCGGGTCGCGATCAGCTCCTGACCGGAGAGATACAGCGGCACCGACTCGGCCGCCGGCGGCCAGCTCGGGGCGGTATGCCACCCGCTGGCGTCGTCCTGGTATTCGACGATTCCAGGCGCGGTGACCTGCGGGCCACCACGCAAGTAGTGGTCGAACCAGCCGACGGCGAGCCGGATGAAGTCCGGGCGCACCCCGCCGTGGCCCCACTGGCCGAGCATGAACCGGGTGCGGTCCTTGCGCAGCAGGGTCCACAAGTCCTCGAATTGCAGGGTGTGTCCCTCATCGACGTAGCGCAGTCCGTTGACCATCAGGACGGGCACCGGGGAGTCCGCGAGCAACGGGCGCAGGTCCCGCTGCTGGTAGTAGGGCGTGCGGTCGCCGGTGGTGACGAGTTCGATGCCCTCACGCAGGTGTGTGACGTACTCGGAGCAGCCGGCATGGCCGACCACCGCTGGCTCGAGGCCGGCGAAACTGGTGGCAGCACCGAATACCGTCGAGGCCACCGGCCCAACCGAGATCGGCGCCCCCTGGCGGGTCAGCAGGCTCCAGACGTCGATCACGCCGCTGATCGGCACCACAGCCTTGAGCGCCGGCGGCGGGTCTGCCATCGCCATGTACTGGGACCACCCTTCGTAGCTGGTCCCGTACATGCCGACGTTGCCGTTGCTCCACGGCTGCGCGGCGAGCGCCGTCACGACGGTGGAAGCATCGCTCCAGTCCAGGCGCGAACCCCACTGGAAGCAGCCATCACTGCCGCCGGTTCCGCGCAGGTTCACCAGCGCCACCGCGAAACCCGCCTCGAGGAAGGGCTGCACCGCAGTACTGCTGGCCTGCAGCTCGCCGGGGCCCTTGACGGTGTTCCAGTAAGGGCTCAGCTGGAGCACCGTCGCCACCGGCCCACCGGTTTCGGGAAGGTAGACGTCGCCCCGCAACATCGTCCCGTCGGCCGCCCGGGTTTCGAAGGGCACCACCCGCACCGCAGCCGCGACCTGCCCGGCCGTGCCCAGGGTCACCGCAGTGAGAACCGCGACCACCAAGGCGAGCCCGCGGATGAATCGCAGTCGGCGGTTTCCGGCCGATCGATCATGGTCGCGCACGCGAGCCATCGTCGCAGCGCCAGCACGCGGGTCGCACGTCAGGGTTCCTCGGGGCAGCCCTTCGTCGAGTCGTCCAGCTCAGCCGGGGGCACTCTGGCGGGCCAGCTCGGGGTTGAACAGCTCCAAGGCGCGCTGCGGCTCCAGCGCCGGACCGATCGGCAGCAATCCCAGGATGGACTCCAGCGCTGGCGTGGTGACGTCGCCGAGTCCGAGTGCGCGAGCCACGTCCACCGTGGGCACGCCGTAACGCAGTCCCTGGTCAGTCACCAGCCAGATCGCCCCGGTGTCGGGTCGCTGCCCCGGCACCACCCCGCGGACCAGGGCACCCTTGGTCGGCTTGAGGAAAACGCTGTCGGCCGTCGGTCCGCTGGCCGTGCGGGGCACCTCGACCGGACTCTCGCCATCGCCCAGCGGCAGCCGCTCGTCCGGATTGACCGTGATCACCAGAGCCTGGTCTGGACCCGACCAGCTGAGGCAGGCGATCGGGGTCTCGGTGATCGTAACGACCTGCGGGATCTGGGCCGGAAAGCCGGCGAAGTCGAGCCGGCTGGCCACCGGCGCCTCTGGCACCTGTGAAATGGCCTCCGGCGTGACATCCGTGAAGTCAGTGCCGGCGCTGCGGTGGTAGCGGATCAGGTCGGCCACCGCGCGTTCCACCGGCTGTTTACCCTGCGGCAACAGCAGGAAAAAGGACTGCTGAATTGCACCTTTCACCCGCACCACCTCGCCGATCTGCACACCGGGAAGCAACGACGAAGGCTGCCCGGGCGGGATGTCCGGCAGCGTCAGCGGGGGTCCTTCGGGAATCGCATTGAGCAGACCGGTACTGACCTTGCGCGGCACGACGTCGCCCCACTCGTAAAGGGTCCTTATCGCGGTGTCACGCAGGTCGACCTGCCCCCGGCGGCCCTGCCACACCAGATAGGTGGCTCCGGTGCGCTGCTCGGCGACGAGCAGAGCCTGGTCGTCACCCAGCGAGCGGCCCGGTGGGGGTTGCTCCCGGACCAAGACGGTGGTGGACAACTGCGGCTGGGCCTCCCCATCCGGTAGGTCCGGTCGCACGGTGGCCGTGTCGCACACCGACCAGACACCCCGGATCAGGTTCTCCGCAACCGGCAGCGGCGGCGCGCCGGGAAGCCCGGTGGACGGTGCACGGCCGATGCCGGCCAACGCGGAGTCCGCGACCCGCTTGGTCTCCGGCACTTCCCGGCCCGGTGAGATCGCCGCCAGCAGCAGCCGCGCCGAGGTCAGGTTGAGCACCGGAATGAGCCGCCGCGGGTTGTCCTGCACCACGAAGACCGCCTCGGACGGGCTGCCGATGACGATCTCATGGGCACTGACCTGACCAGCCGGGCTGAACTGACCGATCACGAAGAACGCCGCCAACCCCACGGCGCCCAGGATCAGGCCGACCGCGGTGGCCCGCAGGTGGTGGCGCATCGGCTCGTGCAGCATCACCGCGTCCTTGCGGACCAGTGCCGACTCCATCCTCCGCATCACGAAGCGGTATGCCTGCACCTGCGACGTGGTCGTCGGATCCTTAGACATCGGTGTCTGCCGCTCTCCCCCTGGGCTGTACCGTGCCGCAGGATACGGAGGCGCAGACATGACCGGTGCAGTGGCTGTCCAGCGACGCTCGACAGGCTCACGCGTGGGCCCGCTGCCCGTCGTCAATCTCGTGGTCTTGGAGATCGGACTGGCCCTCGGTCTGGCACTGCTCGCCATGGACACCGCTTTGTGGTGGGCGGCGCTGGTCATGTTGCTGGTTGCAGCGCCACTGGCGCTGGGGCGGTGGCACGGCCGGTGGCTGGTGCTGTGGATCCAGCTCACCGTGCATTACCTGGCGCGCTCACACGGCCGCACCGTCACCAGTGTGTCGGGTTCCGACGATCCGCGGATCGCTCTGCTTCGCCTCGTCGTGCCGGATCTGATCGTCGCACCCGGCACCGGCCATCAGCGGGAACCATTGGGCCTGGCCTGGCACCAGGGCACCTGGACCGCTGTGCTGCAGGTGACAGCGCCGCCCTCATTGATCACCCCCGTCGGTGCCACGCCCAACCTGCCACTCGGCGCGCTCGCCCCGTACCTCGACGATCGTGGCGTGGTGCTGGACGCGATCCAGGTGATCTGGCACTGCTACCCGGGTAACGCCGCGCTGCCGTCGTCGTCCCCGGCGCTGCGGTCCTACTTGGAGGTCCTGGGTCCGCTGCCGGCGGCGGCCCGCCGCACCACCTGGGTCGCGGTGCGGTTGGATCCGCGCCGCTGCCTCGCTGCTGTCGCCGAACGCGGCGGTGGGGTGTTGGGCGCGCATCGAGCCCTGATCGGTGCCCTGTCCCGGGTGCGCAGTGCATTGGAATCCCAAGACATCCGCACCCGACCGCTGGACGCCGATCAGCTGTTACGTGCCGGGATCTCCGCCGCCGAGCTGTCTGGGGTGGCCGGCACCGGGCAGCAGGTGGCGCTGAGCGAAGGGTGGACGGCGGTCACCGCCGCCGGGGTAGGGCACGCCAGCTACGCGATCAGCGGCTGGCAGGTAGGGGGTGTCGCACCCAACCTCACCGCGTTGACCGGCGTCCGCGCGCTGTCCACAACGGTCGCGCTCGCCCTATCGCCTGGTGCGGACAGAGCTGAAGTCGGGTTGCGGGGTCTGGTCCGGATCAGCGCCCGCAACCGCGCGGAACTCGCGGCGGCCGACGGCCGGCTGCTGGCTGTTTCCGAACGCCTCGGTGTAGCGCTCACCCCGCTGCACGGATTACAGGCCGCCGGCCTGGCCGCGACGCTGCCGCTCGGAGCCCGAGGATGAGGACCCTCGATGGTCCGGCAGGAACCCCGTCGATCGCGCCGGAGTTCCTAGTCCCGCCCGGTCTCCTCGACGCGGTGAGCCCGTCAGCGGACCGCGGGGGCATGATCCTGGGCTCTGGGCCGGATGACGAACCGCTGAGCGTGTCGGTGCTGCGCCCGGAACCGACCCGGCTGGTGCTCGTCGGTGGGCTTTACCTGGCGCGGCAGGTCGTGCTGCGCGCGATGGCCACCGGCGCCTGGGTGGTGATCGCCACTGGCCGACCCGCAGCCTGGCAGCCGCTCACCCGAGCCGCCGGCAACGGCCCCGACGGGCGCCCCGCCCCGCTGGTGCAGGTCCGCCGGCTCGCCCCGGTCGAGCTACCACGAGCCTCGGAGGACGCGCCGCTGCTGGTCGTGCACGACGGCGGAGCGGTGCCCCAGGAGCTGTTCTCCCCCCGCGCATCGTGGCAGACCACCCTGTACGTGCTGCCCTACCTGCACCCCCAGGCCGAGGGCACCGCCAGCAACGCCGACCTCGTCCTGCTCCAGCGGCTCCCCGCAGACCAGGCGCAGCTGGCTGCCCAGATCTGGCGACTCCCCGCACCGATGACCCACCAACTGGCGGCGTTACCCGACGACGGCGTAGTGGCCTTGGGACCCGACCTCTGGCTGCCACTGCGACTGGTCACCACACCAGCAGAGCGCGAGATCCTCGGCCCGGTACGCCGGGGGGACTGATCAGGTTGTCTCAGGAGCCACATCTGCCAGTCAACCTCAGTTCCGCTTCTGCCGCCGCTTGATATTGTTCGCGAGGAGCGTGCTGAGGTAGTCCCCGCGGCGGCGATCCGCCGCGGTGGTGACCAGGCTCAGTGGGGAGAGCGGCGTCGGCTTCTCCCTGGTGGTGAGCACCGGAAGACCGAAGAACACGTTCTTCTCGTCGTCCAGATCGATGTCCCAGTAGTGGTCGCGCAGTGCTCGGCGGAACGTTTCTCCCACGTACCGACCCGCTCCGTCCACGATCGTGGTACTGGCACTCAGCATCTCCTGGGGACTGGAATAGTTCTGCAGTATCCATTCTTCGAGCACGTCCAGCGACTCCGGTGACCAGTCGAGCGCGTCGGCGACATCGGAAGGGAGCTGTTCCTTGAACTCGGCGATCGCCTCGTTCATGTAATCGACCCAGTAATCGAAGCTGTCTCGACTCGTCAACTTCTTGCCGCTCACAACGAACCACCCCTCGCTGCACACACCTCTGGTCAGATCATTTCTTAGCATTCAGAACACGATGTTTGATGCCGGCGGCATCCAGATCATCAATAAGCGGCTTACTTGGCTGCTCCTCGAACACCCACTCGATCTCCCATCCTTTTTCTTTGACCAGTATCTCGTCCCTGGCAAGCTCCCAGAGATTCTCTTGGCTACGATACTGATAACCTGTCTTGTATTCTACACCACGAAGAACCTTCGGATCTGCGATGTCCAGTCTCCGGTTTTCGCCCTCGACCTTGACCGTGACCTCCCGTTTCCCCCAACCAAGAGTCTCATGGTACGCATCCGCCGCGGCGTGTGCCTCTTTCGCCCGGACCATATTCTTCTCGTATACCTTACTCCACCGCTCGTAGTCCCAGCCGTTTCCGCCAGTGCGTTCCTGATACTCCTTCCACCGCGCGGCTTTGTGCTCAGGGGAACCCGCCGGATATTTCTCCGACTCTCCCATGCCGTGCGTCTCCGGCTTGACCTCCGGCGGCTCCTTGTCCAGCGCGGCATCGACGTCACCTTCGATCTCGTCGATCTTTAGGCCACATTCCGGTTGGGAGAAGCGACACCAGGTCCCATCAGCCTTCGAACGCCGATACGTATGGCCGTCGACTTTGACTTCCGCGTCGTACTTCGCGGCGAACTCAGGATCGCTGACCCACTCGACGTTGTCGGGCGACTTCACCTTCTCGCGCAACGAGACGCGTTCTCCGAGCGGTGGCTCCACCCTGGGTGGCTCGGCCTTGGGCGGCTCGACTTTCGGCGGTTCTGCCTTGGGCGGCTCGACCTTGGGTGGCTCGACCTTGGGTGGCTCGACCTTGGGTGGCTCGACTTTGGGCGGCTCCACCCGCAGGCCGCGGACTCGGCCGATGATGGCCTTGCCGAAACGGACGGCGGCACCGCCGAGGAGCATCAGCGCGACGTTCAGTCCGACCGCGAAGCCACCGTTGCTGATCTGGTCGAGATCGTGCTCGCGTGCCTCTCCGGTGTCGTGTTGGATCTGCAAGTTGTAGAAACCCTTGCCGATCGTGGCCAGCTG
Organism: Pseudonocardiaceae bacterium; assembly: GCA_035275565.1. Classification (GTDB taxonomy): domain Bacteria; phylum Actinomycetota; class Actinomycetes; order Mycobacteriales; family Pseudonocardiaceae. The sequence continues at coordinate 5,775 of DATEMN010000488.1, read as the reverse complement.
GACCGCGATGTCCGCGATGAGAAGTCCTTCACCGACACTCGCCGCGACCTCCCATCCAGCGGCGGCACCCGGGATCGCTCCCGCGCCGCCGAAGAAGGCACCGATCACCGCACCGATGAGCACCGCGGCGATGGCGAACCAGCCCCACCAGCGGCCGAGAATGCCGATGATGATCTGCTCGGCGGCCAGAACGGCGTCGATAAGGGTGCTGAAATGCAGCGAGGTGAGCGCGCTCCACGTCTTCTTGATCTGTTTCCACAGTTCGCCGAGGTCCTTGCCCATTCCCTCCCAGGGGAACAGCAACTGGCGCCCTGTTTCCTTGAGCACCTCCCACCAGTGGTCCTTGAGATAGACGAGTTTGGGGTCCAAGTGCCGCCAGATGCCCGACCAGACTCCCTCCCCTGGTGGCGCCGGTTTCGTTCCGCCTTGGCGCTGCACAGGAATCCGCTGGACGGCCTGCCGTTGCACCACGGCACCGGAATCGGGAACACTCTGCCCGGTGACGCGTGTGAACGCGGCCCGCGTCTCGCCCGGCACTTTCTCGATCATCGGTTGGACGGCGCCGCGTATTGCGTTCGTGATGATGCTCGGGTCCGCGATGAGTTTCTTGAGCCCGGTGAGGAAAGGCCCGAACTTCGTCATCAGCTCGCAGAATCTGCGGGCCGCCGCCGCGAGTCCCTGCATTCCCTTGGTCGCCAGGGAGCCCGCTTTCTTCACCACGTTCGCCGCGCCAGAGCCGGCTTTCTTGGCCAGCGTGACGACGCCGCGCCCGGTGCGCTCGGCGAAGTTCCAGACCTTGCCGCCCGCGCTCTTGGTGATTCGCCACACCGTTCCGGCTGCGCTCCTGATCGCGCCGCCCGCCTTCTTGCCCAGGCTCTTCGCCGTGTTCCACGCCTTGCCCGCCCAGCTCGTGGCGGTGGTGGCGGCCCGGCTACCCAGTTGCTTCGCCGTCGTCCACGCCTTGGCGCCCAGATCCTTGGCAGTGTCGAGGGCATGCTTGCCCGCGCTCTTCGCGGCGTTCAGCGCACTGCTCGCACCTCGCTTGGCGGTCTGCCATGCACGGGACGCGGCACTGCGGGCGGAACCGAGTGCCCTGGCCCCGAGGCTCTTCGCAGTGTTAAGCGCACGAGCTGCCAGCGACTTCGCCGTCCTGACCACCCAGCCCAGCAGGCCCCCCGCCTTGCCGAGGATCTTGTTGGTCAAGCCGCCGACCTTCGCAGCGGCGCCCCCGGTGAGCTTGCTCGCCAGCCCGAGCAGTGTGCGCCCGGCGGCACTGGCGGTCCTGGTGATCATGCCACCGACGGCACGGGCGGTGCTCAGGATCTTGCCGCCGAGCACCTTGGCGGTACCGACCGCCTTACCACCTAGCTGTTTGGCCGCGTTCCATCCAGCCGCCGCCGCTCGCCTAGCACCGCTGAGCGCCCGGTTGCCCAGGCTCTTGGCGGTGTTCCAGGCAGCACCGGCGGCCGCCATGACGGTTCGGGTCGCACGGGAGAGCGCCTGGGTCGCGAACTGTTTGGCCTTGCCTGCCCAGCGGCGCGCCGCCGCACCGACTGCTTTTCCGATGGACTTGGCCCGGTTCCACACCGCCGCACCGAGCTGCTTAGCCCGGTTCAGCGCGCTGCGCACCGCACCCGCGACCGCGGCCGTGATGCCGCCGAGCACTGCACCGATGGCCTTGCACAGATCGGCGGGCAACAGTGCGGAAGCCGCTTTCTTGGCAACGCCTGCAAGCGTGCGGCCCAAGCCCGCGGCTTTGGACAGCGCGCTGGACGCCAGGCCTTTCAACCCGGCGAAGGCATTGCCGGCGAGCCCGCTGACCGCACCCCACGCCCGGCCGCCCAGTGCCTTAGCCCCGTTCCATGCCGCTGACCCGAGACGCTTGGCCGTGTTCCATGCCGAGCTACCGAGGCGCTTCGCGGTGTTCCACGCCGACGCGCCCAAGCCCTTGGCGGTGTTCCAGGCCGCCGAGCCAAGGCGCTTGGCCGTGTTCCACGTCGACGTACCCAGCTCCTTGGCGCTGTTCCACGCCGACGTGCCGAGGCTCTTGACCCGACTGCCCAGCGCCCTGGCGGTCGAGCTGGCGGTGTTCCAGATGGCGCTGCCCACGCTCTTGGTCCGCTGCCACGCGGCCGCGCCCAGACTCTTGGCGGTGTTCCACGCCGACTCACCGAGCCTGCGGATGACGCCGAGCGCCTTCTCGGCCAGCTTCTTGCCCAAGTGCAGCGGATTCAGGTCGAAACGCTGCACACTGGGCCCGGCGGGTCGCTCCTCCGCGTCGGCACGGAGTCGCTGAACAACCGGGGTGGTCTCGCCGGGGTTGGTCTCCTGTTCCTCCACGGCGGGCCTGCAGTCGGTGCAGGTACCGCCGCAGGCACAGTCCCGCTGGGCCACCGGGCCGCCCACGCCGTCCGGCTGCTGGGCGGGTGTTCGGCCGATGGGCCGCTGGGCGAGCAGCCGGGAGACCGCGGCGTTTCCCGCGCTGCCCTGGAGCCGTCGCAATTCGGCGATGCTCAGCATCGGAGCACGCAGGGTGGTGCCCGCGTCCTGCTCGGACGGTCGGGGAGTGGGCGTGTCGGGGCGGCGCGGCCGTTCCTCGGCCTCAACCCGCTCACGGGCCGCCATCAGCCACCGCACTCGTCACTCTCATCAACCGGTATGGTCGCCACGAAATGGCGCGACAAACAGATACCGCTGTCCCGACTACGGGGCAGAGAGCGCTTCCCGATCGGGCAATCAGTGACGCCGAACGGGCACGAGCGGAATAATCAGGACATAGCCGACACCCTGGGATCCAACGAGAAGGGGCCGAAAATGGGGACGGAACGAATCGACTCACACGCTGGGCTCGGTGATTATTGTGTTCTCCGACGGGGGGAACGTGCCTAAGGAATACTCCTGAGGGTCGGTTCAGGCGAGCTCGCCGATGAAGTCCCCCGACGTTGCGGGTTGGGAGAACACCGGGAAGTCGTAGGCGATGGCGTTGTCGTGCTGCTCCAGCGACGTCGCCGCCATACAGTCGATGAGCGTCAGGACCTGGTAGCCGTGCTCGTAGCCGGTCCGCATCGTCGACTCAACGCAGCAATTGGCGAGAAAGCCACCGAGGGCGATCGTTGTGATCCACTTACTGCGGAGAATAAAATCGAGTACCACCCGCTTGGCGTTGGCCAACATATTCGTCTTGCCCATCACCTCCTCGACCGCGCTGTGGAGGACCCACCCTCGGAGGTGAAGTCGTTCTGATACTCGATCAGCACGATGGCGGTGGTCGTGGGGTCGATCGGCATGCTGGCCTCCTCTTCCCGGTGCGGGATCCCTACCCGCCTTCCATGCTGGCCGAACGTAGTGCTTGTAAAGAGTTGAGCACTGTCGCGTTGGGCGACGTGGTGGCAGGCTGGCGGGTTCCCCGTCGGTAGTGCCGTGGACCCCTGGCGATGTCCTGGCTCTCAGGTGGTGGTGAGGCCAAGGGCGAAGGCGCCGTAGAACAGCGCAGCGGTGGTGAGCCGCCAGGGAGTGAGCCGCTGGGTGCGAAGTAGCACCAGCAGGTAGCTGATCGCGGCGGTAGTCGTGATCCCGGCGAGCAACAGTGGTGTGGTGAATGCCCATGGGGTGAATAGCAGACCCAGCCCGGAGGGGATGGTGGCCTGGATCATCATGGCGCCGGAGATGTTGGCCAGCGCAAGCTGAGTCTTTCCCTGTCGCACCCAGATCAGGGCGTTGATGGTCTCGGGTAGCTCGGTGGCGACCGGGGACAGTAGCAACGCGACGACCACGGGGGACAGCCCGAGAGCGGAACCAGCCCAGTCGAGTTGACGGACGAACAGCTGCGAGGCGACGAAGATCAGCACGAGCGTCCCTACGGTCTGTGCTACTACCGCGGTGCGGGTGGGCACGGCGCGTCGGCGCTGCAACTTCAGCGGTTCCAGCTCGGACTCGGTGGCCGGTCCTCCCCCGCGTAGCTCTCGCCAGAGGTATAGCCCGTAGATCGCGAAGAACACCGGCCCGAGCCACGGCTTGATCGCGAACGCGAGGAACCCGAGGGAGACCTTGACCACGAAGATCACCAGGAACCAGGTTTGGTCGTGTGCCAGGCGCTGGGTGTCCACCCCGCTCAGCGTCGCCTTCTCGACGTCGGGCTCGGTGGGGTCACCGGTGAGGCGATCCCTATCTGAAGGGTCGCTGCGGTGGAGGGGTGGGGCGGCCGCGCGCTGCTGGGCCGCCCACCGGCTGGCCAGCAGCGTGGCGCCGACCACGGCGTAGGCGATCGTTCCCACCACCAGCGGGCCGCCCATGGCGGCCCCGACTCCGATGTCGGCGTCGTGCGGACCCCCGCTGAAGGTAACCGCGACCAAGGTCACCACACTCTCCGGGAGAGCGGTGCCGACGGCGGCGAGGATAGTGCCCACGGCGATCGGACCGACGTTGAGCTGCACGCCAAGCCACTCGACGGCGTTGATGAACCCCTCGCAGGCCAGGTAGATGACCAAAGCGCAGCCAACGAGCAAGACACCGTGAACCACAGAATTCCTCTCACGCCGCGGGCGGATGAAACCCATACATCTGCCGTCGCAGCTGATCGCTCAGTGCCGCCGCAGCCCTCAGCACGACTGCGGTCGGCAGGTGATCGGAACCGGTGCGGGAGGTAATCGTGGGGTCCGTGAGCCCACCTTAATGGCGACGCTTCTCGTCGAAAATTTCCAGATGGCAGTCTTCTCCGCTCTCTTGAACAGGACGCCGGATAGCACCAAACTTGACTGGGGAAATTGGACCTGCTGGCCATCCCTGCCAGCACGCCGGTGTTCCGCACCGCGCTGATGCATGCGGCACTCAACCTGGCCGTAACCGCCGGGTACCTCGGCGGCTTCCTCTGGCGAAGGGCCAGCGACCTAGGTTGAACATGTGCCAGTAAGGGATCCCTCACGGCGGATCGCACACGTCGGTTTGGGTGTGCGCTACGGGGCGAGGTCGCGAGCCACCCGTAGGGCGCGGGTCTGCTCGGCGCGGGCGGCGAGCTGGTCATCGTCGGGGTAGTCCACGGCGACGAGCGTGAGGCCGTGGGCGGGTGCCACGGTCACTTCGCTGGCTCGGGCGGTCTGACGCAGCAGGCTGGCGGGCCAGTCCGGTGGGCGCCGGCCCTCCCCCACCGCCAACAGGGCACCCACCAGGCTGCGCACCATCGAGTGGCAGAACGCGTCCGCCGCGACGTGCGCCATCAGCAGGTGCGGATCATCGCGGGTCCACTCCAGGCACTGCAGCGCGCGCACCGTGGTGGCACCCTCGCGGCGGCGGCAGAACGCGGCGAAGTCACGCTCACCGAGGAGCAAGATGCTCGCCGCGTTCATCGCCGTGTCATCGAGCCGGCGGTGGTGGGCCAGCGTGTCGTACCGGCGCAGCGGATCGCCGCCCCACGGCGCGTCACAGACCCGGTACCGGTAGTGTCGCCGCAACGCGGAGAAGCGGGCGTCGAAGCTGCGTGGCACCTGCCGCACCGTCGGCACCCGCAGGTCCGGTGGCAGCAGCCGATTGAGCCGGCGGGCGAGTCCATCGGGCGCCAGCGTGCCGGGCGGCACATTGAGGTGCGCGACCTGCCCGGTGGCGTGCACTCCGGCGTCGGTGCGCCCAGCGACAGTGAGCGTGGCCTGGATCCGAGCCACGGTTACCAGCGCGTGCTCGAGCACTCCTTGGACGGTGCGTCGCCCCGGTTGATGTGCCCATCCAGAGAAGCCGGACCCGTCATAGCTGATGTCCAGCCGGTAGCGCAGGAGCCCGCTGACC
>DATEMN010000487.1:0-6000 GCA_035275565.1 Pseudonocardiaceae bacterium | reverse complement strand
CCCACCCCGAACGGTTTGTTCGCAAGCCACCCCAGCCACCCGCCCTGCCGACCAGCTCATGGATCAACCCACCCGACCAGAAAGACACCACCGCTCAGTAATTACTACTCAACGGTGCCTCATTCAGGTTGACAGGTTCCGCCAGCGCCACCGCACGCTCACGCACCTCACAAGGGTGCCTCGAAGATCGGGCCATCTCTCCATCCTCCACACAGGACAGAGCCTCCATCAGACCCGGGGTGGTTCAGCATCGACGCGATGGCATTGGTGGACACCGTGGTCTGGTGGTGCCGGATATGCGACCACCACGGCACTGCGACCACCCGGCCCGTGGCGCACGCTGAGGGCGTCGAGCACCTGACCGCTGAGCACCACGCCACGACCGGCATCACCCCCGAATAAGCTCCGGCCGGCCGCCGGTTGAGCGCTTACCCGGCAAGAGCTGGCTGCGAACCCTACACCGAACTCGACGACGACCTCTTCACATGGTTCCTCACGCTCAACCTCGTCATCACCGCCGAACTTGAGCCTGCCCGAGGTCCTGGACGGACGTAAGCGCGTGTAGGGGTCTGCGGGGAGATTCATAAACGATCGGCTGGCAGAAGTAGCACCCACTTTGGCGCGGTGGCTGGCCCCGTTAGCCTCGGGATGATGAGTGTTGCTGCCCGGGTGCTGTTCGTGTTCGACAACTCTTATGTGCGTGAGTTGGGGGGTCTGTATGAGCCGTGGCAGGCGAGACCGGCGTCTGCTCCCCGGTTGTTGGTGCTTAATGAGGGGTTGGCCACAGAGTTGGGTGTCGATGCTGATGCGCTGAGAGCGCCTGACGGTGTCGCCGTCCTGGTCGGCAATGCCACGCCGGACGGGGCGTCGCCGGTAGCGCAGGCCTACGCTGGCCATCAGTTCGGTGGGTTCGTGCCCCATCTCGGTGATGGCCGAGCGCTGTTGCTCGGTGAGGTGTTCGACGTTGACGGGCGCCGTCGCGATCTGCATCTGAAGGGTTCGGGTCGTACGCCGTTCGCCCGAGGTGGTGATGGGATGGCGCCCGTTGGTCCGATGCTGCGTGAGTATGCGATCGGCGAGGCGATGCACGCGCTGGGTATCCCCACGAGCCGGGCGCTGGCTGTGGTGGCGACCGGTGATCACGTCGCGCGAGACACGGTGCTGCCCGGCGCGGTGCTCACCCGTGTCGCGGCAAGTCATGTCCGTGTGGGCACGTTCCAGTACGCAGCAGCCCACAATGGTCCGACGCTGGTGCGGCGCCTCGCCGATTACGCCATCGCGCGTCACTATCCCCATGCGGTCGAGGCGGAGAACCCCTACCTCGCGTTTTTCGAGAGCGTCGTGGACGCTCAGGCATCGCTGATCGCTCGCTGGATGCTCGTCGGGTTCATCCACGGTGTCATGAACACCGACAACATGACGATCTCCGGCGAGACCATCGACTACGGTCCGTGCGCATTCATGGATGTCTTCGACCCCGCCACCGTGTTCAGTTCGATTGATCACGGCGGCCGTTACGCGTATGGCAACCAGCCGCGCATCGCGCAGTGGAACCTGGCGCGGTTGGCCGAGACATTGCTGCCCCTGTTCCACGTCGAGACCGATACCGCACGTGCAGCGGCCACCGACGTGCTGCAGTCGTTCCCCGACCGTTACCACGGGTACTGGAGCCACGGGATGCGCGCCAAGTTGGGTGTGGCAGAGGCCCCACGATCCGACGGTGCACTGATCGACGACCTGCTGGCGCTGCTGCAGGCACAGCGGGTCGATGTCACCTCATGCTTCCGGGCGCTGTCGTCGTCATTGCGCGGAGATGCGGCAGTTGCGCGATCGCTGTTCGCCCAGCCCTGCGCCTTCGACGCGTGGGCGGACCGTTGGCGGGCACAGCTGTCGTTGCAAGCGTCTGATCCACGGGCGGTCGCGGAAGCGATGGACCGGGTCAATCCTGTCTACATCCCGCGGAACCACCAGATGGAGGAAGCGCTGGCCGCGGCGAATGCCGGGGATCTAGGACCGTTTGGACGACTCCTCGACGTGCTGGCAGCGCCGTTTGACGAAAGACCCGGTCTGGAGCCATACGCCGCACCGGCGCCGCCGAGCTTCGGCGCGTATCGCACGTTCTGCGGTACGTGACTAGCTGCCACCGAACCGGAACGCACGCTAAACAACCTCACACAACCGCCCCGGACACCCCACCCTTCGCCTCACCAAAACCCGGCTTAGCGTGCGATCCGGTTTCGTTGCAGGAAGGGCCTATCCGGAACACCAGGGGCGTGAACGGAACCCGGGGCGGCTACGCCCGCTGCTCCATCGACAAGCAGGACGTCATCATCCAGACCGAGCAGCTCCTCGCCCTCGGCGTCCCGCGAGATCGGATCTACATCGACCGCGGCTTCTCCGGCACCACCCGCCGCAACCGCGCCGGCCTTGCCCAGGCCTCGACATTGTCATTCTGTGTAATGACATCGCGTCAACGGCCGAGGAGGAGGCTCGCGGCGACACCTCCAGCTCGGTGTTCCTTCTGGTCGGCCAAGATGTACCACTCGAGGCGGCAAAGCAGCGCGTCAGCCATCTAGTCGAGGGTTTGGTCGAGGAATACCACCAGCTCCGGCGGGGAAGCGGCGCCACATGCGACCGGCTGGGCCTTGACCCGGTCCAACGCCAGATCGTCTGCCGGCACGCCGAGGAGGTTCTGGAATGGGCTGGTGGGAACCTCGAATGGCAGGGAGAGATAGGACGCTACTTCGGCAAAGCCACAGCTGTTCTGCCGGAACCCGAGCACTTGGCCGCCCTGGCTGGAGCAGAGTGGCTGGTTTAACGCACCTGGCCCCTAGGACCAGGACGCCCAGAGCGCGCTGCTCGTCTCCTTCGGCATCCCGCTGCCGGCCGACCGCCCGCGCTATTGCCGCCGCCTACGCCCACGCCCCCCGACACCAGCGACGACCCCCATCTCCAGAACCTGTGCACGGAAGCGATCAGCGCGGCCTGGTCCGCACCCCACCCCACCGCTACGCCGGTCGCAGCGTCCACGGAGTTCGGGGCCAAGTCGACGGATTACATGGACCCCGGTCCCGTCGCGGCGCTGGGCATGGCGACGGGGGGGCGTGTCCGCGGTCCGGGGGGGAGGGGATAGTGCTGGTGGAGGGGCGATGGCGCATGATCATGATGCTTATGGTGCTGGTGAAGGTGTAGAGGGCGGCGTAGGGCGCGGTGTGTCCCCAGGACATGGGGGCGATCCAGGCGGGGAGGGCGCCGGACTGGGTGATCGCGATGGACGCGGCGCCTACGAAGAAGGCGGCGGCGAGGTAGGCGCCGACGACCAACATCGAGCAGATCGCGAATGAGAACTTCACGAGTTCCGCGGAGAAATCATGGTTGCCGCTGCCGGCCAGGGCGCTGACGGTCCACGGCGAGTCGCTCGCCATGATCATGCCGGCGTAGAGCACGGCGGCCGTGTAATCAATGAGGTGGCGACCGTGGGCCGTGCGGTGTCGGCGCAGAGCTTGGTCAGCCCGGCGGCCAGGACGATGAGCAAGACGACCGCGAGGTTCGCGGTGAATGCTTGGAAGATCGCGATGCCGCGGTGCCCGGCGAACCAGGTCGCCATGTCGGTGCTCGAGTCGCTCCAGATGGGGAAGGGCTGGGCTAGGTCCACCAGCGGAAGGGTGAGGATCGCCAGCGGGATGATGCCGATGCCGACATGGTCGTGCTGTACTGTCCGATACCGCCATTCCCGCACCACGACCAGGTGGGCCTGCTCGAACCCGGTCCCTGGTCTGGATGGAAAGCCACGGTCTGTTCCCCACCCCGCAGTACCGGCAGCTGGCAGTCGATACCCAGTGCTCCTACCTGGCGGGAGACCTGACCCCGCCCAGGAGTCAATCAACGCCCGGAAGCACTTCCCCACCGAGGCGGCCGCGCTGAAGTGCGTCTACCTCGCGATCATGAGCAACGCTGGTCCAACCGATAGAAAGCCGCCCTCAACGCGAGATCACCTTCGACGGACGTTTGTCCGCCGTGCGGAAGTAACATGCCACAAAATGGACGACAAAGGGTCGTCCGCCGACGGTCTCATGGCGGACGGCCCTCTGACGTGTCGCGCTGAAGAAGCTTGCGGGACCACTAGTTCGCGGACAGCCGGCAGAACCTAAGCAGGATGCTCATGTTGCGCCGATCACGATCCTTGGTTATCCGCTTGTTTCGCACAATGCGAAGGCGTGAGAGTCGGTTCCGGTTGCGGCCATGCCACCGGTCTGCACGACGGCGGTCCATGAGTCGACGCTGGCATCGTCCGAGGCGGGGGTGCCGGAGTTGTTGCTGGGGAACGTGCCGGTCGGGTGCACGCCCTGTTGGGGGGCGCCGTCGTCTTCCTCGGCAAGCGCGCCTCCGCTGAATAGGGCGCGGTCGGTAGGGCAGGTGGCGGTGACGCTGTTGGCGGTGCTGGCGGTCTCGGGGTCGTCCATCTCCTCGACGTGCTGGACGGTGACGGCGAAGTCGGTGTCATTGGTGCAGATGGCGTAGGCCTCGGTCAAGGAACCGTTCTGGCCGGGTGAGCCGATGAGGCCGACCGCTGTCCATGCCCGTGGGTTGGTGGAATCGTCGGCGGCGGGAGTTCCGCTGGTGTTGCTGGGAAAGCTGCCGATCGGCTTGAGGCTGGAAGGGTTATTCGATGGAATCGTCCTAGCTCCGCCGCCAATGGCCCACCAGCCTTCATCGCAGATTGCGGTGGCCGGTTCGATGGTGCCTGCGCTCGATGGGCCGCCGGAGTTGTCGTAGTTGATCTCCACGGTGTCGGCACCTGGCCACTTTGGGCGCACACGGCAAACTCCTGGGTCCTCGCATTGGCTCCGGGGTTCTGGCCCGCGGCCCCGCCGAGTCCGGTCCAGCGTGTCGCGGTGCCAGAGGTAACCGGGTCACCGGCGCCGTCGCTAGGGTAGGTGCCGTTGATCTTCAAGCTGTTCGGGGGCGGGTCCGCGCTGGTGGAAAATACGCGGGCGCCACCGCCGAGGAGCACGTCGCCAGCGTCGCAGGCGAACTCGGACTCGACCTCGGTGCCGGCGGTCGTTGGTCCGGTTGCTGCGGTGCCGGTTTCGACCTCGCTCGTCACGCCGACGGCGGACGCCGTACCGGGCAGCATCCAGATCATGGCCGATGAAACCAGAACGACGGTCAGTGTTGAACGTCGAGCTTGCATGAAACACCTCCGATGAAGGGACTTTCGTTTGAGTTCTCGAAACTTCCACAGCCTTGGCTGCGGTCTGGGGGTTGTCGTTGCTGAGCCATGAGACCTAGAAAGTGAAGGTCACAGCGTTCGACGTGGATGGTGTAAACGCCGCCGGGTTGGTTGGAGTGAACACTGCGGTCAGCGAGTGGGGGCCCCGGCTCAGGAAGCTGATCGGCCCCACAGCCCGCCCCGCAATCACCCGCACTGGGCCGCCGAGATTGACTGTCCCGTCCTTGAACTGAACCGTCCCCACCGCATTCAGCGGCGCCACCGTCGCACTCGGGATCGTGATACCACCCAACCCCAACGGCAATGGCTGCCTGAACACGCTCAGCGAAGTTGTCGTGACCCTCACCCCAGGCACCGGCGTCGGCGACGGTGTCACCGTGGGTGTGGGTGTGGGTGTGGGTGTGGGTGTGGGTGTGGGTGTGGGTGTGGGGGTCGGGGTCGGAGCCGGGTCGGCAGTGGTGGTGGTCGAGGCGGTGTTGTTGGTGGGGTTGGGGTCGGGCAGGGAGGCGTTGACGGAGGCGGTGAGTTCCTGAACCCCGGGGGTAGTGGGGGTGACAGTGATTGTGTAGGTCCGACTGGTGCTGGGGGCGGTGTTGCCGAAGGTGCAGGTGAGGACGCCGGAGGAGTGAGCGCACGAGCCGCCGTGGTCTGCCTTGTTCTTTCCGGACAGCTGTTTAATTGCTATGTCATGCTGCGAACTGTCGGTTCAGGTACTCCTCGTAGACCTCTTGCGGGGTCTGGTATCCGAGCGCCGAGTGGAGACGTTT
>DATEMN010000486.1:0-2220 GCA_035275565.1 Pseudonocardiaceae bacterium | reverse complement strand
GTCGATGAGCAGGTTGACGAGGCGCACCACCGGCGCCTCGAAGGCCATGTCGCGGAGGTGGCCGACGTCTTCATCGGCCTCGGCATTGCCGTCGGCGGTCGCGGGGCCCATGCCCTCGATGATCTTCTGCAGCGCCGTGTTGGCCCCGTACGCGCGCTCGATGGCCTCCAGGATCGCCGCGGCAGGAGCCACGCAAAGCCTGACGGTGAGGCCGAGGCCCTGCTGGAGCTCATCGAGCAGCTGTGGATTCGTCGGCTCCGCCGTCGCCACGGTCAGCACCGCGCCTTCCAGGGCAACCGGGCACGCGACGTACTGGCGCAGATACTTGGGCGAGAGGTTCCTGAGCGCGGGCGGTGTCGAGGGAAGCTCCTCGGCCGAGAGGAACGGCAGCGTCTGCTGCTCCGCCAGCGCCCGCAGGACCTCGGTGGCCATGGCGGCGCCCATCGCGATCAGCGCCTCCCCGAGTCGTTGCCGCTCTGCGGTTGCCCGCGCGAGCGCCTCCTCGAGGACCTCCGCAGTAACGATGTGAGCTCGCACGAGGATCTGACCCAGGCGATTCGGGCTGTCCCGCACCGTGTCCAAGATGGTGTGATTGTTTCCGGCCCACGATCCGATCGTCAAGGTCGCATCTTTTTCATACTCCGTCTGGATTTCTTCACATCGCGCTTCGACCTCCGGCGACACCGATGCCCGACCTCCTATCGCCCGACGCTGCTTCCAGGAGAGTCGGGCGGGAGATTGCTGTACGTCATTGCGTCGCCGGGACCCGAGTATCGGTAGAGCATTTGGGTTCGCTGGCCGAGGGAGCCGGTCAGGCCGGATAGACGGAGCACCCGTTGCACGTACTGCTCTGTCTCTCGGTACGGCACAACCCCACCATGGGCATCGACGGCGCCCTCGCCGGCGTTGTAGGCGGCGAGGGCGAGCGCCACCCGTCCCCGATAGCGGTCGAGCAGGTAGCGCAGGTGCCGGACACCTCCACGGATGTTCTCGTGCGGATCGAAGCGGTCGAGCACACCGAGGGCGGACGCCGTCTGCGGCATCAGCTGCATCAGGCCGGTGGCGCCCTTGCTGGACAGGGCGGTTGGATCGAAGGCCGACTCGGCCTGGATCACCGCCGCGACCAGCGTCGGGTCCACATCGTGCTGGTGAGAGATCTCCCGTATCACCTCGGCGTGCTCTCTCGGCTCACGTGCGGACCGCCGGAACCGGTCCTGCGTATTCGCGGAGCCGCCCGCGACACCGCGGTAGCGCGGATCGGCCGGCAGGTTCGTTACGTGAACCACCCCGTCTGCATCGAGGAGCCGAAGCGCCTGCGCCGCTGCCACAGACGTCAGCGACGGGACCACCACCAACATGATGCTGCTCAGTAGGACGTGCGCGACGAGGTGGATGAGTCTTCGTGAGGACATTCTGCGGGGATGATCCCGTTGCGGCGCGAGCCGGGCAAGTCGAACGGGCGATGTACCTGGACTACGCACTCCCCGCACGTGCCGCGCACGCAATAGCGCATGGTCGCTGGCCCGTCCGACCAGGACGGGACAGCAGTTGAACGTTCCGGCGTCTGACACAATAGTGCTGTTCCGCATAAGCGATAGTGTCGTTATGCGCGGCTGATGAAGCAGAAGCAGTATTCATCGAAGCTGCCGTTGGCGAGCTGATGCAGTTTATCCACCATGTGGTTATGGCCACCCACAAAAGAGTGATAGATCCCGGTCGCCTCCAGTATCGTTAGCTCGAAGGTTCCTATCAGGTACGTCCCACCCAGCCCGTCCGGTTCAAAGCTTGTGAAACCGCCATCAGTGAAGCGCATTGCAAACGAGCCTCCGGGGACGTGGTAGGCACACAAAGGGGTTTCTCCGGTGAACTGCACGTAAAAGTCGCCGACGGTCTGGTCCGTGTTCGTGTTACCCGGGATCCCGGTAACGGGGTAGATCCGCGTTTTCGAGTACGAGCCATCACTCAGGTTCACCTCGGACAGGCCGAGGTTGGGACCGACAACCACGGGCTCATAGACTCCCTTCAATAGGAGGACGAAAGAATCGTTGGGCACAGCCTGGGCTTGGGCCATCACTCGGCCGGGGACTGAAAGTAGAGGCGCCGAAAGCAGAGCCACCAGCGCCCCGCCGATCAAAGTTCTCCTTGGGATGTTGGTCGGTTCACTTCCGCTGCCGGGCTTGCTTTGGCTGATCAAGGGTTGGTTGGTGTTCATAAGGCGCT
>DATEMN010000485.1:0-6029 GCA_035275565.1 Pseudonocardiaceae bacterium | reverse complement strand
CTCGCGATCTTCAGCAACTATACCGCGCTGGTGGACGTCAATCCGAAAGGCGGCTTCGGCACCCTGTTCGGCCCGAACATCGACGTCACCGGGACCGACACCCTCGGCGAGGGCAAGGTCGTGGGAAACGAGTACCTGGCTTACCTCGACGATGGCACCGGGCGCAAGAACGTGACGGTGATGGTGCAGATACCCTCCACATGGAATCGCGATCGGCCCTGCATCGTCACGGCTACGTCCTCGGGCTCACGAGGCATCTACGGTGCAATCGGCACCGCTGGGGAGTGGGGGCTCAAGCGGGGCTGTGCGGTCGCCTACATCGACAAGGGCACCGGCTCGGGTGTGCATGACCTCGCCACCCATACCGTCAACATGCAAACCGGCCTCCGAGCCGACGCGACCGCCGCTGGCACGAACTCGAACTTCACTGCCGCGCTGACCGCACCGGAGCTGTCGGCGTTCAACTCCACATTCCCCCATCGGATCGCCATGAAGCACGCCCATTCGGAGCAGAATCCCGAAAAGGACTGGGGCGGCGACACGCTGAGCGCGGTCCGGCTCGCCATCTACCTGTTAAACCAGGAACGCGGCGAGACGTCGAATGGCTCCACAGCGCGCAGCTACGGCACCGGCAACACGATCGTTATAGCGTCGTCGGTCTCCAACGGTGGCGGCGCCGCTGTCGCGGCCGCCGAACAGGACACCGAGGGCCTGATCGACGGCGTTGCGGTCGGCGAACCGGTTCTCCAACTCGGCCCCGTGCCCGGGCTCACCATCCGTCGTGGCGCCACCGTTCAGGGCAGCGGCCGATCGCTGTTCGACTACCTCACGCTGGCGAATCTCCATCAGCCCTGCGCTTCCTTGTCCAGGCGGGTGGCGGGCTCCTTCGGCATCCCCGCCGTGCTGCCCGCGCCAGCAATCGCTGCCAACCGCTGCGCGGTGCTCAAGGCTCGCGGACTACTCACGACGGTCACCGCCGCAGATCAGGCCGAGGAGGCACTCGATATCCTGATCACCGCCGGCTTCGAGCCGGAGTCGAACCTGATCCAGGCGACACATTTCACGCTGGCCGTGCCTGCGGTGACGACCGCATATGCCAACGCTTACGGGCGTTTCTCCGTGCGAGACAGGCTCTGCGACCTGTCCTACGCGGGCATCGATCCCGCCGGCGCACCGGCCCCGATCGCACCCGCAACGCTCGCGCAGATCTTCGGCCCGAGCAACGGAGTACCGCCCACCGGCGGCATCCAGATCATCAACAACGTGAGCGTCGGCGGCCCCCTCGAGAACCTGCGATCGGTCACACCATCAACCGGGGTGCAGGACTTCAACATCGACTCCGCGATCTGCCTGCGCAACCTGTCAACCGGCGACGACGGCAACTCCGGGCGCGTCCAGAACGGCGCGCGCGAGGTACTGCGCACCGGCAATCTCCACGGCAAACCGGCAATCATCGTCGCCGGCCGCGCCGACGCACTCATCCCCGTCAACTTCAACGCCCGGCCCTACTTCGGACTGAACAAAGCAACCGAAGGCCCCGCGAGCAAACTGTCCTACATCGAGGTGACTAACGCCCAGCACTTCGATGCGTTCATCGACAGCCCCCTACTACCAGGCTACGACACTGCATTCATCCCGCTACACCACTACTTCATCCAGGCAATGGACCACATGTGGGCATCGTTGACCACGAATACGCCACTACCACCCTCACAGCTGATACGCACAACACCCCGCGGTGGCACACCAGGTCAGGCACCCACGATCACAACAACCAACCTGCCACCGATCTCGCAGACACCCACTACCACCGACCAGATCAACTACCACGACAACCTGCTCCAAATCCCGGACTAGCCAGCGACCCCGAACTGATCACAGCAGACAGCCGTGAGCGCGGTTGCGTGATCGCCCGCCAGAACTCGCTTCAGCCCCGTGTGTACGCGGGCGTCGACCCGGTGGCTGGCAAGCCGCTACGAGCATGCAGTTCTTTTGACGCTGCGGCATGTCGTTGTCACCCTGTTAGGTGTGATGGTCGTGGCTTGGCCGACGTGGATGGGTCTGGTGTCGGTGATCGGACAGGTGCCGAGCAAATTGTCGGGATTCATCTGCGAGACCTCCTGTCCACACGCGCTGTCCACACACGGCGGCCTGCCACTCTCGATCGCCGTGCGCCGCGTGCACGCTCTAGGTTCGACGATGATCGGTACCGATGTGGGGAGGTTGGCCTGTGCACGCACATCACGAGCCGGAAAGCCATGTCCCGCTGTCGTCACGAAGGCGGCACCGGCCGGGAAGTGGTCGGTCCGGGATGAGCACCGGCGTGCCGTTGTCGGCCAGCGCGCTGTCCCCGGACAGGGTGTTGGCGCTGCAGCGCACGCTCGGTAACGCCGCAGTGACGCGCCTGCTCGCCGGCGATGAGAAGGCGGAGTCCACACCGCAGTCGGCGGTGCAGCGCGGCGCGGTTCATCGGGCGCTGCGCGATCCCGGCCGCCCCTTTGATCACGATGTACGGGTGACGTCCGAGCAGGCGGGATTCGCGGGCCCCATCCCGGTGGCGCGGCTCATGACCGAGCAGGTATTCGTAACAGCCACGGCCGACCGGGGACCACGGTGGGCGTCGGACGTCACAGGAATCGACGCGGCGGTTCAGACGTACCACCAGTTCACCCGAGCGCAATATCAGCAGCGCGCCAACGCGCTAAGCACCATCATCGGCCAGTGCCGGAACTACCTGGAGTCCTCGCGGAACGAACGACGCAAGGCCGGAGTCCGGATACTACTTTCGCAAGCACTGGCGGAGGTCGAGGCATACCGCGCCATGGCGGACAGCGAGACACAGCAGAACCAAGTCGACCAGTTCCGGTCGATGGCCCACGCACTCGACATCACCCTGCTGCACGAGATGACAGAGTCGGAGACAGCGGCCGATCTCAGGCTCCTGGACATACCCTCGAAGCTGCAGAGACTGGCCGCCTCGATCTTCCAGTCCTCGCCGTCGGAATTCAACCGGCTCGCCCAGGACCACGTGGCCATCTTGCAGAGACTGCTCACGAAGCCGGGCCTGCCGACCGAGACGGCGGAAGTCCTGAAGGAGGTGCTGTCCCACGCCAACCTGATCAGCTTCGAGGGTGGTGCGCCGCAAGGCACTACCCTCACCAATCGCTCCCGCGAAGGCTCGCCACCCCAGAAATACACGTTCCGGGCTGCGATGGGACATGGCGGCGGCTCTGCCGAACGGGCCGGGTACTTCGCGCACGAGATGACCCACGTGGCCGCGCACGAGGCATTCGGCAACACCCCGCTGATGCTGCTGTTCCGGCCCGACATCCAGGACGAAGAACTGAACTATCTCGTTCAGCAGCGGGCTAGCACTGTGGACAAACTCCGCGAAATCTTTGAAGCCAGCAAAACCGCCTTCACGCCTACCCAACAGGGCCTCATCGAGTCGAAACTAACGTACGGCAGCAGCCCGACCCGAGTGCAAAGCTACATCGCCAGCTTTACCGCGGCCGGAAAGATCGATAAGGACACGGTTGACCGGATCAACCGCTGGGTCAGCAGCGCGGGCGACCGTACCGGGCTCATGGTCGAGTACGACACCGTGCTCAACCAGATGCTGGTCTACATGGAAGTGTGGGGCATCGATCGCAGCAACGCCTTCTACGTCCGGCTCCGCGAAGCCGCACAGGTCGCCCTCAGCTACCGCAACGCCGCCCGGGCAGCAACTGCGGCGGCTGGGTCCTCCAGCCAAGTTCCCGCACCCTCCGCGCCATAGCGACCGCCCCGGTCCATCAGGCCAAGACCGGGCTATGGCGCGAACCGTCTGGCGCCACCGTGTGCTGTCCCGGCCGGTCCTGCGCCGGGCCCGCTGATCAGCCGTCTTGGTCCCGGCTTGCTCGACAACGCCGAGGTGGCGTGGTTTCGCTGGATCGTGGGCACCAGGTTCTGCTTCTTCCGGACCCACCGGATCACGCTGTGCAGACGGGGATTCGTGGTGCAGCTGGCCCTGGTCATGGCCGATCTGGACCGCCGCGGGCTGTACTATGACGATTCGCCGTTGTCGGGCGGCATGACCGGCGCCCATGGTGACCGGGTCGCGCGGCTGGCCTGATCCGGTGGCCCGTGAGCTGATCGCGCGGACCCGGGCACTCGGTGACCTGGCCGAGATGCAGATCCCGCCGGAGCAGGGGGGCTGTTGACCATGCTGGCCCGGTTGCTCGGCGCCCAGCAGATCGTGGAGGTCGGCACCTTCACCGGCTACTCGACGTTGTGCCTAGCCAGGGGACTGCGCGCGGGCTGCCGGGTGATCACCTGCGATGTCTCGCCGGAGTGGACGGCGATCGTTCAGTACTGGGAGCAACTGGTTCCCCGGATACGGCCCGGCGGGCTGCTGGTGGTTGACAACCGACTCCGTGACCACCCGCCCTCGCTGGAACCCACGAGAAGGAGGCGTTGCCATGGAAGCCGAGCTGACGACCGCAGTCACGCCCATGCCACTGATGAAGCTGACGTCCGGGGTATACGGGTTCAAGACTCTGGCGCTCGCCGACCGGCTCGGGCTGTTCACCGAGCTGTCCGGCGGGCGTGAAACGAGCGTTGCGGAGTTCGCGGCCCGGCACGGTATCCAGCAGCGCCCGGCCGAGCTGCTACTGACCGCGTGCACCGCGCTGGGCCTGCTGGAACAGCGGGGCGACGGGCAGTACCGCAACACCGCGATGTCCGAGGAGTACCTGGTCGAGGGCCGGCCCTACTACTTCGGTGGCTGGATCAAGGTCGTGGACCTGCACGAGTATCCGGCCTACCAACGGCTGGAGTCCTCGCTGCGCGGTGATCATCCGGCCAGCTGGGACGTGGCCAGGCAGGAATCGCTGTTCACTCCGGACGACCCGATCGTGCGGGACCTGTTCTGGGGCGGCATGTACTCGCTGTCCAGCTACACGGCTACCCGATTGGCGACGGTGTTCGACTTCGGCGGGGTGCGCCGACTGCTCGACGTCGGCGGTGGCGGGGCCGCGTACGACATCGAGCTGTGCCGGGCGTACGACCACCTACAAGCGACCGTGTTCGACCTGCCGTTCGTCTGCGATCTGACCCGGGAACGCGTGACGTCGGCAGGCATGGGCGACCGGATCGACTTCGTGGCCGGCGACTTCTTTGCCGACCCGCTGCCGCGTGGCCACGACGCGATCCTCCTGTCGAACATCCTGCATGACTGGGCCGAGCCCGACGTGCGGCGCATCCTGGCCGTGTGCGCGCAGGCGCTGGAGTCCGACGGTCACCTGCTGATCTGCGAATCCTTCGTTGCCGACGACAAGTCCGGGCCGCCGCTGGCCGCCCTGATGAGCCTGAACATGCTCGTCGAGACCTGGGGCCGCAACTACACCGCAGCCGAGTACGCCAGGTGGATACGCGACGCCGGCCTGGAGACCGAAGGGGTGCGGCCCTTTACCGGGCCGGGTGCCAACGGGGTGCTGGTGGCCCGTAAACCCTGATCCATTCCTGCCGAACGAGGGTCTAGAGGACGAGCGTGACAATGCCCCATCCCGTCGAACCATGGCGGATCAAGGTGGTCGAGCCGAGCCGAGCGTCCACCCGGGTGGAACGCGAACACGCGATCCGGGCCGCCGGCTACAACATCTCCCTGCTGCGTTCCGAGGACGTCTACATCGATCTGTACACCGACTCCGGCACGAACGCGATGTCCGATCGGCAATGGGCGGCCATGATTGGTTGACGTGATCACCCGATGTGAGCGCAGGCCGTCCGCGGTAGTTATGAGGGAGCGAGGATTCGTTGTAGAACGCCGAGCAGTTCTGCGTACTGGGGTGGGCTGGGTGCGGTCCAGGCGATGTGGCCGTCGGGGCGGATCAGGACGGCTCCGGTTGGCGTCTCCTGGACCGCTGCGCTGGTGATGGCCTGAGGGGTTCAACGGGGACCGGGTGGGGGGTGATCACAGCGGTAGAGCGGTAGCTCGCTGTGAGCACCAGTTGGTCGTCGATGGGGTATCCGCCGCGGGCGCTGGCGTT
>DATEMN010000484.1:0-23352 GCA_035275565.1 Pseudonocardiaceae bacterium | reverse complement strand
CCCGGGTGCCGACCACGATGCGCACCACGCCCCGCCGCACCGCTAACCACCGGCGGTAGCGCCGCGCGGGTCCGGCGTCAGCAGCCAGGGTGACCACCGCCTCGGGCCCGGCCAGCGCGGCCACCGCGGCGTGCACCCGCGCGGTGTCCCGATGATCCGGCAGTACCAGCAGCGCGCCCCGCCCGGCGGCGGCGACGGTCACCGCGGCCTCTGCGAGCCGGGCGGGCCAATCCTCCCCCGGCAGCGCCTGCCAGCAGGCGTGCGCCGCCCGACCCTGGTGAACCGCGTCCAGGAAAGCAGGCCCCCGCGGATAGCGTCCCCATGCAAGCGCTACGGGTCGCGGCGGACGAGCTGCGGCCGGTGGGACCGGCTCGGCCTCGACGCGGGCATGCCGCGGTGGCACGGCCAGCCGCAGCACGTCACTCATGGTGCCCGCGCACCGGTCAGCCACCGCCCGCGCCAGCGCGGCAATCTGCGGGCTGAGCACCGGCTCGGCGGAGACCACCCGATGCAACCAGTCGAGCCGGCCCGGATGGTCTGAGCGCTCGGTCCGCTCCAGCAACCACCCGTCCACCAACCGCCCGGCGAAACGGACCCGCAGGCGAACGCCGGGCATCGCCGTCGCGTCGAACTCGACGGGCACCTGGTAGTCGAAGGGACGGTCGAGATGGGCCAGCGGGGTATCCACGCACACCCGCGCAACGGGCAGCGCGGCAGCAGGGCTCTGCTGCCCACGACGGGGCTGTCCGCGACTCGACCGACCGGCGCTGCTCACCGGGCGGGTTTACCAGAGCCTTCCGACAGCGCCGAGTTCGCCCGACGACGTCACATCCGTGAGTTCATCCGGTTTCAGAGGGCAGCCGGCCAGCCTTGATAGCCGTGAGTAGGTCGGCATGGTCACGCTCAGTCTGGTCGGCATAGGCGACGGCGAGCGTCGCGACCGCCTCGTCCAACGCCTCGTTCTTCCCACAGTAGCCAGCCAGCATCCTCGGATCCGCGGTGTGGGCGTGCATCCGGGCCAGCAGCGCCCCGCAGACCCGGGCGTAGTCGTCCAGCTCAGCCACCAGCAAGGTCGCCAGATCGACGCTGCCCTTGCGGTTGCGGAACTGCCGCACCTGGAACGGTCGACCGTCCACCGTCGTCCACCCCAGCAGAGTGTCACTGACCGTTTGCAGCCGCTTCTGCCCGAGCACCACCCGGCGACCCTCGTGTTCGGCTTCCGGCACCGGGAATCCGGCCCTCGGCAGGTGCGGCAGCAGAGCGGAGGCCCGCGTCTCCTTCACCTGGAGCACCAGTGGCTCATCCAGATGGTCACGCAGCAGCACCACATAGGAGCGCAACCCCACACTCCCGGTCCCGACCACCCGGAATGCCACGTCATGCACGGCGAACCGACCCAGCAGCGGTTGGCGGTCCGGCGCGACCGTCGTCACAATAGTCGGTCAGCGCGGCGGTCACCGCGCCGCCTCCTCCGCAGGAATCTCGGTGAGCTCCGGCGGGTCCGCCACGAACCGCCACCGCCCGTCACCCAGTCGCACCGTCGACTCCGCCGCAAACGTGGCGCTGGTTTTGTGTCGCGCCTTTTTCGCCACCGCCTTCAACGTGCCGCTCATTTGCCGGGCGTGTACCTGGGCGAGGAATTTCTCGTCGGCGACCGCGCGCCAGGCATCCAACACCGGCATCGAGGCGAGCACCTCCAGCACCTTCCGGTAGGAACCGACCGCCTCGAACGCCGCTCCGAAGCAGTTGCTCGCCGACGCGCCGATCTCTCGCCCGGCCACCACCAGGCTGGCAGCGAGTCGTTTGAGGTCCCACTCCCATGGTCCGGACACCGTTTCATCGAAATCGTTGATATCGATCACAATCTGCCCGTCGGACCCGCCGTAGACGCCGAAGTTGGCCGCATGCGCATCCCCGCACAGCTGGGCTGTCAGGCCGGTGTTCGGAGTGGCAGCCAGATCCGTTGCCATCAGCCCAGCCGAACCACGCAGGAAGGCGAACGGGGAGACCGCCATCCGACCCACCCGGAGTGGGATCAGCGAGGCCATCCGACCCTCGTTCGCCGATTCGACCGAGTCCACCACACTCGGCCGATCGACCGCAGGCGTGAACTCGGCGTGGGCGCTCCGCGGAGTCTCCTTCCGCAAATTCCGGCCGGCCCGCTCGACGGGAGTATCCTCCACCGCCGGTGCGAACCCCGGCACTGTGAGGTCCCGCTCCGCCAACACCACCGAACCGGCCGTCGCTTTCGCCTTCTTCGCCCGCCCCATCGTGATCTCCTCACCGGACTCAGCTAAAGTAGTTTCTTACTACGCTAAAGTAGTTTCTTACTACCATTCATGAGCTGGTCTGGCTTACCCGGTCAGCCGGACCGCGACGGCGTCCCAGACGTATGAGGCGAGCAGCGTCTTGGGGCCCTCGGGCAGCTCGATCTCGATGCCGTCGTCGCCGAGCAGCCAGCCTGCGTTGTGCTCGACGTCGAACGCGCGGCCCTCGCCGACCGCGTTGACCACCAGCAGGTCGCAGCCCTTGCGGGCGAGTTTGGCCCGGCCGTGCGCGAGCACCCCGCCGTCGGAGTCGCCGGTCTCGGCAGCGAAGCCAACCACCACTTGACCCGGCGGGCGGCGTCGCACCAGCTCGGCCAGAATGTCCGGGTTGAGGGCCAGCGGCAGCGGATCCGGGTCCGACCCGGATTTTTTCATCTTGCTAAGGCGAGGGTCAGCCGGTCGGAAGTCGGCCACGGCGGCGGCCATCACCACCGCGTCGGCGTGAGGCACCGTTTTGAGCACAACCTTCTGCAGTTCGCGCGCGGTACCTACGGAGACCACCTCGACGCCAGCCGGATCGGTCAGGTCGGCGGTGTGCGCCGCGACCAGCGTCACCCGGGCACCGCGCTGCGCCGCGACCCGGGCCAGCGCGTAGCCCTGCCGCCCCGAGGACCGGTTGCCCAGGTAGCGCACCGGGTCCAGCGGCTCGCGAGTGCCACCGGCGGAGATCACCACCTGCCGCCCGGCGAGATCCCTCGGCAGAGCGTCGGCGCGGTGCAGCAACAGGGTGGCCAGATCGATGATCTCCGCGGGCTCCGGCAGCCGCCCGGCACCGGAATCAGCACCGGTGAGCCGACCCGTCGCGGGCTCGGCGACGACGGTCCCGCGCGAGCGCAACACGGCGACGTTGTGCACCGTCGCGGGGTGTTCCCACATCTCGGTGTGCATCGCGGGCACCAGCAGCACCGGGCACCGGGCGGTGAGCAGGGTGGCGGACAGCAGGTCGTCGGCCCGGCCGTGGGCGGCTCGCGCCAGCAGGTCCGCGGTAGCCGGGGCGATCAGAACCAGATCGGCGGTCTGCCCCAGCCGCACGTGGGGAACCTCGGGGACGTCAACGAACAGACCGTGCTGTACCGGTAGCCCGGACAGTGCCTCCCAGGTCGACGCGCCCACGAAGCGCAAGGCAGCCTCGGTGGGAACGACCCGGACCTGGTGACCCGCCTCGGTGAGGCGGCGGAGCACCTCACACACCTTGTAGGCGGCGATACCACCCGAAACGCCGAGCACGATCCGCCGAGACAGGTCGGGCCCGGCGTGGGTCACTCGCCCTCGGTGTGCTCGAGCAGACCGCCGTGGATCTCCCGCAACGCGATCGACAGTGGTTTCTCCCGTGCCCCCGGCTCGACCAGCGGGCCGACGTATTCCAGCAGCCCCTCCCCGAGCTGGGCGTAGTAGTCGTTGATCTGGCGAGCCCGCTTGGCGCCGAAGATGACCAGGGCGTACTTCGAGCTGACCTTGTCGAGCAGGTCGTCGATCGGAGGGTTGGTGATGCCCTCAGGGGCGGTGGCCGAGGGCGCGGTCACCGCGTCCAGTTCGGTGGGGATGCTCACTCACTGTCTCCAGGTGCGTCAGAGATCGGGGAATTCGGCGGTCTCGGAGGACCCGTGCCGACTATCAAGGCTATCAACTCCTGCGCGGCCCGCTGCACGTCGTCGTTGACGACCGCGGCATCGAACTCTTCGACGGCGTCGAGCTCGTCGCGAGCCACCCGTAACCGGCGCTCCAGTCCGGGGAGATCCTCCGTGCCACGGCTGGCCAGCCGCTCGCACAGCACCTCCCAGGACGGCGGCATCAGCATCACCAGCAGGGCATCCGGCATCACGGCCCGGACCTGTCGCGCACCTTGCACTTCGATCTCCAGCAGGGTGGGCCGGCCAGCCGCTAAAGCTTCGCGCACCGGGGCCGCAGGCGTGCCATAGCAGTTCCCGGCGTACTGGGCGTACTCCAGAAACTCACCATGCTCGACCATATGGGCGAAGGTGGCGCGGTCTACGTGGTGGTAATTCTCGTCAGGTCGTTGACCGCAACGAGAACGAGGTGGTCGGGTGGTCACCGAGACGCTGACGAATAGCTGTGGCCAACGTCGGACCACCTCGGCGACCACACTGGATTTGCCGACCCCGGAGGGACCTGCGAGGACGGTGAGCCGGGGCCTGGCGAGGTCGCTGCACCCCGGCTCACCCACCGTCACGGAGCGGTCACTCGCCACCGAACTCGGTGAGCAGCGCCTTGCGCTGGCGCTCACCAAGCCCGCGCAACCGCCGACTAGTGGCGATCTCCAGTCGCTCCATGATCTGCTGGGCACGGACCTTGCCCACGCCGGGCAGGGCCTCCAATAAAGCCGAAACCTTCATTTTACCCAGGATGTCGTCGCTGTCGGACTGCGCGAGGACCTCCGTGAGGTTGGTCCCACCGCGCTTGAGGCGTTCCTTGAGCTCGGCCCTGGCGCGTCGGGCGGCGGCCGCCTTCTCCAGCGCAGCGGCCCGCTGCTCCTCGGTCAGCTCGGGAAGGGCCACGGTCTCCTCCGT
Source organism: Pseudonocardiaceae bacterium (assembly GCA_035275565.1). Classification (GTDB taxonomy): domain Bacteria; phylum Actinomycetota; class Actinomycetes; order Mycobacteriales; family Pseudonocardiaceae. Next base: position 18,497 of record DATEMN010000484.1, on the reverse strand, counting down.
CGATTGCTAGTGCTTAGGAATGGTCTGGATTGGTGCGGCGACCGTATCCCCCGGGCGGTCCGCCGTCCAACGCGGGGTACCACCGCCGACCTGCCGAGACGGGAATCCGAGCAGGTCTGTCGCCTCGTCGGCGATCCGCCGTGCGGCGTGTCGCAGGGACGCCGGCTCGGGTCCATGCCACAGCAGCCCCCGTGAGGTAGTCGGCAACACGTGGCTGGCCACCACACCGAAGACCCGGGGCAAGTCGGCCAGGCAGGCGCCCTGGGCGCCTATCCCAGGGACCAGGATCGGGCCATTGAGTGCCTCCAGCCGCAGTGCCCTGGCCGCTGTAGTGGCCCCCACCACCACACCGAAATCGCCGAGGTGACCTGCATTGCGCACAGCAACAGCATCGACCACGGACTGCGCAACCGTGCTCCCGGTACCGGTGAACGCGGCCTGCACATCGGCACCCTCCGGATTGGAGGTCGACGCCAGCACGAACACCCCCCGCCCGGTCCGGCCAGCCAGCTCGAACGCCGGATCCAGCGCACCGACCCCGAGGTAAGGCGACACGGTGATCGCGTCGGCGGCCAGCGGCGCCCCGTCACTCAAATAGGCTGCAGCGTACCCGGCCATGGTGGAGCCGATGTCCCCTCGTTTGACGTCGAGCAGCACCAGCGCGCCGGCGTCCCGGGTCGCTACCAGGACCCGTTCCAGCACCGCGACACCCCGCGCTCCGTGCCACTCGAAGAACGCCGACTGCGGCTTGATCACCGCCACCTCCGGTGCCAAAGCCTCGACCGCCCCCAGCGCAAACCTCTCCAACCCAGCCACGTCATCGCCCACCCCCCATCCCCGCAGCAACTCGGGATGCGGATCGATCCCCACACACAACCGCCCGCGCGCCGCTACAGCAGCGCGCAACCGCATCCCGAACCCGCGCTCAGCGGAGTTATCAGACATCGGAGAGTCCCGCTGATGGTCGGAGAGCGGCATGCAGGGCTTGCAGGGGGCGGACGGTGATGTCGTCACGGATGAGGGCTTCGATGCCCTGGACGGCTGCAGCGGCGCCCTGCACGGTGGTGACGCACGGGATGTCCCGGGCCACCGCTGCGGTGCGGATCTCGTAACCGTCCACCCGGGGACCGGGATTGCCGTAGGGCGTGTTGATGATCATATCGACGTCCCCGGCGTTGATCAGGTCGACGATGTTGTCCGGGCCTTCGAAGTGCTTGCGCACCACAGTGCACGGTATGCCGTTGCGACGCAGCGTGTTGGCGGTTCCCCGGGTAGCGAGGACCTCGAAGCCCAGATCGGCCAGCCGTTTAGCTGGGAACACCATGGCCCGCTTGTCCCGGTCGGCCACCGACACGAACACCCGCCCCGACGTCGGCAGCGAGCCGTAGGCCGCAGCCTGGGACTTCGCGAACGCCTGCCCGAACGCGGCGTCGATGCCCATCACCTCGCCAGTGGACTTCATCTCCGGCCCGAGCAGCGAGTCCACCCCCTGCCCTTCCGGGGTACGGAACCGGTGGAAGGGCAGCACTGCCTCCTTGACGGCCACCGGCGCGTCGGCCAGCAGGTCGCCGCCGTCACCGTGCGGGAGCAGCAGGCCCTCAGCTCGCAATTCGGCGATAGTGGCGCCGAGCATGATCCGGGCGGCAGCCTTGGCCAACGGCACCGCGGTGGCCTTGGAGACGAACGGCGCCGTGCGGCTGGCCCGCGGATTGGCCTCCAGCACGTAGAGCACGTCGTCTTTGAGCGCGTACTGCACGTTGAGCAGGCCGCGGACGCCGATCCCGCGGGCGATCGCCTCGGTGGAGGAACGCACCGTGATCAGATCGGACTCGCCCAGCGTGATCGGTGGCAACGCGCAGGAGGAGTCGCCGGAGTGCACCCCAGCCTCCTCAATGTGCTCCATGATCCCGCCGAGGTAGACCTCGGTACCGTCACACAGCGCGTCGACGTCGATCTCGATGGCATCATCGAGGAAGCGATCCACTAGCACTGGATGCTGGGGGTTGATCTGGGTGGCACGGGCGATGTAGCCGGCCAGCGTCTCGTCGTCGTAGACGATCTCCATGCCGCGCCCCCCGAGCACGTAGGAGGGGCGGACCAGCACCGGGTAACCGATCTCCTCGGCAATCTTGCGGGCCTCCGCGAACGACGTGGCAGTGCCGTAAGCCGGCGCGGGTAATCCGGCCCGCTCCAGCACCGCGCCAAAGGAACCGCGGTCCTCGGCGAGGTGAATCGCCTCTGGGGTGGTACCGACCACCAGAACACCCGCGTCGGCCAGCTGCTGCGCCAGCCCCAGCGGGGTCTGCCCGCCCAGCTGCACAATCACCCCCGCCAGGGTGCCCGAGGTTCGCTCGGCGTCCACCACCTCCATGACGTCCTCGAAGGTCAGCGGCTCGAAGTAGAGCCGGTCGGCGGTGTCGTAGTCGGTGGACACCGTCTCCGGATTGCAGTTGATCATCACGGTCTCGTAGCCGAGGCCTTCGTTGTCAGGTGCGCAGCGCAACGCCATCGCGGCGTGCACACACGAGTAGTCGAACTCGATGCCCTGGCCGATCCGGTTCGGCCCGGAGCCCAGGATGATCACCTTCGGCCGTTCCCGCTGCTCGGTAACCTCGGTCTCGGCATCGGGGGCGCTCTCGTAAGCGGAGTAGTGATACGGGGTGCGGGCGGCGAACTCGGCGGCGCAGGTGTCCACGGTCTTGTAGACCGGTCGCACGCCCAACCGGTGCCTCAGGGCTCGGATCTCAGGCTCGGTGCGGTCACCGCGCACAGTGGCGAGCTGCCGGTCGGAGATACCGGCCCGCTTGGCCCGGCGCAGCAGCGGCCCGTCGAGCTCCGGCGCGGCGGCGAGTTCGGCGCGCAGCTCGACCAGGCTGGCGATCTGATCGATGAACCACGGGTCGATACCCGACGCTTCGGACACCTGCACCACCGTGGCACCCAGGCGCAATGCCCGCTCGGCGGCGTAGAGCCGGCCGTCATGCGGGACTCGCAACGCCGCCAACTCAGCGCCCATGGATGTTGACGGTGGGTCGGGCCTGGTCCAGAAGCCAGCGGCAGGGGTCTCCATCGAGCGCAGCGCCTTGCCCAGCGCCTCGGGGAACGAGCGGCCCAGTGCCATCGCCTCACCGACCGACTTCATGGTGGTGGTGAGCGTGGGGTCCGCGCCGGGGAACTTCTCGAAAGCGAATCGGGGCACCTTGACCACCACGTAGTCCAAGGCGGGCTCGAAACAGGCCGGGGTCTTACCGGTGATGTCGTTGGCGATCTCATCGAGGTTGTAGCCGATCGCGAGCTTCGCGGCGATCTTGGCGATCGGGAACCCGGTAGCCTTGGACGCCAGCGCTGACGACCGGGACACCCGCGGGTTCATCTCGATCACGACCAGCCGGCCGTCCCGGGGATGCACCGCGAACTGGATGTTGCAGCCGCCGGTGTCCACCCCGACCTCGCGTAACACCGCGATGCCGACATCACGCATGTGCTGGTACTCGCGATCGGTCAGGGTCATTGCCGGGGCAACAGTCACCGAGTCTCCAGTGTGCACCCCCATCGGGTCGATGTTCTCGATCGAGCACACCACCACCACGTTGTCCCGGTGGTCGCGCATCAGTTCCAGCTCGTATTCCTTCCAGCCCAGCACGCTCTGCTCGATGAGTACCTCGTGTACCGGGCTCGCGGCCAGGCCCGCCGTAGCCAGCCGCTCGAGCTCCTGATCGGTGTGCGCCATCCCGGAGCCGAGCCCGCCCATGGTGTACGACGGCCGGATCACCACCGGCAGACCGAGCTCTCCAACAGCCTCGCGCACCTGATCCAGAGACCGGCAGACGGCGCTGCTCGGCACCTCGGCACCCACCGCGCGCACGACGTCCTTGAACTTCAGCCGGTCCTCGCCGCGCTGGATGGCGTCGATGTCGGCGCCGATCAACTCGATGCCGTACCGCGCCAGCACCCCGTTCTCGTGCAGCGCGACGGCGGTGTTCAGCGCGGTCTGCCCGCCCAACGTGGCCAGCAAGGCTGTCACGGGAGTCCCGCCCGCCTGCTCGGCAGCGATCACCTTCTCGACGAACTCCGGAGTGATCGGCTCGATGTAGGTGGCATCGGCAAACTCCGGATCTGTCATGATCGTCGCCGGGTTGGAGTTCACCAGGCTGACCCGCAGCCCCTCCTCCCGCAACACCCGACAAGCCTGCGTCCCCGAGTAATCAAACTCACAAGCCTGCCCAATCACAATCGGCCCCGACCCGATCACCAACACATGCTGAATGTCATCACGCCGGGGCATCAGCAACCGCCATTCGGAGCCGAATCGCAGTTTTCAACCCCCGCGAGACCACTATTCGGCTCCGAATGGCGACTCGAGTGGGACATCAACTCGCAAAAGCGGTCGAAGAGAGTGGCTGCGTCGTGAGGGCCTGCGGCGGCTTCGGGGTGATATTGGACGCTGAATGCGGGGGTGTCCAGGCAAGTCAGACCTTCAACGGTGTTGTCGTTGGGGCAGGAATGGCTCATCACTGCGGTGCCGAAGTCGGAGTCGAAGCGCTCCCCCGGCTCCCCGGCAACGGCGAAACCGTGGTTCTGCGAGGTGATCGCAACCCGGCCGGTGGTGTGCTCAATGACCGGGATGTTGAGCCCGCGGTGGCCGTAGCGCATCTTGTAGGTGTCCCGTCCCAACGCCCGGCCAAGGATCTGGTTGCCGAAGCAGATCCCGAACAGCGGTACCCGCCGGGCCAACACCGCCCGGGTCAACGAGACCGCGTGGTGCGCGGTGGCCGGGTCACCTGGGCCGTTAGACAGGAACACCCCGTCGGGCTGGCGCTCTAGCAGCTGCTCCACCGTGGCGGTGACGGGCAGCACATGGGTCTCGATCCCCCGAGCGGCCAGCATCCGCGGCGTGTTGGACTTGATCCCCAGGTCTAGCGCGACCACCAGGAACCGGCGCTGGCCGGTGGCCGGCACGAGATAAGGCTCGGCGGCGGTGACCTCCCCGACCAGGTCCGCCCCAACCATCGGGGGGCTGGCCAGCACCCGCGCCACCAGTTGCGCCGGCTCGGCCAGCGCCGCACCGGAGAAGACCCCGGCCCGCATCGAGCCGTGCTCGCGCAACCGGCGGGTCAGCGCGCGAGTGTCCACCCCAGCGATGCCCACAATGCCCTGGCGGGCGAGTTCGTCCTCGAGCGGCCGGCGGGAGCGCCAGTTGGAGGGAACCCGGGCCGGGTCGCGCACGACGTAGCCGGCCACCCAGATCCGATCCGACTCGTCGTCCTCGTCGTTCCAGCCGGTGTTGCCGATGTGCGGCGCGGTCTGCACGACGATCTGGCGCCGGTAGGACGGATCGGTGAGGGTCTCCTGGTAGCCGGTCATCCCGGTGGCGAACACCGCCTCACCGAGCGCCTGGCCCACCGCTCCGTAGCTCTCACCGCGCACGGTGGTGCCGTCCTCGAGTACCAGGACCGCCGGCTCACGAGTCACCGTTGCACCTTCCCGTCCTCGGTCGTGACGTCGCCGCGCAGCAGGGTGGCCACCACCCGGCCGGGCAGCTCCATTCCCTCGTAGGGAGTGTTGTCGGCCAGGCTGGCCAGCTGCGCCCCGCGCACCGTCCAGGTGGCATCGGGGTCCACTAGGACCAGCGTCGCCGGCTGTCCCACCGCGATCGGGCGGCCCTGAGCGGTCGCCCCACCGATCCGGGCCGGACGCTCACTCATCACCCGAGCCACCCCCCGCCAGTCCAACAAGCTAGGACGAACCATGGTGGCCACCACCACCGACAGCGCGGTCTGCAATCCGAGCATGCCCGGCCGAGCCGCGGACCATTCGCAGTCCTTGTCCTGCGCGGCGTGCGGGGCATGGTCGGTGGCCACACAGTCCACGATCCCTTCGGCCAGCGCGGCGCGCAGCACCTGGGTGTCAGCGGCGGTGCGCAGCGGCGGGTTGACCTTGTTGACCGGGTCGTAGCCAGCCAGCCGCTCATCGGTGAGCAGCAGGTGGTGCGGGGTCACCTCGGCGGTCACCCGGATCCCGCGCTGCTTGGCCCAGCGCAGCACGTCCACCGTGCCCGCAGTGGACACGTGGCAGACGTGCAGCGCGGCACTGGCATCGCGGGCCAGCAGGCAGTCCCGGGCCACGATCGATTCCTCCGCGGCGACGGGCCAGCCTGCTAGCCCCAGCCGGGCCGCGATCCGGCCCTCGTGGGCCTGGGCGCCTGCGGTGAGCCGGGGATCCTCGGCGTGCTGCGCGACCACCCCGCCCAGCCCGCGGGTGTACTCCAGGGCGCGGCGCATCAGCAGCGGGTCGTGCACGCACAGGCCGTCGTCGGAGAACATCCGCACCGCGGCGGCGGACGCGGCCATCGTCCCCAGCTCGGCGAGCCGCTCACCACGCAGCCCGGCGGTAACCGCGCCGACCGGGTGCACGTCGACCAGCCCGACGTCGCGGCCGCGCCGGTACACGTGCTCCACGACCACGGCGGTGTCGGCGACCGGGTCGGTGTTGGCCATCGCGAACACCGCAGTGTAGCCACCCAGCGCCGCGGCCGCCGACCCGGTGGCGATCGTCTCGGCGTCCTCCCGGCCGGGTTCGCGCAGGTGCGTGTGCAGGTCGACCAGACCGGGCAGCGCGATCAGTCCACCACCGTCGAGCGCCTCGGCGCCGGTGCCGTCCAAGCCGGCACCCAACTCGGCGATCACGCCGTCCCGGACTAGCAGATCCACCGGGTCACCCGCGCCGTAGGGTCGGATTCCGCGAAGAAGCAGCGGCCGGGTCATGCTACGTCGTCCTGGGCCGCGAGCAGGTGGTAGAGCACGGCCATCCGCACATGGACCCCGTTACGGACCTGGTCAGCGATCGCGGCGCGGGGCGAGTCGGCGACCGAGTGCGAGATCTCCATGCCACGCAGCATCGGCCCCGGGTGCAGCACGACGGCGTGCCCCGGCAACAGCCCCAGCCGGGCCTCGGTCAGGCCGTAGCTGATCGAGTACTCCCGGGCGGACGGGAAGAACCCACCGTGCATCCGCTCGGCCTGCACCCGCAGCACCATCAGCGCGTCGGTGCCGGGGAGTGCGGCGTCGAGATCATGCTCGACCGTGACCGGCCTGCTCCGCTCTCCCCAGCTCTCGACATCCCAGTTCTCGAATTCCCAGTTTGCTACGCCACATGGCAGCAGGGTCGGCGGGGCGACGAGCTGGATCCGGGCACCCAGCGTGATCAATAACTGGATATTCGAGCGAGCGACCCGGCTATGCAGCACATCGCCTACGATGGTGACGGTCCGCCCATTCAGGGTGCCCAAACGCTCACGCAGAGTAGCCGCATCGAGAAGTGCCTGGGTGGGGTGCTGGTGGGTACCGTCCCCGGCATTGATCACGTGTGCGGGCATCCAGCTGGCGAGCCGGTGCGCGGCGCCCGAGGCCGGATGACGGATCACGACACAGTCCGCACCCATCGCGGCCAGGGTGAGCGCGGTGTCGCGCAGCGACTCTCCCTTCGCCACCGAGGACGCCGCGGCCGAGACGTTGACCACGTCGGCGCTCATCCACTTGCCCGCGATCTCGAAGGAGGCTCGGGTGCGAGTAGAGCTCTCGTAGAACAGGGTCACCACGGTGCGGCCGCGCAGTGTCGGCAGCTTGCGCACCTCACGCCCCAGCAGCGCCTGCTTGAGCGCCTCGGCGGTGTCCAGCAGCGCAGTAGCGGTCTCGCGATGCAGGTCGGTCGTGGTCAGCAGGTGTCTCACCGCAGCCTCCGGCGGATCACGACGGCATCAGCGCCGTCGGTCTCGACGAGCAGCACACCGACTTCCTCGTCGTGCGAGGTCGGCATGTTCTTACCCACGTAATCGGCCCGGATAGGCAGCTCCCGGTGGCCGCGGTCGACCAGCACAGCGAGTTGCACCGCCCGGGGGCGGCCGTAGTCACGTACCGCGTCCAGTGCCGCCGCGACGGTACGACCGGAGTACAACACGTCGTCGACCAGCACGACGAGGGCATCATCGAGCCCACTGACAGGCAACTCGGTAGGCTGCAACGCTCTGGTCGGTCTGCGTCGCAGGTCATCTCGGTAGAGGGTGACATCCAGGGCGCCTACCTCTGCCAGTGCCCCGCCGAACTCACGAATCCGGTCCGCCAGCCGGTGCGCCAGCGGGACGCCGCGGGTGGGGATACCGAGCAGCACCGCAGGCCGGCCGGCGGTGCGCTCGATGATCTGGTGCGCCATTCGAGCGACGATGCGCGCGACATCGGCCGCCGAGAGCAGCTCACGCTGTCGCGGTGATCCGGCCGCACCCGTCCCGGAGGGGGACGACACGGGGGACCTCCTTCCCCGCCTCACCGGACGGGTCTTAAAGGACGTCAGGTGCCGGGCAATCGCTCGGCCCCGGTCGCCGACGGTATCAGGAGGCGCATTGGGGGGTTACCAGCGCTCCATCACTGCCCCGTCTGGGTGATGTGAGTGACTCTCCTCAGTGTTGGGCCCCCGATGGCTTGACCTAGAAGGTTACTCAGCGCAGCATTACTCTCCGTATCATCCCGACGTGCGCGCGACGCCCTCAGGCGTTGACTGGTCGGGGTTGAAGGAGAAGGAGAAGCGCCAGATGGGCGACTACGCCAAGGCACTGGGGTCCAAACTGCGTGGCATCCGTCAGCAGCAGGGCCTGTCGCTGCACGGTGTCGAGCAGAAGTCGGCGGGCCGCTGGAAGGCTGTGGTGGTCGGCTCGTACGAGCGGGGCGACCGCGCGGTCACCGTGCAGAAGCTCGCCGAGCTTGCCGACTTCTACGGGGTCCCAGTACCCGAATTACTGCCAGAAGGCCGGATACCCTCGGGGGGGGAACCAGCCACCAAGATCGTCATCAACTTGGAACGACTGCAACAGTTACCAGTGGACAAGGTAGGCCCACTGGCTCGGTACGCCGCGACGATCCAGAGTCAGCGCGGCGACTACAACGGCAAGGTGCTGTCCATCCGGACGGAGGACCTGCGCTCGCTGGCGATCATCTACGACATGTCACCGGGCGACCTCACCGAGCAGCTGATCGGCTGGGGAGTGCTACCCCCGGAGGCTCGCCCGGCCAAAGAGGACTAGGCACGTGAGTGGTAGTCAGTGCGTGGAGCACTGATCGCCACTCACAAGCCGCGCGGCAGCGCGGCAAGCGCACCAAGCACGCCATTGACGAATCGCGGCGAGTCGTCGGTGGACAACGACCTGGCCAGCTCGATGGCCTCATCGATAGCTACCGCGTCGTCCACCTCGTCGGAGAACAGCAGTTCGAACACGCCCAGCCGGAGCACCGCTCGGTCCACCGCGGGCATCCGCGCCACGGTCCACCCCCGAGCGTGCTCGGCGAGCAGCCGGTCGATGTCTTCTTGGTGCGCGACCACGCCGTGCACCAACGAGACGGTGTAGTCACTGACCGGGGGCAGCTCCGGTGCCCCGACCCGCTCGGCAATCAGGGCCGACGGGTCCAACCTGCGCAGGTCGGCTTCGAAGAGGATGTCGACGGCGCGTTTGCGGGCCTTGCTGCGGGCACCCACCTCAGGTGCTGACGCGGCCGAGGTAACGCCCGTCCCGGGTGTCGACCTTGACCTTCTCGCCGATGGTGAGGAACAGCGGCACTTGAATCTCAGCGCCGGTTTCCAGCGTGGCGAGCTTGGTGCCCCCCGTCGACCGATCCCCCTGCAGGCCCGGGTCGGTATGCGAGATCACCAACTCCACTGAGGTAGGTAGCTCGACATACAGCGGGGTGCCATCGTGCACGGCGACCAGCGCGGTCTGGTTGTCCAGCAGATACTTCGCCGTATCTCCGACGGTCTCACCGGGAATGGTGATCTGCTCGAAGGTATCGGTGTCCATGAACACGAAATCGGTACCGTCGGGGTACAGGTAGGTCATCTCGCGCCGATCGACGGTGGCGGTGTCGACCGCGGTGCCCGCGTTGAAGGTCTTGTCTACGACCTTGCCGGAGAGCACGTTCTTCAGGGTTGTCCGCACGAAGGCGCCGCCCTTGCCTGGTTTGACGTGCTGGAATTTCACGACCGACCACAGCTGGCCGTCGAGGTTGAGCACGAGTCCGTTCTTCAGGTCATTGGTGGTGGCCACGTCAGCCCTTCACTCCGTTCATCACAATCCTGGTTCATCACAATCCGGGCGGTCAGCACGTCACGGCAAGCAGGGCACGACCACGAGTTCCTTCGTGGTTCGGGTGAGGAGCTCGGGTTCGCCGTCGGAGACAACGAGGGTGTCCTCAATGCGCACGCCGCCCCGGTCCGCCAGGTAGACACCCGGCTCGACGGTGACCGTCATGCCTGCCACCAGTGTACCGACCCCGAACTGCGACAACGCTGGCGCCTCGTGAATCTGCAAACCGACACCATGCCCGAGACCGTGCACGTAGTTCTCGCCGTGCCCGGCGTGAACGATCACGTTCCGGGCTGCCGCGTCCACGTCGCGGACGTCAGCCCCGGCCCGCAGCGCCACCCGCCCAGCGGCCTGAGCCGCGGCGACCAGGTCGTAGATCTCCCGCTGCCACTCAGCCGGCTCCCCCAGCACCATGGTGCGGGTCATGTCGGAGTGGTAACCGTCGACCAGAGCACCGAAGTCCAGCTTCACCAGGTCGCCGCGGCGCAGCTGCGCGCCGGTCGGGCGGTGGTGCGGCACCGCTGAGTTCGGGCCGGTCGCCACGATGGTCTCGAACGAAGGGCCGGCAGCGCCCGCTGTCACCATCCGGGCCTCCAGGTCGCGCGCCACCTCGCGCTCGGTGCGGCCCGGGCGCAGCCCACCGTCGGCCAGCAGCCCGGCCAGGGCGGTGTCGGCTGCAACGCAGGCCGCGCGCAACGCGGCGACCTCGGTGCCGTCTTTGATCAGCCGCAGCGCCTCCACCGGCCGCGAAGTGGCGACCAGTAGGTTCGCACCGGTGACCTTCAAGAGGGCGGCGTGGCCGTCCACAGTCACGACATGGCTCTCGAAACCCAGCCGGCCGACCCCGGCCTCGGTGGCTTCCTTGGCCAGCTGCAGGCGGATGGACCTGTCGATCACCCGGCGCAGGTCGGGCACCTCCCGCTGCGACTGCGTGCGATAGCGGCCGTCGGTGGCGAACACGCTGCGCTCGTCGCTCTCAGCGTGCACCAACAGGGCGGCGCTGGAACCGGTGAATCCGGTGAGGTAGCGGATGTTGAGCAGATCCGTGACCAGCAACGCATCCAGCTCCAGGGAGCGCAACCGCTCGCGGAGCGCCGCGCGGCGCCGGGGGTGGGACATCGCCGGGTCAGCAGAGTTCACGGGAAAGCTCCAGATCAGCGTGACGCTCGGCCACCGTCATGGCGGCGAGGTCGTCGGTCAGGCTCACCGTCGGGATGTAGCCGAATGCGGTCCTGGCCTGTGTGATGTCGGCACCGGTATGGCGTACCTTGCCACGGACAACGGGCAGTCGCAGCAGCTGAACAGGTCCGGCTAGCTGCTCGATGGCGGCGATCACCTGGTTCATCGACACCTAGTTACCCTTCAGGTACCGGCGCGACCCGCTATCCAGCGTAGCGCAAGTGGGTAACCGTCGACGCCCAAGCCGACGATGACCCCGGAGGCGATGGCCGAGAGGTGACTGTGGTGCCGGAAAGGCTCCCGGGCGTGCACGTTGCTGATGTGCACCTCCACCAGCGGCGCCGACAGCTGCGCGGCGGCGTCCCGGACAGCGATCGAGTAATGCGTCCACGCCGCGGCGTTGAGCACCACCGGGGTCGCGGTGTCAGCGGCCTCGTGCAGCCAGCCGATCATGACGCCCTCGTGATCGGTCTGCCGCACGTCCACGTCGAGCCCCAGCTCGACTCCGGCCCGCTGGCACAGCGCCGCTAGGTCGGCATAACTGGTTGCGCCGTAGACGTCGGGCTCGCGGGTTCCGAGCCGGCCCAGGTTCGGCCCGTTGAGTACCAGCACCTTCACTTCGAGCCCGCCACTGCGGCGTAGGCGGTGGCCAGCAGCTCCGGGTCCGGATCCTCCAACCGCCCGGGTTTGGCGAGGTCATCGAGCACCACGAAACGCAGCACCCCGGCTCGGGTCTTCTTGTCGTTGCGCATGCCCTCGATCAGGTCGGGCAGCGCGTCAGCGTCATAGCTGGTCGGCAGGCCGATCGAGGTGAGCAGCCGGCGATGCCGCCGCGCGGTGGCATCGTCCAGCCGTCCGGCAAGCCGGGCCAACTCGGCCGCAAAGACCATGCCGACGCTCACCGCGGCGCCGTGGCGCCACTGGTAGCCCTCCCGACGCTCCAGCGCGTGGCCCAGGGTATGCCCGTAGTTGAGCACCTCGCGTAGGTGGGATTCTCGCAGGTCGGCAGCCACCACGTCGGCCTTCACCCGGATCGAGCGGGCAACCAACTCCTCCAGCACCGGGCCGGACGGGTCCAGCGCGGCGGCCGGGTCAGCCTCGATCAGCTCCAGGATCACCGGATCGGCGATGAACCCGGCCTTCACCACCTCGGCCATCCCGGCGACGAGCTCGGCTCGCGGTAGCGTCTGGAGGGTCGCGAGGTCTACCAGCACCGCGGCGGGCTCGTGGAAGGAGCCGACCAGGTTCTTGCCGGCAGCGGTGTTGATCCCGGTCTTACCGCCCACTGCGGCGTCCACCATCGCCAGCAGCGTCGTGGGCACCTGCACCACCCGGACCCCACGCAGCCAGTTGGCGGCGACGAACCCCGCCAGATCGGTGACCGCGCCGCCGCCGAGTCCTACCACGGTGCCGGTGCGGTCCAGACCGATCTCGCCCATCGCGTCCCAGCAGAATCCCGCCACCGACAGCGTCTTGCCGTCCTCGGCGTCGGGCACCTCAATGCGGTACGCGTTGGCACCGCCGAACTCCAGCACGGTGCGAAACCCCTCCGCGAGCCCGGCCAGGGTCGGCTGGTGCACGATCGCCACCGCGTCACCACCCACCAGATCCAGCAGCTCCCCCCGCAGGTATCGCCCGACAATGACATCGTAGGGCTGCGCCGTCGCCACCCGGATCCGCAGCGGCTCGGTGTCACCGGCCTGCCCCGGCTCGGCGTTCTCGATCATCCCACTCCTCCCACGTCCACCCCCCGGGGAGCATCCCACGCTGCCGACCGGCCGCAGCCGGGAGATCACTGTTGCAGGGTCAGCAGCACCTCTGCCGCGACGTCCTCAGCGCAACGACCAGTCGTCGACACCATGGCTTTCGACACTGCTTCATAGATCGGGCGTCGTTGTGCGAGCAACCGGCGGAGATGCGCCCGAGGATGCGGAAGCAGCCACGGGTGTAAGGCGACCAGCCCCTCACGGCGTAACAACTCATCCAGCTGCACATCGAGGAATACCGTGTGGAACGGCTTCAATTGTTCTTGAATTTCGGGATTCAGTGGCGTGCCACCGCCGAGAGCGAGCACCCCAGCATGATCCGCAAGAACAGCACCGATAAGACTGCTCTCGATCTCGCTGAATCTCTCCCTACCGAGCTTGACGACCAGTTCCCCGGCCGGCATTCCACACTCGTTCTCCACGTCGTCATCGAAGTCACGGAACAAGACGCCCAGCTTGGCCGCGACAAGCCCACCGACGGTGCTTTTCCCCGAGCCCGGTGGGCCGATAAGAATGAGGACAGGTCCGCTCATCATGCGTGCCGGTCAGCGTTGCCGGGAGGTGTCGGCGTACCCGCGGGCGTTGCGGGCGGTCTCGGACAGCGCATCGCCGCCGAACTTCTCCAGCGCTGCGTCGGCGAGCACCAGCGCGACCATCGCCTCGGCCACCACTCCCGCCGCTGGCACCGCACACACATCGGAGCGCTGGTTGATCGCGACGGCCGGCTCGCCGGTGGCAACGTCCACGGTGGCCAGCGCTTTGGGTACGGTGGAGATCGGCTTCATCGCCACCCGGACCCGCAACGCCTCCCCGTTGGTCATGCCGCCCTCCAGACCACCGGCCCGGTTGGTGGAGCGCACCACGCCGTCGGGCCCGGGCGCCATCTCGTCGTGTGCCGCGCTGCCCCGGCGGCGCGCGGTGGCGAACCCGTCCCCCACCTCGACGCCCTTCATCGCCTGGATACCCATCAGTGCGCCGGCTAGCCGGGCGTCCAGCCGCCGGTCGGCGTGCACGAAGGAGCCCAGGCCCACCGGCAACCCGTGCACCACGACCTCGACCACACCACCGAGCGTGTCACCGTCGCGCTTGGCGGCGTCCACTTCGGCGATCATCGCGGCCGACGCCTCCTCCGACAACGCCCGGACCGGGCTGGCGTCGATTCGCTCCAGGTCGCCGGGTGCGGGCAGCACCCCCTCCGGGGCACTGGCCTCCCCCAACGACACCACATGAGACAGCACCTCGACACCCAGCGCCTGGCGCAGGAACGCCTTGGCCACCGTACCTAACGCTACCCGAGCGGCGGTCTCGCGGGCGCTGGCCCGCTCCAACACCGGCCGGGCGTCATCGAAGCCGTACTTGGTCATCCCGGCCAGGTCGGCATGTCCAGGTCGGGGCCGGGTGAGCGGCGCGTTGCGGGCCTGCGCGGCCAACAGATCCCGGTCCACCGGGTCAGCCGCCATCACGGTCTCCCACTTGGGCCACTCGGTGTTGCCGATCCGAATCGCCACCGGGCCGCCCAGGGTCCGACCGTGCCGGATACCACCCAGCAGCTCCACCTCGTCGGCCTCGAATTTCATCCGCGCCCCACGCCCATAGCCGAGCCGGCGGCGGGCCAGCTCGGCTTGCACATCCTTGGAAGTCACCTCAACCCCGGCAACCATCCCCTCCAGGACGGCGACCAGGGCAGGGCCGTGGGACTCCCCAGCGGTGATCCAACGCAGCACAAGTGCCATCCTCCCACGGCCCGGGCGTTTCCGGTCTTGCCGCCGCACTCATGCCTCTGCGACGGCGGCCACGGGACCGGCCGCTGTTGCGGGCCGGCCCCGCAACAGCCGGTGCACCACCAAACCGACCACCACCAGCGCGGCGACGAACAGCAGGGCCAAGTACTGCAGCACCCAGCTGGTGCCCGCAGGGTCGTACACCTGCTGCCGCGGCCAGGCGATGTTAATCATCATGGCTGCGCCGTAGACGACGGCGAACACATTCACCGATAGTCCCCACCGGCCCAGCGAGAAGCCCCGCCGCGAGGGGAGTCGCCCGCCCATCCGGGCGGCCAACGCAGGCACCGTCACCAGCAGGTAGGCCAGGTACACGATCACCACTGACGTGCTGGTGATCGCGGCGAACGCCGCCGGATTGCCGAGATTGATCAACAACACCCCGATGGCGAGCACGCTCACCGCAATGCCCGTGAGGATCGGCGTCCCGGTCCGCTGGCTGACCCTGGCCAGCCAGCGTGCGCCCGGCAGCCGGCCATCCCGCGCCATGCTGAACATCACCCGCGACGCCGAGTTCTGGATCGCCAGGCACGCCGAGATGATCGCGATTGCGACGACGGCCAGAAGCATCCGGCCGAGTGATGAGTCGAACTGGCTGGTGATGATGTAGGCGATGCCACCGGTGGAGAGCTGCCCGTCGGTAAGCAAGGGAGCTGCCATCAGCGCGGCCACGATCATCAGTCCACCACCCACGAACGACACCAGCAGCGCGCGCAGGATCGCCGCCGGCACCACCCGGCGCGGCTCGCCGGTCTCCTCGGACAGCTCCGCTGCACTGTCGAATCCGTACATCACATAGGCCGCCATCAGGGTGGAGGCCAGGAAGGCGAACACATAAGGGCTGTTACCGGACACGTCAAGCGTCTCGGTCACCACCCCGGGCCCGCGTTCGGCGTTGCCGAACAGCAATACCAGCAGCACCACCACCCCGACGATCTCCAGCGCCACGCCGAGCCCCATGATCAGCGCCATGACCCGCACGCCGACAGCGCTGATCACCGTCGCGATCGCGATGAGGATCGAGCCGAGCAGTATCCCGTTGGCCGCACCGGAGGCCGAGGTGATCGACGGGTCGTCGCCGACGATCTGGAACCCGGACCACACCGCCGGCAGCACCGCCTGCAGGGCGATGCCGATGGCCGCCACACTCACGATGTAGCCGACCAACATCGCCCAGCCGGCGAACCAGCCGACAGTCTCACCGGCCAGCCGTCGCGACCACTGGTAGATGCACCCGGCCAGCGGCCAGCTTGACGCCAGCTCGGCGAAGACCAGTGCCACGCACAGCTGACCGGCGAACACCAGCGGCCAAGTCCAGAAGAACGCCGGGCCACCGAAGGAATAGCCCAACGCGAAGAGTTGGAACACGGTGGTGAGGATCGAGACGAAGGAGAACCCGGCAGCGAAGGAGGAGAAGGCACCCAACCGGCGATGCAGCTCCTGCCGGTAGCCGATGTGCTGGAGATCCTCGGCATCGGGGCCGCCCGTCGGACTGGTGGCTAAGACTTGCGTATTCACTGGGCCGCCCTTCGCGGGAGGTGACCGGCGCGCACGAGGCAGCCGAGGGTGTCGCAGATGACCCGGGTCGCGATGAGTGCGGTGATCTCGGCGTTGTCGTAGGGCGGGGAGCACTCCACGACTTCGATGCCGGCCAGCGGGCACGCGGCGACGAGCTGGATGAACTTGAGCACCTCGCGGGGCAGGAAACCGCCGGGTTCGGGCCATCCTGTGCCGGGGACGAACGCGGCATCCAAGCAGTCGACGTCGAAGGACAACCAGACCGCGTCGGTGCCGTCCCAGGCGACGTCCAGGGCGCGCTGGGCGGCGGCCTCGATGCCCATCTCGACGCAGTCGGTGACGGTCATGATCGTCGTGCCGCGCTCCCGGCCGACCTGCACCCCGGGTCGCGGTGCCTGCCAGCCGCCGATGCCGATCTGCACCAGGTTGCGCGGCGGCACGTTGGGGAGGTCTGTGGCGTGAAACCACGGGGTGGTGTGCATCCGCTCGTCGAGGTCGGTCTCCTGAGTGTCGACGTGGCGGTCGAAGTGGATGATGCCGAGCTTGCCGCCGTTGAGGTGCTCAGCGACGGCGCGGGTGGTCGGGTAGCCGATGGAATGGTCGCCGCCCAGCACTACCGGAAAGGCGCCGGAAGAGTAGACGTGCCCGACCGCTTTGGAGATCTGGTCGAAGGTCTTCTCGATGTTGCCGGGGATAGTGAACACGTCGCCGAGGTCAGCAATGGTAATCGATTCCCGCAAGTCGACGCCGAGCTCGAAGCTGTAGGGCCCGTACAGCGCGGAGATCTTGCGAATCCCTTGTGGACCGAATCGAGTCCCGGACCGGTAGGTGGTGCCCCCGTCGAAGGGGGCGCCGAGCACTGCCACGTCGTACTCGCCGCAGCGGCGGACGTCCTCGACGTACGGCGCCTTGAGAAAGGTGTTGATGCCGGCGAAGTGCGGCAGCTCGCCCCGGGAGAAAGTGGGGATCCGCCGGTCGACGATCGAGTCGGCCCCCGGCAGACCCAGCTCCAGCCCGCGGGCGATCTCCTGTTCTCCCTTCGTCGTCGGCAGCGCTGCTTCCGCCTTGACGGCGTAGCGCGCCTCCGGACCGTAATTGTTATGCAAGTCGTCCACGTCAGGCCTCCACGTCCACGGCACCCGGCCGCGAGGCAGCCGGGCATGGCTGGCCTCCCGGGCTTGTGTCCCGCCGTGGAGCGGGCAGCGCACCACCCGCCTGCACCTCTCGGACCAGGCCTCCCCTGTCGTGGGGAGCGGAACCCTAGATGCGCCTCACTCAGTAGAGTGAGTCGAAACCATCACACGACACCCCCGTGACCATGATGTAATCGTCGTGTTGCAGTCACATCACCTGGTCTAGCGGACAATCCACGCCCGAGCGCGTGCGCGGCGGCATCCCGTGGCAGGTCCTTCGCTCCGCTTCGCGGATGGAATGGACGAGCGCGGCACCCATCCGCCGAGCCTGGCGTTGTGGCGCGCGCTGGACCAGGCCATGGAGCAAGCCTCCGACGCGGAACGCAACCGTTTCCTCACCGCCGTGGCCAGGTTACAAGAAACCGGATCACCAGAAAATCGCGCTACCCGGGACGCAAAGGTGCGGGATGCCCGGCACGTGGCGTCGCTCAGGCTGTTTGCCATGGGTCGATCACGTCGATCCCGGTGTCCTGAAAGTCCTTCAGGTTGCGGGTGGCCAGAGCCGCGTCGTGGGTGTGGCAAATGGACGCGATCTGCGCGTCGAATCCATCAAGGGGTAGCCCGGCACAGTCACGACGGGTCACGATCATCGGATACTGCGCCGCTGCTGCGGCATCGAAGGGCAGAATCTGATCCTCGAACGCGGCGAAGACGTCGTCGGCGGTCGCCTTGAGGAGGTCTCTGCGGCGACCGGCGGGGAGACGTTCGATACCGCAGCGGATCTCAGCGAGCGTGATCGACGTCGTGTACAACTCGTCGCTGCGGCGCGCACTGATCCAGTTCCGAACGGCCGGGGCGGGGGACGGCTTCATGAGCTCGGTTGCGACGTTGGTGTCGATAATGATCATGAGGAGAAGTCGGCAGCACGCACCGGAGTCGTTCGCGGCGATAGTTCGAACTCGACTCCGCCGATCTCGCCGAAGCGATCCAGCAT
>DATEMN010000483.1:0-2880 GCA_035275565.1 Pseudonocardiaceae bacterium | reverse complement strand
GGTTCAGCGGTAGCAGTTCCCGCTCCACGGCGTATTCCAGTGCGTTGTGCAAGACGGCGCGTTTGCGCCCGATCGTGCTCGCTGCCGCGGGTTGGCCGTCGAGTTTTCGACCAATCCGGGCGAGCACGGTCCGCAGCACATCCGGTTTCATGAGTTCCGCAACCTGCACCGTGTGTTTCTCTAACCACTGGATTGTGTGGGCGACCTCAACCGGCGGGTCACCATGAGCGCGTGCACGGGTGTTGAAGGCCCAGCCGTAGAGAGCGGTCCTCATCTCCTTGTCCGATGGGCGTCCTCTCCCCTCAGCGAGGACCGGGGTTACTGTCGCTAATGTCTCAGCGATGCCCATGCGCGACTTACCAGCCGACTCCGGCCACTTCATGTCTACATACGAACAGGCGAACACATACCAGCTCTCATTTTCTGTCACACCTTGTCCAGCGAAAGACCGTCCGGTCGTAGTGTCGAACGGCTGCCCCTTTCTTAGCGCGGTCATCAACTCCGACCGGAAGCTATCAGCGAGCGCCTTCGTCCCGAAAGCCTTCTTGCGCTGACGCCCAGCGACGACCCATCGGACCTTGTAGGTAATACCTCGCTGACCGGTGCACTGCTCCGTCTTCCACACCCGGACGTCGTATGTGATGGTGGTCATCAAGCCGCCTCTTCCAGGGTAGTGAGCCAGCGTTCGTATTCGGTGCGGTTGATGCGGATGTCGCCGTTGGGGAGTTTGATGCAGCGGGGTGCGCAGCCTTTGGCACGCCACTCATAGAAGGTGGAGCGGGAGATACCGAGGTCAATGCAGACGTCGGCGATGGTCAGCCGGGTACGGGCACGGACGGGAGTGCTAGCGGGTGGCGTTGCCATGGCTCAGTCCCCCTGCTCAGTGCTGGGACGGGCGGGGCGCTGGGTGGCCGCTACGTCCGCGACTGCCGCTACATGCCTGGTCAGACTGGTAGCGGTGGTGCGGGGTGTAGCGGATGCATCCGCTACATGTCCGGTTGCCGCTACGGAGCTGACCTGCGATGTAGCGGCTGTAGCGCTTGTCGCGGCGGTGGTGGGTGAGGGCAGGTAGCGGTCCCAAGCATCGGCCAGGCCCTCGGGCGCGGCGGTGCGGTAGCCCTTGACCACCTCGCCGGCGGTCATTCGCAAGTCGTGCGGTCGAACGCCGTAGCGGCTCAGTTCTTTGGCAAGCCGCCGGGCATCAAGGGGTTTCCCGTTCAGGTCACCCCAGGGTGATTCGTCAAGCGCGCACAGGACGGGGAGAATATCGGCAGTGGTCATCCTGACCGTACCAGCTTGGGTGAATAGCTCTCGCAGGTCAGCGAGCAGCCGGATACCGAGTGAGGTCAATGGGGGTCCGGCGTCAAGCACAAAGTGTCGACAGGCGGCGCGGGCGGTGTGGGGCCAGTGCCCTCCTGCTGTGTCAGCAATAGCCAACAATGGCTCCCAAATCTCGGCACAGCGGTCGATGACTCCCTCAGGCATGACGGGGGCAGCGTCGCCGAGTCGGGTTCGGGTCGAGTCGATCCAGGTGGCGAGTTGTTCTCGGAAGGGTTGGGCTTGGCAGGCGACTTGTCGTTCTCGAAAAGGTTCGACGGGTTCATCGGTGCGGCGGCGGCGCATGTGGATGGTGATCGCACGGGTGGTGATGGTGGTCGGCATGGCACCGGCAATCCCCGCGAGAGCCGCGGGGGCATAGACGGGGAAGCGCTCTACTTTCATGTTCTTGGCGTCGCCCACGCAGCGGGCGATGGTGGCGGATCGCTTATAACCAGCGTTGAGCAATCCCCGAAGATCCTCGTTGTTTCCGCCGTTTTTGGGGTTGAAAATCGCGTCGACTTCATCGAAGAGGATCGTGATAGGCCCCATCGACACCAGACGAAAAAGCGCGGCCGGGGTAGCGGAGATCGTCATCTCAGGTGCCCGCACAAGGTATTGAGCGACTTCCAAGACTCGTGTCTTGCCGGATCCGGGTTCGGCGGAGTCCAGAATGAGCCGGGGTGTGACATAGAACTGATCCACCGCGTGGGTGTGGGCGTACCACAGCGCCAAGGTCGGCGCGCAGTGCTCGGAGGGAAACACCGAAAACCGGGCCACGAACGCAGCCACGTCATCGAGCACTTCGTGACCAGCCCGCACGATGACCCCAGGTGGTGGCTGTCCGAGCCAGTCCAGCGGCCGGGCTGATGTTGCCTCGGAAAATGACCTATCCGAGGCTGTCCCGCTAGCCGAGGGTGGTGTGGTGGTGTGCTGTTCGTGCCAGATCTGCTGACAGCCCTCAGAACAGAAATCCGCCGAGGGTGACGTGCCTATGGGCTGGCTGCACTGTCGGCACTCAGGGCCACCGATGGCGGCATCGATCGCGGTCAATGCGGTTTCGACGTCGGGTTTCATGCCGCCCCCTGGTGGCTGGTACGGGGTGTGGTGCGGCGGGGGTTGGTCGCTCCGGCCGCGAGTCCGGCGGTGATCACCCTGGCTACTTCGCGGGGTGTGCAGTCGCAGTCGGCCCCGATGAGGCAGCCAGCGGCGGTGGTGAGTTCGGCCCGCGCGGTAGTCTCGGGCAACAGCCCGGCGCCGACGAGTTGGCCTAGCGCGTAGGCAGCACGGCACAGCACGGCGTTGTGCTGCCCTGGTGACGCGGTGCGTATCCGCTGGGCCTCGCCGCGCACGGCAGCGCTGGTGTAGCCGCCGAAGTGGGCGATGGCGGCCCCCGGGGGCGCTGAGCACGGTGTCGGCGGATCAGGGGTGAGGGCCTGGTGTAACCAGCCGGGCAGTTCGACGGGATCACGGTCGTCGATCAGTTCGTATCCGCGGGGAGGGACCGGGCTGCCGGGTGCGACGACATATCCGCCGTGGGCGCGGGTGTCGATCTTCCATCCG
>DATEMN010000482.1:0-7008 GCA_035275565.1 Pseudonocardiaceae bacterium | reverse complement strand
GTAGACTCTTGGCTGCCTCTAGGTTTTCTATTGCTTCCTTGCCCCAGTCCTCGAACTCCTCGGGATCCCATGACGATCTATTCATTTCGTTTATCATTTTGCCGAACCTCTCGTTCGTCATGTGGCCGCGCAGGCCGACCTGTTGTAGTTGCTTCACGAATTCTGAGGCACTCGACAGGTCTCGGACTTTCCGGTGACCCCAACGCATCAGTGGGGGGATGTGCTCGGGTTCACCGCCGCAATGATCTGTCACAGTCAACCTGAAGTCGTAATCCGAGACCTGGCTCTCGGCTGCGGACCAGTGGGACTCTTTCGACGGTTTCCCGCTGAGAATTGGGAAAAAACGATACAGAAAAGTCAGGAGAGGTAGCGGTGAACGATAGAATTGCCGAGGTCGTTCGGTGACGAGCAGCGCCCGCAGTGCCCAGTCCTCCACGCGCTCGTTCAGTTTCTTGAGTTTCGCCTTCGACAGACTCTGGGTCCGGTCGTGTTCCGTTGACGGTGACGTCGGTAAGGCGTCCAGGAACGCCGCGGTCTCCTCGGCCAACTTCTTATCGAGACAGTGCCAGTTCTCCTCGTCTCTCTTGAGGGCGCGATCCTGCGCCATCGTCACAATCTGGCGGCGGTCTTGAGGTTCCGCTTTGTCTGACTCCTCCCTGTCAGTGGCAAGGGCTTTTAATGCATCCTGCTCGTCCGCCGTGCGCAGCCGGTCGAGACGATCGCTGGAACAGGCTGCGAGCAGTTTACGCAGCTCTTTGAAGCGCCTGTTGAACTGGCTGCTGGTCAATCGACTTCGATGTGATCGTATTATCAGCACGACGGCGATCACGAAGATGATGGCAGCACCTCCGAATCCGACCCACGGACCCACGTTCCAGCTGCTGATGTACTGAGAGAGAAACTCATTCCAGGAGGAGACGGCGCCCAGCGCGATGGCGAGCAGCAAAGCGACCCATTGGAGTACGTCGGTTTCTCGGACGCGCCGCTCATCGAACGCGTAAGTCATACTGTCCAGCAGTGCTTTGTTGGTCGCGCTAACCTGCCGCGACTGCTCGTAGACGCTCTGGGCGGCGCGGTGGGCCTTATCGAAGTAGCCGGCCTTGACTAGGGAGTCTCTGATTGTCACGTGACCGCGCAACGGACGCTCGGTGAACCTCCGATCGAACTGGTCGCTCAAGTCATCCACCACGACCTTGATCCGCTCGATTGTCTGCTGAGCTTTAGCTGCCTCCTCTTCCAGGTCCGCGAAGCCCTGGAGTACGATTTGGTGGATCAGCTCGATCAATCTGTGTGCATTGCTGAGCCGGGATCCTCTCGCTACGGGAAGAAACAGGGCGACCTGATCCCATAGCGCCAACCCCTGGTCGGCGATCTTCGCGTAGAGGTTGAGTTGGCTGCGGTACATGTCGATGTCGGCGATGATGTCGAACAGTCGTGTCGCGGCATCGGCCTCCAGATCGCTGAGTTCTTGAATCACAGATCCCAGATATTTTTCCTGGCCGATCCGATCGTTCCCGGAGGACGCGTGCAGCAGGACGAGGTATACGGGTCGGTCGTGCGGTCGTCGTACACTGGAAATGAACCGGCGAAACACTCGCACTCGGCCGCCGATGTCGCCGGCTCCCAGACCTGTCGTCTCTGGGTCCGGTACTGATAATAATTTCTCGAGCAGTTTGTCTTGCCCGCACTTGCCGCCTTTCTCGACGACTGCGTCGGCCGTCGTGAGATCTCGGCCCCAAGCCACCCAGAATCGCGGTGGTTGATATTTTCGGCCCAGGATCATCATTTGAGTGACCGGAAAGAAGGCGTGCACATGGTC
Source organism: Pseudonocardiaceae bacterium (assembly GCA_035275565.1). GTDB lineage: Bacteria > Actinomycetota > Actinomycetes > Mycobacteriales > Pseudonocardiaceae. The sequence continues at coordinate 5,189 of DATEMN010000482.1, read as the reverse complement.
CCGGAAACCACGCTGAAGGGCTTCTGTATACTCGACGAGAAGGGACGCATCCTCGCAGTCCTCGATGGGTTTGGATGGGTCCAGGGAAATGGATGGTTGGTGCGTACACACCGAGAACGTTGCGTACAGCCAATAGTGTCCGAGATGCTCCCGGAAGCGTAGATCGATCATCGTGTGCCCCGGCGCGACAGGATCCTTGCTGAGTGGGCCGTGGATCAGCCCGACGGCTCGCTCGGGTGTCAGGTAGATACGGCAAGCGAAGAGGTTCATCTGTGCAGCCAGGAGACCGGGTTCCCTCCGCAGCTCCGCCCTGTTGGCGGTCAGTTCACACTGCTTGAGACCATCGATGATAAAGCGTACCACTTCGTCCGCACGATCGACATCGACGAATGTCCCGAACGTGATGGGATCCCGGTTCCTCTTTTTTGATTTGAGTTCCCATTTTTTCTCCTCGAACCACTTCTGTGGTCGCAGCAGGAAAGGGTCGGAACTGACCCGGTCTCTCAGTGAGTCCGTATTATGTTTGAGTTCGCGCTCCTGGGGATCGAGTGAGATCCGGGCGCCGGGCTTGGCGACTGGGCTGCCGGGCTCGCCGGTCCCGCCCAGGAGGATGGTCAGCAAAGACTCATGGCGAAGCCAACTCTGCTCCGACTTCGGCGCACTCGACGTGATACCCCAGTGCGCCCAGGTGACATTAACCATGCCCAGGTGGGTGATACCCGAGGCCGGTTCATGCTGTTCGTCCCGCTCTGGAGGCACGGATTGGTCTCCCGGTTCGTTCCGGTTCCATTCCTTCACCATGTGGGATACCCGTTTACTCCTGATCTACGCCGTCCACGGTACGATGACACATGGCACTCTGGCAAGAGGCATTCCCCACAGCTTTCCGCCAAGAGATAGCGAGAGACGACCAGTCGGAGCGCTAGCTTGCTTGGCTTACTGAGGTCATGTTGAAATCCGGTATCCGGATGGGTGGCATCGCGGTACGGGTGAACCAGTCCTTGGTCTCCCGGCACAACGTGGCTTCGGTCGCACCGACCTCGGCAGCGCGGCGGAGCAGATCGATCGGGCTCTCGTTGAACCGGAAGTTGTTCACCTGACCGACCACCGTACCGTCCTCGACGAGGTACACCCCGTCCCGCGTCAGGCCGGTGAGGAGCAACGAGGTCGGGTCAACCTCACGGATGTACCACAGGCAGGTCAGCAGCAGCCCCCGCGCGGTACGCGCCACCATGTCCTCGACCGATCCCGCCGTTCCCCCGGTCAGCACCAGGTTCTCCGGTGGGGGGGTGAACACCCCACCTAGCTCCGCTGCGGCCCCTCGGGGGTAAGCCAGCGCATTGACGGCGCCATCGCGCAACCAGTCCACCCGGCGCACCGGTTCGCCATTGTCGAAGACGCTCACCGAGTCGCTCGAGAAGCTGGTAGCCAGAAACGGCGCCGTCGACAAGCCCGGTGCGGCCGGATCGCTGGACAGCGTGAGTGACAGATCGGTGAGCCGCTCACCCAGCCGCGTCGGCGAGCTCGCCCCAGCTGGTGCGGACCACGGCGATCGCCCCTCATGTGCCGGGCGGCCCTCCATCGACCAGACCAGGTCGATCATCAGATCGGCGACCGCCGATGGCGGCAGGATGGTCTCGTACCGGCCAGCGGGAAGTTCCAGGTGCCGCTGCGACCAGCTCAGCCGGCGCCGTACCTCGGCGATGAGGGCGGTGAGATCCAGATCGGCGAAATCAGTCGTGTAGGCCGCGGCCCAAGCGCTGCGGGTTAGGTCGTCGGCGATCTTGCCGTTGACCTCCACGGTGCCGGTGGGCTGTACCCAGCGCTGGCGCTGCCCGGTCGAGGAGGCCAGCCAGGTGGTCTCCAGGCGGTGCTCTGCGAAGCCATACAGCAGTTCGTCACCACCGGCGGAGCCGGTAATCCGGCTACCACCGGCGGCACCGGCGGAGCCGGTAATCCGACTACGGGACTCGCTGAATGCCGCCGCCAGCTCGTCAGCCAGCCTCCCGAACACGCCGATCTCGGTGGTCGCTGCCGGCGCGTCGAAGTCGTCGTCCACCGCACCCGCCACCAGCGGCGCAGCGTCCCAGGCCGGTCCGGACTGCCGGGCGGCCTCGGCACTGGCCGCTACCACGGCGCGCACCTCGTCGAGGTCGAAGCCGTTTCCGCTCACCACCCCGACTGAGTCGTCGACGACCGAGACCACCGCAAACGAGCGGGTCATAGTGTGCCCGTTGGTGGTCATCGTGTTGTTTGCCCAGCGCAGGTTGACCTCGCTGATGTCGGTAAGCAACACGATGCATCCGTCAGCCTTCGACGCGGCCAGGGCCGCTTCGGTGAGTTCCTTCGGCCGGATCACGCGCTGGCCTCCTCGTGGGCGTTGAGCACGTGGATACCGCGGAACAACGCCGCTGGACATCCGTGGCTGACCGCCGCGACCTGACCGGGCTGAGCCTTGCCGCAGTTCAGCGCGCCGCCGAGCAACCACGTCGAGGTGCCGCCGACGGCCTCCAACGCACCCCAGAAGTCGGTGGTGGTGGCCTGGTAGGCGACGTCTCGGAGTTGCCCGGCCAGCCGGCCGCCCTCGATGCGGTAGAAGCGTTGCCCGGTGAACTGGAAGTTGTACCGCTGCATATCGATCGACCAGGAGCGGTCGCCGACGATGTAGATGCCCCGGTCCACCCCGGCGATCAGGTCCGACGTGGTGGTGTCCGCGGTAGAATCGGGTTGCAGCGACACGTTAGCCATTCGCTGGATGGGCACGTGGTGCGGCGAGTCGGCGTACGCGCAGCCTGCCGAGCGCTCCAGCCCCAGCCGGCGGGCGAACACCCGATCGGTCTGGTAGCCGACCAGTGTCCCGCCGGCCACTAGGTCCCACTGCGAGGTGGCGACCCCCTCGTCGTCGTAGCCGATGGTGGCCAGCCCGTACGGATGGGTGCGGTCACCGGTGACGTGCATGACCGGCGAGCCGTAACGCAGGGTGCCGAGCTTGTCGGGGGTAGCGAAGGAGGACCCGGCGTAGGCTGCCTCGTAGCCGATCGCCCGGTCGTACTCGGTGGCGTGCCCTACCGACTCGTGGATCGTCAGCCACAGGTTGGTCGGGTCGATCACCAGGTCGTAGCGGCCGGGCGACACACTGGGTGCGGTGACCTTCTCGGTCAGCCACTCCGGAATCTGCGCGAGTTCGTCGTCCCAATTCCAGAGAGTGTTGCCGGTTAGGTATTCCCAGCCCCGGGCAACCGGTGGCGCGCAGGTCCGCATGCTCTCGAACGAGCCGGCGGCTCGGTCGACCGCGATCGCGGTGAGCGTGGGGTACAGCCGTACCCGTTGTTGGGTGGTGCTGGTGCCGGCGGAGTCGGCGTAGAACTTGGTCTCCTTCTCGGCCTGGAAGTCGACGTCGGTGTGCTCGACGCCGCCGGTGGCGAGCAGCCGGCGGGACCACTCCGACAGCAGCGCCACCTTCTCCCGCAGTGGCACGGTGAACGGGTCGATCTCGTAGTCACTGATCCAGACGGCGTCGGCGTGCACTGGCTCTGGCGCCAGTTCAACCCGCTCGGCGTTGAGCCGGCGCAGCGTGCGGGCCACCTCGACGGCCCGCTGAGCGGTAGCCACGGCAGAGTGCGGGGTCAGCTCGAGGTGCGAGGCGAACCCCCAAGTGCCCTCGACGATCACGCGGACGGCCAGCCCGATGGTAGTTGAGTCCTGCGCTGTCGCGACCACTCCGTCGCGCAGCCGAAGCACCTGCCCGGCGCTCCGCTCGATCCGCACGTCGGCGTGCTCGGCGCCCAACTCGCGGGCCCGCCCGATGGCGGCGTCGGCCACTGATCGCAACGGCAGGTCGAGGAAGTCAGGATCGATCACGCCGGTGCTCACCTGCCTGACCCTATCGCCCGCTCCAATAACCGTCCGGCCAGCGCCGCCGCCCCCGAGCCGAGGATCCCCGACTTCCGCAACTCCGCCAGCGGGACCACCGGCACGTCTATCGGGGTTGGATCACCGGCAAACTGGCGCTCGACGGTGATCATCATCGTCACCGGGAGCTCCTCGACCAGCAGGACCCGGATCGAGCCCAACATCGTGATCACCGCGAGCTCGCCGCCCACCGCGATCTTTTCCGGTTCGAGCGTGCCCGAGGACGAGTCGAAGACGCCCAGCGTGCATCGGGCGGCCTGCACCACCCGGTGCAATCCGTCCAGGTCGGTCAACCGCAGGTGCAGCACCATCTCGGGGTCCTCGATCGGGACGCCCTGCAACCCTGCCGCGAACTCCCCGCCGAGGACCATCGGCACCCCGGCGGCAAGCGCGGGCCACACCACGCGATTCGCCAGCAACCAGGCGTCCAGCCCTATCGCATCCACGCCCGCCTCCAGTTGCTCATCGAGAGCAGCGCCGCTCGGCTCCACCCCGAAGGTCACCGTCATGCCGAACGCGCTCAACATCCGCCGCACTGCCTCCAGGGTGGGCTCGCGGGCGCCTTTCTCCCAGCGACACAGTTGGTAACGGCTCAACCCGGCACGTCCGGCGAGCTCGTCCTGGGTCAGCAGATACTCGTGCCGGATGGCTCTGATCAGCTCCGCCGTGCTGCGGTAGGTGTGGTGATGAATGCCGTGTGCCATACCGACCACCATGCCCGTCATCCCCGACGCCTGGTCTGGCTCACGTTGATCGAGGGGGCAGTTGTGCACCGCAGGACGGTTATCCCCAGGCAGAACAACTCAGCCTTGACAATCGGATCCGCAGGTGTTTCTGACCCAAGAACACTGTGCCGTGTCGTGCCAAGGTGCCGTATAGCGCAACTTCTCGGTCAAAGTTGCGCTGTGTGGCACGTCCTCACGTCATCCTATGCCTTTCCGGTGGGACAGGTGATGCGAATGGGACGGGTGGGGCCTGTGGAGGGCGGTGCTGACCCAGGGCACGAGGGCTGACCAGGGCACGAGGGCTGACCAGGGTCGGAGGTCATGGGAGGGACCAGGGTCCCGGTAGGGGAGAACCCTCATGTGCCTGGCGGCGCGGTGCGGCACAGTTTTAATTGTTGGTCGAGAGGGTAAGCCCCACCTAAGCCCGCCTCGGACCTCTGGACGTCGCGCCGGTACGCCCAGAGTTGAACCGACGCGGCCGTGCACTGATTCGGGGGGTGCACGACCGGATAGGTGGGTGGGGACCCGGGTACGCCATTCGGGGGGCGGCCC
>DATEMN010000481.1:0-3518 GCA_035275565.1 Pseudonocardiaceae bacterium | reverse complement strand
CAAAACTCTGGATCTTGTTGTAGGGGCCGGCGGCTTGGGCTGCGGGTGTGCTCAGTAGTGCGGGGATAGTGATGGCCAGAGCGGCGACGAGTGTTTTGGCTAGGGTTGATGAGCGCATTGCTTTCTCCTTGATGTCATAGGGTGAGTAGATATCAATAGGGTGAGTGGATGTCATAGGGTGAGTGCACCATCAGTAGCGGTGGTCGGCGCGAGTGTGGCGGCTGCTAGCTGGGTGATGAGGCTGGACAGGAACACCACCACCGTGCCGACCAGCGAGGTCATCTTTGATGCGATGACCCCGCCGATACTCGTCGCCGTGCAGATGGTGGGGCCGAGACAACGCCCGGTGTGTCGTGCTCGAAGAAAGTGGGCCAAGGACCCACTTGGTGCTCTGGCAGGCGCCGGAGCGGGTTTGTTGGTAACATGAGATGGTCCTTACAACCATGGAGGGATTCCCTGGACTGCTATCCAGGGCGTGCGCCGGTAACGACGAGTGCGCGATGGGGCCCATCGCGTCGTTACCGGTGTCTCACATCGAGATGGTCTTGTGGTGGCCGACAGGGGGCACTGCCGCTCACCACAAGGTCAGCTCATCTCGTTTCGTACTCGACGGTGAACCGTTCGTACTTAACGGTGAACCACCGTGCGAACCAGGACAACAGCAAGTTTCGCACGAAGAGAAATTAAAATTCCTTTCTTGTATCACGTGTCGCTGCGTCAAAGCAGGCAACAAGCGGAGCTTTGCAGCCTGAGAGCGTTCCTCCTCGCTCCGGATATGAAGCTACGCCCCGACGGGCACTCACCAAAAGACACGTCGATGACTGTCAGCAGATCGAGTGAAGATGATGTAAAACGTGCACACGATTACAAAAACGTCCGCAAGGAAACGCGTCGCGCGATGACGGATTTACCGCAGTGCTGGACAACGCTAGACGTGTTCTGAAAGTGCACGAGGTGTTTGGACAGCGTGCCGGGCAAGCCAACGTGGTCACCGCGCTGGGATGGTATCTCGCCGGGCGTGGAGATCACCATGAGGCGCTAGTGAAGGTCAGGACACACGCGCACACATTCGCGCGAACATCTACAAAGACACGCATCACACGATGAAGGAATTTACCCAGCACTGAATAACGCCGAGACCCTCAAGGAAGCCGGTGGCGGCCTCCCCTGCCGTGTCTGCCTGCTCAGCTCAGAGCAGGCAGACACGGCAAAGACGCGGACAGGAAGAACTCCTTGCCTCCCGCCTGCCTTTCTGGTCGGGCCCCGGTGACTCACCGTCACCGTGAACTGGTCGGGGTGGACCCCTCGCGGCGCACCGCCACCCAGGCACTGAACCTGAGCTCCGTCATCGTTGGACGAAGCATCTCTGCTCGCCTGACAGCGCCGTAGAGGGGTTGGGTAGAGCCCCCACGTCCGGGAGCCGCCGAGGGGTGCTCGTCAGCGAGCGCCGCTTGTCACGGGCGATAGGCAGAGCAGGACGCTCGAGCCCGAGTGGCGGATGCGCTGCCTCGAGGATTGCTGTCCGAGCCGCGTTACCAGGTCACCTCGTGGTGCATGAACAACGCGTGACCCCCACGTATGCGTTCTCCCCGCGTATGGTCTGACGACGACCCGCCAGAGAGGGCTGCCGCGCTGGTGTCACTTCTCCGCGTTGTGCACTTGCGGTGTGGTCGGCTTGCCGCGTTCCGTTACGTTCGTGGCGCTGCAGGAGCGCGTGCGCGACGCGCCGCCCGGTGGAGTCGGCCAGCAGCGTCCGCCTTTAATTTTCGGAGCCGACCATGCAGGCGCTTGTCGCTCTTATTCACGGTGGCGGCTCCCACGTCACCACCTCGTTGAGCACCTCGAGCGCGCTGCCCTCCACCCGGCGTTCCACCAGGCCATTCCCGACGACGATCAGTGAGGATGTCCGCTGACGCATGGCCAGGCAGTCGCAGCTGAATCCCGCGAGGTGGATGATGTCCACCCAGTCACCGCCGACGCGTTTCCCGATCAGCGGCCCGTCCTCGCCCGGGGCGACCCGCCGGAACACAAAGCCACGCAGCTTGGCATGATCGAGCAGTCGTTTGGCGATCACCACATCAGGGCTGTCCAGCCCCATCGGCCACCCCCCAGTTCCGGCTGACGGTCCTATCCCGGCCCGACGTCTCCGGCTGGCCGGCAGTAGCGGCCGGTGCCGGCGAATAAGCCCAACAGGTCGCAGTGGATCTGGTGCCACACGACGCAGGGGAACAGGCGGCGGCGTCCTCTCACCCGGGCGCAGGTGCGGCAGCGGCCCGCTGAGGTCGGCTGGTGACGGGTCAGGACCCGCCGCAACGCGTGGATGGCGCCGGGGTATTGACCGGATCGCTCCACCTCGGCGAGCTTCTCCCAGACCGAGTGAACGAACTGGCGAGCGTGGGGATGGTCGGCCAGCCAGGCCACGGTCCGGGTCGGCAGGCACGGCGCAGCATGAGACGTCTCATGAGAAAAGAGGGGGTTGGATGGTGCCGCGTGGGGATCCGGCGCCGCTGCGCTGGTTGATCGGGGTGGAGCTGGCTCGGTATCGCAACCTGGCCAAGCTGTCGCTGGCCGAGGCCAGTAGGCACACCACGATGAGCAAAGCGAAGCTGGGTCATCTGGAGACCGGGCGCCAGCAGCAGGCTCCGGACGACATCGCGCGGCTGCTGGCCGCCTACGGTGCCGAGCAACGCGACATCGACCGGTTGACCTCGCTGACCGGTCGAGCCGACGAGGCCACCTGGTGGGCGCCGTGGGCACAGGTGGTGCCGGACTGGCTGAAAACCTTCGTCGGCCTGGAGGGCTTGGCCGAGAGCGAGTTCACGTTCGAGCCGATCATCATCCCGGGTCTGTTGCAGACCGAGCAGTACGCCGCCGCGGTCACCGCCGGCACGCCCCGGGTACGCGCGACCATGGTGAGCGGTTCGTCGGGTTCCGGATGGCCCGCACCCGGCGGCTGTCGGACCCGGACCGTCCGTTGCGGCTGCACGCCGTGCTCACCGAGGGGGCGCTGCGGTTGGCGGTGGGAGATCCGCAGTTGCGGCGGGCGCAGTTGCGGCACCTGCTAGCGATGGCTGAGTTGCCTGCGGTGACCATCCAGGTGGTCCGTCCCGAGGACGGCCCACACACCGCGTTGACCGGTCAGTTCGTCGTGTTGGGTTTCGAGAACGTGCGCTCGATCGGTTACGTCGAGCTGCACGATGGCGCGGTCTACTTGCAGGATCCCGACCAGGTGCAGACGTATACCCTGGTGGCGGAGAACCTGCAACGAGTTGCTCTCGGCCCCGAGCAGTCCGTTGCCCTGATCCAGTCAATGCTCACGCCCTGACCGCCGGAGGCACAGGTCGAGCCGACGAGACGTCCGGTGTGCGCCATGGGCACGATCGCACCTCGTTCTATGCCGACGACGGTGAACACCTGGCGGACCAGGGCAGCCTCGTCGGGCTGGAGCGTAGCGCCCGTCAGAGGGCTTAGGCGGCCCGGCTGTCACTCTCGAGTCACCTGTGAGATCTGAGTCGACC
>DATEMN010000480.1:0-8776 GCA_035275565.1 Pseudonocardiaceae bacterium | reverse complement strand
TGACGACGGTGAGGAGAGCGAGGAGGAGGCCGCGCTGGCCACCGTGCACGAGATCTGGCCGACCTTCGCCGGCCCGAGCACTCCGCAGCCGAGCAGGCCACCGAGCTCGCAGACCAAGCTCAACGAGAAGTACACCTTCGACACCTTCGTCATCGGCGCATCCAACCGGTTCGCGCACGCTGCGGCGGTGGCCGTGGCCGAAGCACCAGCACGGGCTTATAACCCGCTGTTCGTCTGGGGTGAGTCGGGACTGGGCAAGACCCACCTGCTGCACGCCGTCGGGCACTACGCCCAGCGGCTGTTCCCCGGTATGCGGGTGCGCTACGTCTCCACCGAGGAATTCACCAACGACTTCATCAACTCCCTGCGCGACGACCGCAAAGTGGCCTTCCAGCGCCGCTACCGCGACGTTGACGTGCTGTTGGTGGACGACATCCAGTTCCTGGAGGGCAAGGAAGGCACCCAGGAGGAGTTCTTCCACACCTTCAACACCCTGCATAACGCGAACAAGCAGATCGTGATCTCCTCCGATCGCCCACCCAAGGGCCTGGGCACCCTGGAGGACCGGTTGCGCACTCGCTTCGAGTGGGGCCTGATCACCGACATCCAGCCGCCTGAGCTGGAGACCCGTATCGCCATCCTGCGAAAGAAGGCCGCTGGCGACCGGCTGGCCGCACCGGACGAGGTGCTGGAGTTCATCGCGGCTCGGATCGAGCGCAACATCCGGGAGCTGGAGGGTGCGCTCATCCGGGTCACCGCGTTCGCCTCACTGAACCGCCAACCGGTCGACAACCAACTCGCCGAGATCGTGCTGCGCGACCTCATCCCGGATGACCAGGCGCACGAGATCGCCGCACCCAACATCATGGCGGTGACCGCCGAGTTCTTCGGTGTGACCATCGAAGAACTGTGCGGGCCCGGCAAGACCAAGCACGTGGCGCACTCCCGTCAGATCGCCATGTACCTGTGCCGGGAACTGACCGATCTGTCCCTACCCCGGATCGGACAGGCATTCGGTGGACGCGACCACACCACGGTGATGCACGCGGAACGGAAGATCCGCAAAGAGATGGCTGAACGCCGCCGCACCTACGACCAGGTACAGGAACTCACCTCCCGAATCAAACAACGCGCCCGCTCCTGACTGCGGTCACGACGGCGCGGGGCTTGGCCTCACACTCCGCTGGCCCGCGGGGATATCGACCGTCCGCAAAAAGATCGCAGCTTCGTGGGTGGACACCCGGAGGCCATTCTCGATCTGCTCGCTCTGGTCCACACCGCGCAACGGGTCACCATCAGTGGAGTCACCGCGTAAGCAACAGTGCTCCAACGCTCACCATCAGCGCCACAACCGCCAAGGCCAGACCGGTGAGCACGAACTTGCGCAACGGGACCCGAAGGCCGTGATCACGGCAGGACTCCAAGCACAGCAACGTCGCCAATGAGGCCCAGGGAGTGACAATCGGTCCCACGTTGGTGCCGATGAGAAGGGCCAACAGCTGGTCACTGTTTCCGGCAGGGACCACCGCCTCTCCCGCGGTATAGGCGGGCAGGTTGTTGAGCACATTGGATAATCCAGCACCGGCCACCGCAGCCCGATAAAACCCGACTCCGTTGTCATCGGTGCCGATAAGCGCGGTCATCATCTCGGCCAAGCCATACCGGCTCAGGGTCGGAACCACCAGGAACAGTCCGGTGACAAACATCAGCAGTTGCCACGGGATCAGGTTCAGCCGTAGCTTTCTGCGATCTAGAACAAAAAAGGAGACCACGACGAACAGAGCAGCCGCCGCAGTATAGCCAATCTGCTGGGGGATGAAACCGACGGCGAGGATGAACAAGAGGCAGGTCGCCCCCGCCACCCCAAACAGGACACGTTGCTTAGGATGATCAAGCCGCAGTGGTTGCGGCGGCAGGTAGCGATCGACGCGAAGGTCACGCAGAGCAGGAACAGCGCCAGGTAGTTGCCCCGCCCCACGATCGCCATCCTGGTCGCGATGACGTCGAAGACCTGCGCCTGCCTAGCCAGCTTGGCCAGCACGATCACGCTGCCCAGGAACACCAGCAGCGGCGCGATCCGCCGGAGGCTGTCCTCGGCCTCCGGTGCCGGCAACAGTCTGGTCAGAACGCACAGGATGCCAGCGATGAGCAGCCCGATCCTGATCCAGTCCAGCGCGCTGGACTTGCGCACGATCGAAACCAGCCGAGCCCTGGGCGTCCCTCGGGGACAACTCCACCCGGACGGGCGCACACGGCATGATTCCTCGGTCACGTCCATGGGGGCAGCTAGCTGTCACGCGGGTCATACTGTCAGCGTGCGAGTGCGGGACACCTCGACCAGCCGGTTGTACCTCGATTCGATCTCCCATAACGAGCTCGCCAATATGTCCATGACAAGCTCAGCGGCGTCGGTGGGCAGTTCCTCGAACGATATTGAGCCATCGGACGTAGCGGATACCGTCGATCCACCCACATCTGGGGACAAGTCTGTGGATAGAGGGGGGCCGCTGTGAACTACAGGGGGCGCCGCCGCAACGATCCACTACCGGCCGCAGCGGTCCACGACCGGGCATCGGTGCTGTCCACACCACGCACCACCAGCCGAGCTGCGCCGACACCGCACATCCACAGTATCCACAGCACTTACTACTGCTACTGGTGTTCTCTTTAACAGGGAAGACCCTGATTACCAGCGCGGTGGATGACACGACACCAACCGACCCGGCCCGCACCGAGCGATGCTCCAGCACCTACGGTGGGAGTCCGCATCATGAGGAGGACTCGCCGTGCAGCTCGGACTCGTCGGACTCGGCAAGATGGGCGCCAACATGCGCGACCGGCTGCGGGCCGCCGGTATCGACGTCGTCGGCTACGCTCGCAGCCCGGGAAACCGTGACGTCGACTCCCTGGTCGAGTTGATCGACCGGCTGGCCGCACCGAGGACAGTGTGGATCATGGTGCCGGCCGGCGACCCGACCCGGGACACGGTGGCACAGCTCGCTGGGTTGCTGTCCGAGGGCGATCTCGTCATCGAGGGTGGCAACTCGCGCTACACCGAGGACCAGCGCAACGCCGAGCTGCTCGCCCGCCACGGCATCGGGTACCTGGATTGTGGCGTCTCTGGTGGAGTGTGGGGCCGGCACAACGGCTACGGGCTGATGGTCGGCGGCGCCGCGGAGCACGTCGAGCGGTTGATGCCGGTGTTCGACGCATTACGTCCGGAAGGTCCGCGGGAGGAGGGTTTCGTGCACGCCGGTGCCGTCGGCGCCGGGCATTTCGCCAAAATGGTGCACAACGGCGTCGAGTATGGCTTGATGCAGGCTTATGCCGAGGGCTACGAGCTGCTCGAAGCGGCCGACGTGGTCACCGACGTGCCGGCGGTGCTCAATGCTTGGCGGCGCGGCACGGTGGTTCGCTCCTGGCTGCTCGACCTGCTGGTAGCGGCCTTGGACAAGGACCCCGAGCTGGCTGAGCTGCGGGGTTGGGCGCAGGATTCCGGCGAGGGGCGCTGGACCGTCGAGGAAGCGATCAACCACGCGGTGCCGGCTCCGGTGATCTCCGCGGCGCTGTTCGCCCGGTTCGCCTCCCGGCAGACCGATTCGCCGGCGATGCGTGCGGTGGCCGCGTTGCGTCAGCAGTTCGGTGGCCATGCCGTGCAGCAGGCCAGCCGCGACCCGCAGTAGCCCGATGTACGTCCGCCAGCTCCAGGTCACCGACTTCCGTTCCTGGGAACATGCTGAGCTCGATCTGGAACCCGGTGTTGCGGTGCTGGTCGGGGCGAACGGGCAGGGCAAGACGAACCTGATCGAGGCATTGGGTTACCTGTCGACACTGGGTTCACACCGGGTGGCCACCGACGCGGCACTGGTACGCCACGGTGCCCGAAGCGCCGTCGTGCGTACCGCGGTGGTGCACGCCGGCCGGGAGTTGACCGTCGAGCTGGAGATCTCCCCCGGGCGGGCCAACCGGGCCCGGATCAACCGCTCGCCGGTGCCTCGGCCCCGGGAGGTGCTCGGGGTGCTGCGCAGCGTGCTGTTCGCACCGGAGGACCTGGCCTTGGTGCGCGGTGACCCAGGGGAGCGCCGACGATTCCTCGATGACCTGCTGGTCTTGCGGGCGCCCCGGCTGGCCGGTGTACGAGCCGACTATGACAAGGTGCTGCGCCAGCGCGTCGCGCTGCTCAAGTCCGCCCGCCCCAGCGGCGGTGATCTCCGTACGTTGGACGTCTGGGATGGTCATCTCGCCCGGCACGGTGCGGAGCTGCTCGGCGCCCGGCTGGATCTCGTCGTCGAGTTGGCCCCGCACGTCGTCGCGGCGTACCGGGCGGTGGCGCCGGATGCTGCTGCCATCGGTCTCGAGTACCGCAGCAGCCTCGGTGACGCGTTACCCGCCGGGATGCGCAAGGCCGACATCGATCAGCTGGAGGTGGCCATGCTCGCTGAGCTCACCCGAGTGCGCTCAGCTGAGGTCGAGCGCGGGGTCTGCCTGGTCGGGCCGCACCGCGACGATCTCGAGCTCGGCTTGGGGGGGATACCAGCCAAGGGCTACGCCAGCCACGGCGAGTCGTGGTCGTTCGCGCTGGCGCTGCGGCTGGGCAGTTACCAGCTGTTGCGCGCGGACGGCGTGGAGCCGGTGCTGTTGCTCGATGACGTCTTCGCCGAGCTCGACGCCCGTCGCCGGGCTCGGCTCGCCGAGGTCGCCCTGGCTGCCGAGCAGGTGGTGGTCACCGCGGCGGTGTTGGCCGATGTGCCCGAGGAGCTCGAGGGTGCCCGGTTCGACGTGCGCGAGGGGCAGGTGCACCGTGTCCGCTGAGCATTCCCCAGCTGGGGACAAACCTGTGGATAGTGTGGACAAGTCGATGTTGAGTGCATCTGCACGTGCATCTCAGACCTCAGCTGATGGACCGCGGGGTGCCGATATCGCCCGAGCCGCCCTGGAAGCGGCCCGGGCGGCCGGGCCCCGCTCCCCCGGGTCCGCGCGTCGCGCACCAGCGACTGCCCGTCGACGTCGTGGCTGGTCCGGTGCGGGAGCTGACGATCGGGACCCGCAGACGTTGGGCCGGCTGGCGGCCCGGTTGGTGGCAGATCGCGGCTGGGTGAACCGGGTGTCCGGCGGTGTGGTGTTCGGCCGGTGGGCGCAACTGGTGGGCGCGGAGGTCGCCGAGCATGCCCAGCCGGTGTCACTTCAGGACGGGGAGCTCACGGTGCAGGCCAGCTCCACGGCGTGGGCCACTCAGCTCCGGCTGTTGCAACGCCACTTGATCGCGCGGATCACCGCCGGTGTCGGGCCGGGTGTCGTGACCCGGCTGCGGGTACAGGCGCCGGCGGCACCCAGCTGGCACCGCGGCCCCCGCCACGTTCGCGGCCGCGGCCCCCGCGACACCTACGGCTGACGCTGCGTGTTCGCTCGGCCGCTGAACCGGACCGGGCCGCTCAGCGCCACGTTCTCACCGCTGGGCCGTCCGCACCTGCGCTGACCTGAAAGAGCCGTACTGTGACGAGATCAGAGGTGTCCCCGACCCCTTTCTGTCCGGCCAGACCAGTAGAATCGAGGGGACACCCAGCCCGGTGCTCAGCCGGCCTGGTGTCACTACCGGCCGTGTCGCGAATTCCCCGGCGGCCGGGCCATCTCAGCGCATCGGCAAGGAGATACCGAGGACCGTGGCCGCCAAGAAAAATGATTACAGCGCGTCGTCCATCACGGTCCTCGAGGGACTCGAAGCCGTCCGCAAGCGGCCTGGCATGTACATCGGCTCCACCGGAGAGCGCGGCCTGCACCAGCTGATCTGGGAGGTCGTGGACAACGCCGTCGATGAGGCGATGGCGGGCCACGCGAGCAGGGTCGACGTCACCTTGCTCGCTGACGGCGGGGTGCGGGTCTCCGACGACGGCCGGGGCATCCCGGTGGACATGCATCCGGTGGAGAAGCGACCAGCGCTGGAGGTGGTGCTCACCACGCTGCACGCCGGTGGCAAGTTCGACGGCGAGTCCTACGCCGTCTCCGGTGGTCTGCACGGCGTCGGCGTCAGCGTGGTCAACGCGCTGGCCAGTGTGCTGGAGGTGGAGGTCCGCCGCGACGGATTCGTCTGGCGGCAGCGCTATGAGGACTCCAAGCCGGCGTACCCGTTGCGTAAGGGCGAACCGACTCGCAAGACCGGCACGACCCTGACCTACTGGGCCGATCCGCAGATCTTCGAGACCACTACCTACAATGCCGAGACGGTGGCGCGCCGGGTGCAGGAGATGGCCTTCCTCAACAAGGGCCTGACCATCGTGCTCCGCGACCAGCGGGTCAATGGCAGCAACGAGACCGAGGACGCCGAAGGTCAGACCGCGCAGGTCAAGGAGCGCACCTTCTATTACCCCGGTGGTCTTGAGGACTTCGTCAAGCACCTCAACAACTCCAAGGACCCCATTCACCGCAAAGTGATCGGATTCGAGGCGAAGGGCGTCGGCCTGGAGGTCGAGGTCGCGATGCAGTGGAACGCCGGCTACACCGAGTCGGTCTACACCTTCGCCAACACGATCAACACCCACGAGGGTGGCACCCACGAGGAAGGCTTCCGCGCCGCACTGACCACGGTGATCAACCGCTATGCGCGGGACAAGAAGCTGCTCAAGGAGAAGGACTCGGCACTCACCGGTGACGACGTGCGCGAGGGTCTCGCGGCGATCGTGTCGGTCAAGCTGGTCGAGCCGCAGTTCGAAGGCCAGACCAAGACCAAACTGGGCAACACCGAGGTCAAGTCGTTCGTCCAGCGGACCTGCAACGAGTGGCTGAACGATTGGCTGGAGCGCAACCCCACCGAGGCCAAGACGATCCTCAACAAGGCGATCTCGTCGTCGCAGGCCCGGCTGGCCGCCCGGCGGGCCCGTGAGCTGGTCCGCCGCAAGTCGGCCGGTGATCTGGGCGGCCTGCCCGGCAAGCTGTCCGACTGCCGCTCCACCGACCCGGCCCGCAGCGAGGTCTTCATCGTGGAGGGTGACTCCGCGGGTGGCTCGGCGAAGTCCGGGCGGGATTCGCTGTACCAGGCGATCCTGCCGATCCGTGGGAAGATCATCAACGTGGAGAAGGCCCGGTTGGACCGGGTGTTAAAGAACACCGAGGTGCAGGCGCTGATCACCGCGCTGGGCACCGGGATCCACGACGAGTTCGACCTCGCCAAGCTTCGTTACCACAAGATCGTGCTGATGGCCGACGCCGATGTGGACGGCCAGCACATCCGTACCCTGCTGCTGACGTTGCTGTTCCGGTTCATGCGCCCGCTCGTCGAGCACGGGCACGTGTACCTCGCCCAGCCACCGCTGTACAAAATCAAATGGCCGCGGGCCGACGCGCAGTACGCTTACTCCGACCGGGAACGCGACGGGCTCATCGAAGCCGGTCTCGCGGCTGGTCGCAAACTGCCCAAAGACGACGCGATCCAGCGCTACAAGGGTCTCGGCGAGATGAGCGCCAAGGAACTGTGGGAGACCACCATGGACCCCGCCAACCGGGTTCTCATGCTGGTCACTCTGGACGACGCGGCCACCGCAGACGAACTCTTCAGCGTCCTGATGGGCGAAGACGTGGAATCCCGCCGCTCCTTCATCACCCGCAACGCCAAAGACGTCCGCTTCCTCGACGTCTAACCCCACTCCCCCGCGCGCCTCCGCTATGCGCCCCACCCGCCATTCGGAGCCAATTCGCACTCTCACACCCCGCCCCGGCGCCATTCGGAGCCGATTCGCGGTTCACGGCCCCCTCCGAGCGCCATTCGGCTCCGAATCGCGGTGCACGGCGCCCTTCGGAGCGCCATTCGGAGCCGAATGGCGGGTTCGTCACCACCGAGCCCTTCCCAGTCAGCTTGCGACTCGACGATCTCCTCCCCGGCTGAGCCCTCAGCTCCGAAACCGTGATTCGGCTCCCAGCCAGACCCGGGTCTCGGGGAAGGTAACCGGCAGAGCCCGCACAGCGATGGTGGATGTGATCGGCTTACGCCTATCATCTTGGGGCCAGCGTGGGAGGAACAGCGTGACCGAGCGGCGGCTGGTACAGGCCGGTGGTGCGGAGTTCTACGTCGAAGTCAGCGATACCGCAGGGCCGACGACGATCCGCGACGCAGGACCGTTGTCGTTCGACGGGGTGCGGGCGACGGTGGAAGGCATCGCCACCGAACTGGCGCAAGTGTGGCAGCAGGTGAAGCCGTCGGAAGCCAGTGTGGCGTTCGGGCTCAAGCTGACCGTGAAATCCGGCAAGCTCACCGGGCTGCTGGTCGAGGGCGGTGGGGAGGGCAGCCTCACGGTGACTTTGACCTGGAAACCGCCGGGGTGATGCCCACGACCAAAACCGGCGACGAGCAGTTGCGGTGGTTCGTCGTTCGGATCGACCTCCCGGACGGCGCCACTGGGACCGGGGTGCTGGTGGCGCCGGGCTGGGTGCTCACCTGCGCGCATGTCGTTGAGGGCTGCGATGTCGTCAGCGTGGTGCCCGACCGTGATGCGGCACCGGATGGGACGCGAGCGGCGGTGCCGCCGCAGGTGAGCGCACAGGTCAGGGAGCGGTCCGAGGCCCGGGATGTGTCGTTTGAATCGGCGTTCTGGCCGTTCCCGGATCTGGCGTTACTGGAGCTGGACGGCTGGATCGACCACGTTTGTGCACCGCTGACCAGCGACAAGCCGGTGCACGGGAGCGAGCCGCACGCCTGGGGGTTTGGCCGTCGGGAGGAGGGAGTCGTTTCACCGGGCTCCGCTGCGTTGTTCCGATACGTCGGGGTGGACGGCGACGGCTACCTGCA
>DATEMN010000479.1:0-3427 GCA_035275565.1 Pseudonocardiaceae bacterium | reverse complement strand
AGGTCGTAGGCGATCGTGGCCTCGTTGTAGGCCGTCGTCACGTACATCAAGTTTCCGATGACAATGGGAGTGGTCTGGAACGACCCGAGCTTGCTGACGTTCGTCTGGAACACCATCCGGGGGACCAGCCGGTTGACGTTGCTCGTGTTGATCTGCTTCAGGGTGGACCACCGCTGGTTCCAGTCATTGCCGCCGTAGGTGGGCCAGTCGGCCTGGGCGAATGCCGTGGCGGGCCACACACACAAGGCAGCAAGCGCAAACAATCCGCCCGCAAGACGCATCTCTTTCATCGTTCGCTCCTCCCAAAGTTGACCGTGCGAAGCCTCCTGCGCGCTCCGGTATAGTCGCGAACGGCGTGACGCACGCCAATGGCGCGTTCGTACCATCGAGGTCAACACATATCACGGCGGGAGTGGGGCGAGCGGCCTATCCGAGGAGCCCGCGCCGCTGGGCGTGGGTCACAGCCTCGAGGCGGTTGTGAGTGCGCAGCTTACGGTTGATGTGGTGCAGATGATTGCGGAGCGTCTGGGCGGAGATGCCCAGCTTGCGGGCGATGGTCTTGGCGTTGTTCCCTTCGGCGAAGAACTTCAGGATGCGCCGCTCCTGTTCGGAAAGCGGCTCGACCTGGGCGTGCTGCGATTCATCGCCCGCCGAGGCCACGAGTTGCTGGGCTGCTTCCAGCGCGCGACGGTACAACTCCGCGTTGCGGCGCTGCTGGCTGATATTGCGCGCAAGGCGCACATACAGCCGGCGGCCGGTGCGCCGGTTGTCGAATACGATCGTCGACACGTTGATCCAGATACGGTTGCCGAAGCCGGTACGCACGTCCAGGTCGAAATTCGGGATTCCCCCCCCGGCATTGTCCCAATGGCGGACCGCCACCTCGCTGCCACCGGCGAGGGGCTCGGTGCCCAGGCGGTCGTACGCGTCCAGGACTTCCTCGATGTGCCGGTGAAGTACCTCGCTCGCCTGGTGGCCGAACAGTTGTTCAGCTGCTGCGTTCCAGGAACAGATCGTCCCGTCCTCGGCGACCGTATACGCAGCGTCCGCCGTGTGCTCCAGCAGCGCGAACAGTTCCGGTTCCAGCACCGTCCCCTCGCCTCGGTTCCCCTCGGATCTTAGCGCGTCAGCCCCCAGCGCACCATGCCGTCGGCGAATGTGACGCGCGCATCCCAGCACCGTACAAACGCTTCATTGCCGGGCGTTGCCGCGAATGGCATTCATTCGCCCGTAGCGCGAGCCCGTTGATGCGACATCACGTATCCACCAACGGTATGCGGTAATGCAGGAACGTGCCTCAAAAGTGCAGAACGACCCGGACCGAAGGTTCGGTCCAGTCCCAACAATGGAAGGAGCGAAACAGTATGAGATCGGTGCGTCTGACCAACAGCCTGGCTGTACTGGCGGGACTGCTGTGGCCCGCCATGGCATGGGGACAAGTCAACTGGCCCACCTATGGCGGCAACGATTGGAGCCAGCGCTGGTCCACGCTGACGCAGATCACGACGGCCAACGTGAACCGGCTGGTACCCCGAATGATGTTCCAGACCGGTACCAGCAAGCTCGGCTCCTTCGAGAACACCCCTATCGTCATCGATGGCACGATGTACGTGACGACGCCCAATAGCGAAGCCATCATCGCCTACGATCTCAAGACCAGGAAACAGCTGTGGCGGCACGAGCCCAAGATCGGCACCGTCATCGCGTGCTGCGGCCCGGTAAACCGAGGAGTGGCGGTTGGCGGGGGCAATGTAGTCGTGGGCACCCTCGATGGCCGGGTGCTGGCTCTCGACGCCCAGAACGGCAAAGTGAAGTGGGAAGTGGAGGTGGCGGATCCTGCCGGGGGCTACAGCATCACCATGGCGCCGCTGATCGTGGGTGACAACGTGATCGCCGGTGTGTCGGGAGGGGAGTACGGCATTCGCGGTCACCTGACCGCCTACAACATCGCCACCGGCAAGCAGGCCTGGCGCTGGTACTCGATTCCTGCGCCCAAGGGCGACCCCACCTACGATGAGAAGGCGCCGAACGGCTGGTGGGGGACCTGGGCTCCCAAGGCCGAGGAGGCCGACCTGCACCGCGACATCGCCAAGGAAAAAGCCGATAGCGCCAAATATCCCGACGCCTGGAAGACCGGCGGCGGCGGCGTCTGGACTACGCCGGCCTACGACAAGGAGACCAACACCATCTTCGCCACCGTGGGGAACCCCTCCCCGGACTTGGACGGCAGCGTCCGGCCGGGCGATAACCTGTTCACCGATGCCATGGTGGCCATCGACGCGCGGACCGGAAAGACCAAGTGGTATTACCAGACCGTGCCCCACGACGTCTGGGATCTCGATGCCACCTCGCCCTCGGTCCTGACGATGCTGAACGGGAAGAAGGTCGTGCTCCATGCCGGCAAGACTGGGTGGCTGTACATCGTCGACGCCGCCACCGGCAAGCTGGTGCGAAAGAGCGAGAATTTCGTACCGCACGAGAACATCTTCGCGCTACCGACCGATAAGGGCACCCGGATGCTGCCTGGCGCGAACGGCGGGTCCGAGTGGTCGCCCATCTCGGTCAATCCCAACCTCGGGTATGCTTTCGTGGCGGGACTGCATCAGCCGATGAACTACATCACCCATACAAAGCCTTTGGAAAAAGGGCGGCTCTGGCTCGGCTCGGCCTTCGTGGCCATTCCGGGTGAGGAGCAGTACGGCCTCTTCTCCGCGATCGACCTGAAGACCGGGAAGATCGCCTGGCAGAACAAGGTCCCCCAGCCCATGATGGGCGGCTCACTGTCTACGGCGGGCGGGCTCACCTTCACCGGTGAGGGGAACGGCAACTTCAACGCGTATGACTCCAGAACCGGCAAGCTGCTCTGGCAGTTCAACGCCGGCGCCGGCTGCAACGCCGCACCCATCAGCTTCGAGTACGAGAGGGAGCAGTTCATCGCCGTCGCGTGCGGAGGAAACTTTCAACTGAGCTACCCACTTGGGGATGCCGTAGTGATCTTCGGTCTCCCCCAGGCCTGGTCCGCTAAATGAAACAGGGCGGAGAATGAGCCTCACGGTGTGGACCGTGGGGCACTCCACCCGCCCACTGCCGGACTTTCTGGAGGTACTCGCCGCGTACCAGATTGAGCTGGTGGCCGATGTCCGGCGCTTTCCCGGGTCCCGCAGCCAGCCGCAGTACCAGCAACTGGTACTCGAGCCCGCGCTCCAGGAGGCAGGAGTCGGCTACATCTGGCTTCCCCAGCTGGGTGGCCGCCGCCGGCCCTTACCAAATAGTCAGAACACCGGCTGGCGCCATCCGGCATTCCGCGGGTACGCCGACCACATGCTGGGTGAAGAGTTTGCTGTCGGTCTGTCCGAGCTGCTGACCCTCGCATGGGGTTTGCGGACCGCGGTCATGTGCGCGGAGATTCTCTGGTGGCGCTGCCATC
>DATEMN010000478.1:0-2301 GCA_035275565.1 Pseudonocardiaceae bacterium | reverse complement strand
CCTCACCCCCTCACAATGGCCTTGCCCTGCCCCTGAACTGCGGCGAGGCAGACAATCCCGGCAAGACAGACCGGCACCCGCTAGCCCCAATCCGGCCGGTTTCAGCAATCCGGACACGGGGTGCCCCCTGATTGCCTCACCCACCGCTGGACGGGTACGCGTTAGCTCCGAGCGTGGTGGATCGTCTGGTGCGGACCAGAGCCTGGCGACGACAGCGGAACATCGTTCGCGGGTGACGGTGCGCGAGCTGAAAGGGTTTCTGTCGAGTTTCCGACAGGTTTGATCTTCTGATCGGGTAGCAGAAGCTACACACAATGACCTGATTTGCCACGATGGCGCACCACCCAGGAACTCGAACCTCGAATCCGCTGATTCTCGGACCGTGGTCGTGGTTGTTTGTGGATAGTGCTGATTACCTGCGTCTTTCGTGTCTGCAAACGTTGGTTGTCTGTGGTCTTGTTGGGTTATCTGGCTGTGTTTTGTGACCATAAAGTGTCCTAATGATCATCAGCTCAAACGTGATCACCGATGCTGCTTGCCCGCTGGGGGTCGTGGGGCATCTCGTCGACTTGGCGCAGCCCGGCCACGCGCCAGCTCGGGGGCAGCCCTCGACCAACCGGTACGTACGCCGTCTCGGCTCTGCCCCCGGGCTGGGGTGTGGTAGCCCTCGGGGAGGTCGATGGGATGCCTCACCCCACCCTGCCCCGCCGTGGCAGTTCTCGTGGCGGGCCATCCCGGAGACCTGCCCGCCCGGCGAGGGCATGATTTGGTTGGACCTGCTGCGTTAGTGGACCGTGCTCGGTAACGATGATCACACATGAGCCCCAGCTTGGAAGATCGGTGATGGATCACGACTCTGACCAGTAAAAATGCTGACCTGCGGATACCTGGCGACAGAGGACAGGATTAACCGTGATTGACCGCTGGTGACCCTGGCTACGGGCACGCGGGGGGCACGCACCCGGCGGGGATGGAGGCTCTGCGCTCGGCGGCCGGAGGCGATGTGCTGCGGTGAGCTGGTGCGCGCGATGTTGGACGTGCGGTGGGCTTGAGTTGTTAATTCACGCGCTTGGCGGGGGTGGTGTCCGGTAAAGATGATGGGCAGCGGGGAAGGGAAATTTCCGTGATCATCGAAGAGGGTCAGGTTGCGGTGGTGACCGGGGCGGCGCAGGGATTGGGTCGTGCGTTGGCCGCTGGGCTGATCGACCGGGGTGTGTCGGTCGTGTTGGCGGACATCGCGACGGAGCGGCTGCAGGCTGCAGCTGAGGCATTCACGGCCCGCGGCGCGCGAGTGCTGCCGGTGATCACTGATGTCAGCGATGCGGCGGCGGTCACCACGCTGGCCTCGCGCACCGTGGAGTACTTCGGCCGGGTCGACATAGTGGTCAACAACGCCGGTATCGGCGGGGACGGCCAGCTGCTGTGGCACAGCGACCCACAGGACTGGCAGCGTGTTTTGGGGGTGAACCTGCTCGGTGTGGTGCACGGGATTCAGGCGTTCGTGCCGCATCTGGTCAAGACCGGTGCCGGACATGTGATCAACCTCGCGTCGATCGCCGGACTTGCGGCGATGCCGTTGGGGAGCAGCTACTGCGCCAGCAAGCACGCGGTGGTCGCGATCTCCGAGATGTTGCGCCGCGAGCTGGAGATGCTGGAGTTGCCGATCGCGGTGACCGTGGCCTGCCCGGGTTACGTGCGCACCCCTCTGGCCGAGGGCATGGCCACCTTGGTTCAGGCGGATAACGATGCATGGACCGAGCTCCTCCCGGCGGAGTTGTCGAAGCAACAACGAGAACAGTTGCGGAAGACGCTGAAGCGGGGGATCGCCACCATGATCGAGCCGCAGGTCGCAGCCGAGCGCATCCTGGTCGCAGTGGAAGCCGATCAGCTCTACGCGCTGACCCATGACGACTTCGACGACCACATCCGTCACCGGGCCGAGGGTATCCTCGCGGCATTGGATGGCCAGGACCGGTCCGGTGATCATGTCGAGACGGCGGGCGATAAGTAAGAAATCAACAGCGTTTACTGTCGAATCGTCGACCTCCCGATTTTCAGTTCCAAGTCCACCTGATAGGAGTAGCGCTACCTGGCATTTTGCTCGCTGTGGTTTCGCCGTCGAGGGACCAAAAGCACCCAGAGCACTGGAGTTATTGGACAGTTCATTGGACACCCCGCGATTGGTCACTGAGGCGATCCTGTCCTCGTTGCACGCTGTACTCAGCGCCCGATTCGCGCTTTAAGGTTGTGAACTGACGCGACGCCAACATCATCTTCCGCCGAGCGATGGAACACATGGAC
>DATEMN010000477.1:0-3362 GCA_035275565.1 Pseudonocardiaceae bacterium | reverse complement strand
TTCCCTCAGCCGCGCCTCCCCACAGTGGACCGGAGGTGGGTCTGCCCGCTGGGGTCGAAGAGCTGCTCGTCGAGGTGGTCGCCGACGGGTTAGCGGTGTACTGCTGCGGGCCCAAGACGCGCCCACCGCGCTGGTCGCTTGCTACCAGTGGGACCACTATGTCGATCTGCTCACCATCCGCGACTTCGATCGGGTCACCACCGCCAGGGTGCCCACCCACGGTCGCCGGGTGGACATCTTCGCCCCCGAAATCGTGGTCTGGGCCTACCAGGGTCCGCCGCAGCAGGCACTGCGGGCCTTGCTGCACCTGCTGCACCCCACGCATCCCCAGGCCCCGACCGCCGGCTATCCCGCACCCACGAGCTTGCACATTCCCCGTGCCCAGCAACGCCCGATGACGATCCAACTGCCCTCACCACACCGGGCCGCAGTGCGGGCTGCCCGGCTCGCCACCGCAATGACAGCTCACGGTGGTGATCGAGTTCTCAGTGCCACCGGGCCGGCCGGAACACCAGAAAACCGCCGGCTGGTCGCCGGTTTGAGCGAGCGGCCCCCGACGCTCGGCTCCCGGCGACCAGCCGGTCACCAGCCCAACCCTTCTGAGAGGGAGGTGCGCCCATGCCCCTCCGACGACCCCGACCGGTCTATGACCGGTGGCGCGATGCCACAGGCACCCCCATTCCTCAACAGTGCCGAGTCGAGCAGATCGCGGTGAGCAAGCAACACGGGGCGCTGCCCTCCCGGCTGCATCAGCAGGGCCAGGTCGTGCGCCGGGGCCACGCCCGGCTGTATGTGCGCTTCGAGCGCGACGACCAGCTGGTCAGCCTGCGCCCCCACCTGGTGCGCGTGCTCACCACGTCCGGCGGTTGCTGATGCCCCCGACACCACCTACCCACCGCGGCGTTGACCCAGCGGACACCACACCGGTGCCCACGGCGGACGCCACGCTGTGGCAACTCTCGGCCCGGACCCTGACCTGGCTGGCCCGGCGACCGCAGGCCCGGGCACTGGTCGACTCGGTGTGGGGCACCCTCGCTGAGCTTCAGCGAGCTGGCCACCCACCACGTCTGCTCGCTGCGTTGCGATTCGTCTTGATCCACCACCAGCCGACCGCAGCGGGTCGGTGCCGCGCCTGCCGCCGCGTGGGCTGGCGCGGTCTGTGGCGCCCGCGCCGGTTTCCCTAATGAGAGTTAGCGGGTTGGCCATCCGGCAGACTCGCGCCAAGCCGCTGGCGGGTGAGCACTCTGTTTTCCCCGGTCCTGGAGTCCTGAACGCAGATCGTGCCCCTGCTGGTGGTCGGGAGAGTTGATCGCTGATGGGATGTCGTGCCCGCTGTGGTGTGGTGTGAGCACTGCTTCATTAGGTCGCTGATAGTTCTCCCGCTGGCTACGCAGGGTGATCGAGAACGAGGAAGGGAGAGGCGTTTGTTATTCGTGGGGGATGACTGGTCCGAGGCGCATCACGATGTGGAGTTGATGGACGCCACGGGCCTGCGGCTGGCGAAGGCCCGGCTGCCTGAAGGGGTGGTGGGGATGGCCCGGCTGCACGCGATGATCGCCGAGGCGCTCGGCGAGGATGTCGAGGAGGCGCAGGTGCTGGTCGGGACCGAGACCGACCGGGGCCCGTGGGTGGCGGCGTTGATCGGCGCCGGGTACACGGTGTATGGGATCAACCCGTTGCAGGTGTCCCGCTATCGGGAACGACACAGCGTCTCCGGGGCCAAAAGCGACGCCGCCGATGCGCACACCCTGGCAAACATGGTGCGCACCGATTCCCACAAGCTGCGCCCGGTAGCTGCGGATACTCCGCAGGCGGAAGCAGTGAAGGTGGTGAGCCGGGCGCACAAGACCTTGATCTGGGAACGCACCCGCCACACCCAGCGGCTGCGCCACGCGCTGCGGGAGTACTTCCCGGCCGCACTGGAGGCATTCGAGGACCTGGATGCTCCTGATGCCCTGGAGCTACTCGCCAGAGCACCGGATCCAGCCTCGGCGGCGAGGCTGACGATCAGCCAGATCAGTGCCGCGCTCACCCATGCCCGGCGCCGCAACATCCCGGAGAAGGCCGCCCGCATCCAGACCGCGCTGCGCGCGGAGCACCTGGGCCACCCGGAGGTGCTCACCACCGCGTACGCGGCCACCACCCGCGCCGCAGTGGCCATGCTGACCACGCTGAACGAGCAGGTCAAAATCCTGCAAGGGCAGGTCGAGGCGCATTTTGGCCAGCACCCGGACGCTGAGATCATTCTGTCCCAGCCCGGACTGGGACCGATCCTCGGTGCCCGGGTGCTCGCCGAGTTCGGGGACGACCCCCACCGTTACGCCAATGCCAAGTCCCGCAAGAACTACGCCGGCACCAGCCCGATCACCCGGGCCTCCGGCAAGAAGAAGGTCGTCCTCGCCCGATACGTGCACAACGACCGGCTCATCGACGCCCTGATGACCCAGGCATTCAGCGCGCTCAACGGCTCTCCCGGCGCCCGGGCCTACTACGACCAGCTCAAAACCCGCGGCGCCGACCACCACGCTGCCCTGCGCCAACTGGCCAACCGGCTCGTCGGCATCCTGCACGGCTGCCTCAAAACCCGGACCTGCTACGACGAAGCCACCGCATGGCCACAACACACCGAGAACGCCGCAGCTTGACATTCAAGCTCCTGGGATGTCTGCGTGGTATGGCACCAGATCCACGGCGAACTACTCGGCATGTTCACCGACCCCGGCCACCACCAGCCGCGACACTGACGGGTGCCATAGCCGATCCGTGATCATCGCAGCGTCCCAGTTACAGTAGCCTCCCGTCATCGGGCGGGTCATACGGAACCACCGAGCTACCGAAATCTTCTTGCCGCACAGGCTCCCGCGCAGGTGTATCGGTGAGGGTTCGGCTTGCGGGACGCCTAAAGGACGCCGAACACGAGCGGTTCCACGTCCACGCCATGTGGGTAATCTTCCTCTTCTGCCGATGAGCGTGCGGCCGGACTTGCGCGGTGCCAGGTCGGTGAACCTAGCTTTAGTACATAGCTGGTACTACGGTCGCGGACCACGCGGCCACGCGTCTACGGCTTCCTCAGCGCCGGCTCGTCCACGGTGCACGCAAGCCTCGGCACACCCGGCTTGATCACGGGCGTCATCATCACGGCTGCGCTAACGACCGTGTTGTGGATGCGTGCTCGTGGGCAAGGCAACCGCACCCTACGGTGGCTGTCCTCTCACACAGACCACCCCACCCCCCAGGACGGGCACGAACGCCTCATCCTCGCCTGCGCCGCTCTTAGCAGTGCCATCTCCGGCGCCGTCCAAGCCATCATCAGCTGGCTGCTGAACCACCTCGCCAGCTAAGAGCACCCACGCCAGTGCTGG
>DATEMN010000476.1:0-2406 GCA_035275565.1 Pseudonocardiaceae bacterium | reverse complement strand
CTGTTCGTAGGTGATGCGTCGCCAGACGGCAAGGTGGGCGACGGACTCGAGGGTGAGGTCTTCGACGAGGTGGAACAGTGCCACACCGAATGGCCAGAGGTAAAGCTGGCAGGGGCCGGCGGGGTGCTCGACCGCTCGTCGTCGACACTCCATCCACTGGTCATCGACGCGATTCCACGGCCCTGCGGCTGTTGCCAGAGCCGACGCTACATCCGCGCCGACAAACACCGGAATGAACTTATGACCTCGCGTAGCGCAGCTGGCGCCAGCCGGAACCTCGGACTCAAGGTCACCGAATAGTTCCGACGTTGTTCGTCCGAAGGTGAGGCAGTACAGCTTTGCATACATCGGGGTTGGCCGCAGTGTCCGGCCGGTTTCGAGTCGGTAGATCTGCTTTTCCATAGCCGCGAGTTCCGGGGTGGGGATGTCGTGGCGGCGCCCGATCAGCTCGAATTGTTTGGCCAGGCGTGGCCGACCCCACCCCACCCTTGTTCCTCGCGGAGGCGGATGAGGACAGCGTTAGGGGACATGGCGTTTGTCCGTCGATGTCCTGATGTCCATGGACATTGTCCCTGTCCTTGTCTGTCGTCCGCTGTCGTCTATCGCAAAAGCGCGATAACGACGACATTGTAGCTATGCGCCTGAACGTCACTTACCAACTGAGTTCCTTCCTGAATGCCTCACCCGCCGGTGTGCCCATGACTGATCACCCTCGCCAGGTTAGCGTTCATCGTGTGGAGCAGATCGGTGATCTCGCTCAGCCGCTCATCGATCGCATCCAACCGCGACGACACTGTTCTGCCGTTATCGCTGACCACTGGCTCACCCAGCTCGGGCGGAGTGCGGCCACGCAGCACGGTGGCGAGGTGCTGGGGATGCCACCCTAGGGCGCTCGAAAGCGCTTCGAGGGTTCGGGCGCTGCGGCGCCGCTCGACGGTGTGGTGTTGGAGTTCGCGCACGATCGCTTGCGAGACGTGCGAGCGTTGCGCGAGCTCGCGTTGGCGCCATCCGAGTTCGTTCACGCGTTCTTTGATGGCGTTGGCGACCGCCACCCAATCCTCCGTCACGTATTCCTCCGCGCTTCGCCCGTCGCGACGAGGCTAGCCGGTCTTCGAGATCTCTCGGATTGACACCCCGCTTTCAGCCGCGCCCTTACCTAATCGCAGACCAGTACGAGCTGAAATCATCATAATAGTAATGAAATCACAAGCTTGGTTGGGAGAAGCCCCATGAATACCGATATGCCCACTGCCAGCCCGCCGGCGTTCTACACGGTCCGGGAAGCCGCACTGATCTTGCGCGTCAACCCGGCGACGCTCTACCGGGCAATCCGCGACGACGCCTTCCCGGCTGTCCGGGTCCGGACCCGCTATGTCGTGCCAGCAGCCGCGCTGCACAAGCTGGTGAGCGAGGCGGCCGAGTCCGGCGGCTGCGTCGACGTCGCCCAGCTCGCCGCCGAACGGCGCACGGCCCGCGACCTCGCGCGGCTGAGCGGGGGTGCGCCGTGGTGACCTACAACGACACTCCGGAGTACGCGGCGATGGCCACCCGGCTCGAGCGGCTTCACGAGGTTCCGACCGAGGTACTGACCACGGTTGTGGTGCGTCGCGGGCTGTGCCTGTGGGGTCTATGGCCCGCCGTGGAGCCGGACTGGGAGGACTGCGCACCGAACGACCGGGCACTGGCGCAGCAGCTCTGCGAGGGATGCCCCGTCATCGATCAGTGCCTCGAGCTGGAGCTGCGGACAGCCGGGGCCAGCACCACCGGGGTGTGGGGCGCGCTCCCGGAAGACGACCGACGCGCGCTGCACCCGATATGGCAGCGACGCCACCAACACCAGGACCGCAACGACCAGGACGCCGAGGCAACGCCGTGACCGTCAACGTGAGTTTGACGCAGGTACTCGCCATGCTGGGCGTGCTGGTGCTCGTGGTCGCGATGTGGCGCTCAGGCACCCGACGAGCGCGCCAGGCGGCTGCGACCGCACACGCCGCATCCCGGGTGGTCTCCCTGGCCGGGCACGTCGTCGCCACAGCCGCAGTGATCGTCGGCGTGCAGTGGGCGGCAATCACCCACGCCCCGAACAGCACGCTGTTGTGGGTAGTGCTAGCCCTCCCGGCGCTGATCACCGGGCACGTGCTCACCAAGGCACTCACAGTGACCTCCCTCGACGTCACCCACCGACGCGGTGACTCGACCCCCCGACGAGGTGACTGGCGATGAACCGGACACAGCAACAAGAGCCACGATCGGCGGCATCCACGGTGTCGGTGGCGCAGCGGGAACAGACACCGGAGGTACTCGACGGAGAGTTGATCACCGAAGCTCAGTACGCCCGGCGCAACGAGTTGCACCGCCTGCCCATCCTCACAGCGGCGATCCGCAAGACGGATCGCTCGACGATCA
>DATEMN010000475.1:0-3693 GCA_035275565.1 Pseudonocardiaceae bacterium | reverse complement strand
GGTATGTGCAATGAACGGATCGCGATCGTCGGCATCGGCCTTCGTTTTCCCGATGCGAGTTCCCCCGTGGAGCTCTGGGAGAACGTGCTCGCCGGCCGCCGCGCGTTCCGGCGGCTCCCGGACGAGCGGATGAGCCGTGCGGACTACTGGTCGCCCGATCCTGCGGCGCCGGACCGGTTCTACGCCGACAAAGCGGCCGTGCTCCGGGACTTCGAGTTCGATCGGGTCAAGTATAAGGTCGGCGGCAGCACTTACCGCTCGGCCGACCTGACCCACTGGCTCGCCCTCGACGTGGCGGCCACGGCGCTGGCCGACGCGGGCTTCCCCGACGGCGCGGGACTGCCCAAGCAGTCCACCGGTGTTGTGGTGGGCAATAGCCTGACCGGGGAGTTCTCCCGGGCGAACATCATGCGAGTGCGCTGGCCGTACGTCCGTCGCACGCTCGCCGCCGCACTGGCGGACCGGGGCTGGAGTGAGGACGAGACCGGCGCATTCCTGCGGGAGGTGGAGTCCCGGTACAAGGCCCCGTTCCCGGCCTTCGACGCGGACACTCTGGCCGGTGGCCTGGCCAACACCATCGCTGGGCGGATCTGCAACCACTTCGACCTGGGCGGCGGTGGCTACACCGTCGACGGGGCGTGCTCGTCATCCCTGCTCTCGGTCACCACCGCCGTGAAGGCCCTGCTCGACCGAGATCTCGACGTCGCCATCGCCGGCGGGGTCGATCTGTCTATCGACCCGTTCGAGGTCATCGGCTTCGCCAAGACCGGCGCGCTGGCCGTCGACGAGATGCGCGTGTACGACCGGGATTCCAACGGGTTCTGGCCCGGTGAGGGGTCGGGTCTGATCGTGCTGATGCGCGAGAACGACGCGCTGGCCAAGGGCGGGCGGATTTATGCGTTGATCACCGGGTGGGGGGTGTCCTCAGACGGCAGGGGCGGCATCACCCGCCCGTCGGCGAATGGGCACCGGCTCGCTTTGGCCCGCGCTTACCACCGGGCTGGGTACGGCGTCGAGACGGTGTCCTACTTCGAGGGGCATGGCACGGGGACCGCAGTCGGTGACGCGACGGAGATCGAGGCGCTGTCCACCACCCGCCGGGCTGCCGACAAGACCGCCCGGCCTGCCGCCCTTGGCACGATCAAGGGGAATATGGGACACACCAAGGCTGCGGCGGGAGTTGCTGGGTTGATCAAGGCGGCTCTCGCCATCCACCACCAGGTGATCCCGCCGGGCACCGGTCAGCGCACGCCACACCCGTTGCTGCTCGGCGACTCCGCGGCGCTGTACGTGCCGCAGGAGGCCGGGCTCTGGCCGGCTGGCCAGCAGATCAGGGCCGGTGTGTCCGCGATGGGCTTCGGCGGCATCAATACCCACATAGCCCTCGAGCAGGCCCCGGGCCGGCAACGTCGCACCGGGTTGGCCAAGCGGACCGTGACGCTGGTCGCCGGCCGCCAGGACGCCGAACTACTGCTGCTCGATGCGGGTGACACGACGGCGCTGCGGGGCTTGGTCGCACAGCTCGCGCAGCTGGCGCCCCAGCTCGCCATCGCCGAGCTGGCGGACCTGGCGGGCACGCTTTTCGCGCAGATGTCCGGGCACCGACTCCGCGCTGCGGTGGTGGTGACCTCCCCGGAGGACGCCGAGCGTCGGCTGACCCGGCTGCTGGCCGCCCTCGACGCGGGTGAGGACAGCCTGTTCTCCCCGGTCGAGGGAGTCTTTCTCGATCACCGATCCGTGCAGCCGAGGTTGGCGTACCTGTTCCCGGGTCAGGGCTCAGGCCGAGCGTCGGTCGGGGCCATCCGCCGTAGGTTCGCCACCGCTGATCACGTGTTCCGTATCGCGAACCTACCCACCGAGGGCGACCAGGTGGCGACCGAGGTCGCTCAGCCGCGGATCATCGCTGGCTCGCTGGCCGGCCTGCGCGTCCTGCACAGCCTCGGCATCGAGGCGGACGTTGCTGTCGGGCACAGCCTCGGCGAGCTGGCTGCGCTCGCCTGGGGCGGCGCGATGGGCGGTGGGCAGCTGCAGCGGCTAGCGAAGATTCGCGGCCAAGTCATGGCCGCGGCCAGCCGTGGCGGGGGAACGATGGCCGGCCTGGCGACCGGTCCCGAGCAGGCGAGGCAGCTCATCGGCGGCGCGAGCGTGGTCATCGCCGGGTACAACGGCCCGGGGCAGACCGTGATCTCCGGCGCGGCTGGCGAGGTCGACCGGGTGTGTGCCGCAGCGACCGCCCAGGGCGTGTCGACGACCCGGATCAACGTCTCGCACGCCTTCCACTCCCCGCTGGTGAAGCCGGCTGCGGACGCGATGACCGAGCGGTTGGCCGAGCTGACCTTCGCGCGGCTGAGCCGTCCGGTGGTCTCCACGGTCACCGGGGACGTGCTCGACCCGGACCACGATCTGCGCAACCTGCTGCGCGATCAAGTGCTGCGCCCGGTGCGTTTCCACGAAGCCGCCGCCAAGGCCGCAGCCGGGGCCGACCTCATGATCGAGGTCGGCCCCGGCCGGGTGCTGTCCGGGCTGGTGGCGCAGATCTCGCCTGGCACGCCGGTGCTGTCCCTGGACACCGACAGCGCCTCGCTGACCCCGTTGTTGACCGCGGTGGGCGCCGCGTTCGCGCTCGGCGTGCCGCTGGACCTCACGGCGCTGTTCGCCGACCGGCTCGTCCGACCGCTGCCGCTGGACGGCGACCTGACCTTCCTCGCAAGCCCCTGCGAGGCAGCACCCGCCATCGACGCCACGCTGGTGTCATCCTTGCACCAGGACGGCGACGGTGGCTCTGCGGCCGTCGCCGAGGACGCGACCCCCAGCACCCCGGCAGCCGGTGATCCGGACGCCACGCTCGAGGTGCTGCGCAAGCTCACCGCCGAGCGCGTCGAGCTGCCGCTGGACACCGTGCACGCGCAGACCCACCCGCTGGACGACCTACACCTGAGCTCCATCGCGGTCAGCCAGATTGCCAACGACGTCACCCGGGAACTGGGCAGGCCCCCGCTCGCGGCCACCACGAGCTTCGCCACCGTCTCGCTCGCCGAGTTGGCGCGCCTCATCGACGAGCTGTCCGAGACCGCGCAGGGCAGCGGTGCCCAGCCCCTCGAAGTGCCCGGCGTGGCCGCCTGGGTGCGGCCGTTCGCGATCGAGTATGTCGAGGGTCACCGGCCCGCGGTGGAGGTGAGCGGTGGACCGGCGGGTGAGTGGTCGGTCCACGCGCCCGCCGGTCACCCGCTGGCCGAGCCGTTGCGCGCAGCACTCGCTGTGGCGGGCCTCGGCGACGGCGTGCTGCTCTGCCTGCCGGACAGCGGCGAGGAGCACGTCGAGCTGTTCCTTGCCGCTGGGAAAGCCGCTGTCTCGGCACCCGTAGGCACCCGGTTCGTCGTCGTGCAGCACCGGCTGGGCGCCTCCGGCCTGGCCAGGACACTGCACCTGGAGGCCCCGTCGGTGCCTACTACAGTAGTCGGTCTCGTCGCCCCCGCTTCGGCGCGTCCGGAGGCGGTGGCGGACGCGGTGCGATGGGTGGTGTCTGAGGTCGGGGCAACCTCGGGGTTCATCGAGGTCCACTACGACGCCAACGGCACCCGCACCGTCCCGGTGCTGCATCCGCTGCCCGCCTTCACCGAGCCGGGTGGCGCCACACCGTTGGACGAGTCGGACGTCCTGCTCGTCACCGGCGGCGGCAAGGGCATCACCGCC
>DATEMN010000474.1:0-7530 GCA_035275565.1 Pseudonocardiaceae bacterium | reverse complement strand
TCAACCAGGCGGCGAACCGTTCGAAATGTCCCGGTTCGTCCACCAAGCCGACCGCACCGGCCTCGTCTCTCGCTTCCCCGTGGAGAGCTGACCGCCTCCGCCCATCCACAACTCATCCACAACGCGCGACAGGTGAGCCGCTCACGTCAACCGTAAGGCACCGGATCCACAGCACGGCCGACATCGGTGGCCAGGCAGCCGGGACCCCCGCCCAACGAACATCAACACCATCCATGAGCAGCAGAAACTGCCTCTAAGATCGACCTGACTCGCAAACTGAGACTGGCTGTTCAGTGAGCACGCCCGCACGGCGAGCGAGAGCATGGTGGCGACAGCGGACATGTCACCTCTTCAAGGAAACATTGACCCTACGAGGTGAACTCATCGAGCTAAACAGTTACAAAAAGAAATCAAAATCAGGGTTGATGTACTTCTATTGAGAGTATTTACTACAGAGCGTCATGGTCAGCTTTGATGGATCCTACGTCGCTTGCACCTTATCCACAGAGTCTCCACAGAGTCTCCACAGCCCCTCCACCGCCAGTACACAGCCTCGACCAGTTGTCCACAGGATGTGGAAGCCACCCCCGCCCGTGCGCCCTTACGGTGTCGCACCGTGACTCCAACACCGACGTATGACCAGCTACGTGGCGAGCTCATCAACGCCGATGTCCCTGCCAGCGAGGCGGACCTTCAGCTCGATCATCCCGGTGAACACCGTCGTGGGGATAACCCGCCCGTGGGAGTGGTGTTCGGCCTACCGTCGGGACAAGGAGCTGACTTCGCTGAACGCCGATCCTGGCCGGCGATAGTTGACATCGACCGCCCCGGCAAACACCGGCTCCGCGACGACGGGGCCGGTGTGTCAGTGGTGTTCGAACAATTTCCCGCGCCAGAAGCGGATCCCGCTGAGGACTGGTCCTGGTTCGAGACGGGAGGGCCGGACACTGCAGGTCTGCCGGCCGCCACCCGACCGGACCACTCCCCAGCAGTGACGCACCACCGCGAGCACGCACCGGCGACGAGAGCAGACCCTGCCCCCCGGGCGGCATCGGAGCCGTATGTACTTCTTCCGCCCCCAGCCCACGCGCGCGACAGGCAGTCACACGAGACGATCAGGGCCAGCCGCCACGCGAAAACCTCCACCTGAGCTGCGGCGAACTAGGCGAACCACGGTTCACACACCGAACCGTACGCCGGATGCCATCGACCGTCGGGGTCCTCACGATCAACGCGGCTTGAGCTGTCTTGGGAGTGGGGCTCCTGATCCTTGGCTGATCCTTGGCGTAAGCCCAGCCAGGCCGTACCGTGCCGCCGCTTCAGATGCTGGCCCGGCCCTGCATCAAGCGTCTTGCCGTGGCGACGAGCTTGCCTCCGACTTCGGAGCGGCGGAACAGGTCATAGCCGGTCCGCAGGAGGCGGGAGGAGAGGAGTTCTACCGCAGGGGGATATCGAAAGGGCTCACCACCGAAAGACGCTTTGAACACTTCAGGCCCGGCCAAGCGAGAAATGTGGCCGGCCTCACCGTCCCGAATCATATCCACCGCATCCACCGGGATACCCCCGAAGTCGAAGGTATGGTATCCGTTGGCCTTAGCCCAAAGAATAGCGCTCCAGATGACCGCCGCTGCCGCACCCGATTTCTTCACCGGGTCGTCACGTTGCATCCCAGTCAATCTCGACGTGAGCACGCCTCCGCAGCCGGTGAACAGCTCCGCTACCACCGGGACGCCGCCCAGCTCGGCGATGAAGATCTGGACATGATCGCCGCGGTCCAGTTCCCGGTACAGCGTACGGAGATAGTCCAGCGACGGCGCATCGAACTGCTGGTGTGCTGCCGTGCTGGCCAACAGGTCGGCGACCACCGGTAAGTCACGTTCGGCGCCGAGCCGGACCGCAACGCCGCGATCGGCCCCGGTGCGGGTGCGGCGGCGGTTGCTGGAGTTCAGGCCGTTGCGGAGGTCTTCGACGTCGCGGGTCAGGTCGATTCTGATCGATGCGGCGGGGGCGATCCCGGCTGCTGACGGGCGAAAGCCCAGCCGCAACAGGTGGCCGCTGATGTCGTCGGCACGGTCGGGTGGCTGAACGAACAAACCGCTCAGGTACCGACGACCAAGACCGGCCAGCGCGATGCTCACCACGGGTGCGACTGCGACCCGTCCGGCGCCGGACGCGATCACCGGACCGTGGGGCACGTAGCCCACGACCCCGAGCACCGGCAGCCGACGCTGCAGCACCAACGCGCCACCGACCAGCTGACCAGCCCGTCGGGCCAGCACGTAGCGGGGCACGAAATCGGCCTGCCGTCGCACCGCCGACCACGCCGACAACTGCGCGACGTCGCTGCCCGGGGTATGGCTGACCAGGTGATCCCAGGCGCGGATCGTGTCCGGGTCGGGCCGGGCGCACAACGTCACCGAGATCTCGCCTGGCTTGCTGCTCATGCGGTTGACTGTCCTCGCCGGTGACCTCGAGTGTGAGCTAGTCGGCCATGGGACCGACGCTAGGAAGGGTTCGGTTACCGCCCGGTCCGAGTTCGGTTAACGGCAGGCAAAATCTGACAGTACCGGGCTGATCTCGCTTCGCCAACCGACCCGACACTATCGAGGAATGCCGAGCGGGAGGAGAATCCGCATTTCGAGCGATCCCCGTTGCCGGGCATCGATAGCGCAAGTGTGCATCGAATCAATTTCATCGTAAAGCCTACCGGAATCCTCTCAACTGATCGATCTCGGGCTGGATGCCGCCAGCTCCGTCAAAGGGTGACAGGACTAGGATACTGAAACAACAGGAGACGATGTGATCGAGAAGATCCTCCCCGGTGCTGCCGCCTGCGCCGAGGCGTTCGATGATCCACCTGACGCCATGCTGTACCCGCAGGAGGAGGCGGTGATCAGCCGGGCGGTCGAGAAACGGCGCCGGGAGTTCCGTACGGTCCGGCACTGCGCCCGCTTGGCGCTGCGCGACCTCGGCCTGCCACCCGCAGCGGTGCTCACCGGCAAGCACCGCGAGCCGTTATGGCCACCCGGGGTGGTCGGCAGCATGACCCATTGCGCCGGATACCGGGCGGCGGTGGTGGCCCGCAGCCGGGATCTGCTCACTGTCGGGATCGATGCCGAACCCCACCAACCACTACCGCCCGACGTCCTGGCGGCCATCTCCCTGGCCGACGAACAGGTCCAGATCACCGAACTGGCGGCGTTATATGGATCATCGCACTGGGATCGAATCCTGTTCTGCGCCAAGGAAACGGTGTACAAGGCGTGGTTCCCGCTGACGCAGCGCTGGTTGGGGTTCCAGGACGCTGCCATCACGATCGATCCGGTCGAAGGTGGCTTCTCCGCTCGCCTGCTGGTGCCCGGCCCCACGATCACGGGTCAAGCGCTGACGGAGTTCGACGGCCGCTGGTTGATCAGTAACAGCCTGGTGGTCACCGCGATCGCGGTCCCGAGAACCCGAGCAGCTCTAGGTTGCGATCACCAACGGGTGGCGGACTGTGATCTGCATCACTAGGTAAGCAGCCCGGACAGCTCACGATCATGTCCGCCATGCGCACCTGGAGTAACCTCCCGACCTGCAAAAACGATGATAATGTGACGCTGAGTGTGCTTTCATGGCGACACGTCTCGGCTGACCGAGCGGCGTGTCGCACCCTTGCATCACCCACGGTCATCCGTACGGTCAACATCGTCCGGCACCACGGAGCCACCTTGGGGCGGGAATCCGGGTACCGGCGCGCACAGCCCTGTCCCTCGGGACCGGATACCGAAACCTCACCCTGAGTCGGGACAGGGGCGCAGATTGCTGATCGGCCGATGCCGGTACCCGAATCCCGCGCGACCGTGAGGCCATCAGTCGTGTGCGCGATCATGGAGGCTGGATCATGACGAGGACCTCCCGATTTCTCGCACGTACCGGTATCGCCGCAGCCGCTGTGACGGTCTCGCTAACACTCGCGACGCCAGCGCAGGCGGCCCCGCGGCACCACTGGGATCGGCTGGCACAATGCGAAAGCGGTGGTAACTGGCGCGCCAACACCGGCAATGGGTATTATGGTGGGCTGCAGTTCAGCCGCCGGACGTGGACCGGCTTCGGCGGTGGGATCTACGCAGGCACCGCCAACCGTGCCACCCGTTTGCAACAAATCTTCATTGCCGAGAGGGTGCTTCGCGCGCAGGGTTGGAAGGCCTGGCCTGCTTGCTCCAGAAAGATCGGGGTCCGCTGA
This sequence comes from Pseudonocardiaceae bacterium, assembly GCA_035275565.1. GTDB lineage: Bacteria > Actinomycetota > Actinomycetes > Mycobacteriales > Pseudonocardiaceae. The sequence continues at coordinate 3,305 of DATEMN010000474.1, read as the reverse complement.
CGACAAACCAGCTCGCCCCCCGCCGCCCAAGGCAGGGGGCGGGCCCCACCCTTGCACCGCGACATGGATGCTTATCGTCGTCAGAAAGGCGGCTGATCAGCTGTACCATGGCAGCGCATGAGTAACACGGTGACCGATCCTCGCACGGATCGGTCTTTTTTCGGGCATCCTCGTGGGTTGGCCAACCTGTTCGGCGTCGAGATGTGGGAGCGCTTCTCCTACTACGGGATGCTCGCGTCGCTGACGTTGTATCTGTTCTACGAGGTGACCGGCCCGAACCCCGGGCTCGGCCTGCCGAAGGCCACCGCCACCAGCCTGGTCGGGGCTTACGGCGGGTTGGTCTACGTCTCGACCATCGTCGGGTGCTGGGTCGCCGATCGGGTACTCGGCGCCGAACGGACGTTGTTCTACAGCGCCGTGCTCGTGATGATCGGGCACATCGCGCTGGCGGTGCTGCCGGGCTTGCTGGGCGTGGGCGTGGGTCTAGCCTGCGTCGCCTTGGGCAGTGGCGGGGTCAAGGGAAACGCCACGGCTGTGGTCGGAACCCTGTACGCGGCCGACGACGATCGTCGGGACGCCGGTTTCTCGCTGTTCTACATGGGGATCAACACCGGTGCGCTGTTCGGTCCGCTGCTCACCGGCCTCACCCGAAGCACGCTCGGATTTCACTACGCCTTCGGGGTGGCCGCCATCGGCATGGCCGCCGGCCTGATCCAGTACGCGATCGGACGCCGCAACCTGGGTTCCGAAGCCGGCATCGTGCCCAACCCGCTACCCCGCTCCCGGTGGACCATAGTCGCGGGCGCCGTCGTGATAGTCGCCGCCGCGATCGTCTCCCTGGCCGTCGGCGGGGTGATCACGGCCGCGAACCTCTCGGACGCCGTCGTGATCGTGTGCGGGGTAGGCGCGGTGGTGTACTTCGCGGTCATCCTGGCCAGCCCGAAGGTCACCGCCGTGGAGCGCAGCCGGATGCTGGCGTTCATCCCCCTGTTCGTGGTCAACGCGGCGTTCTGGTCGCTCTACCAGCAGCAGTTCACCGTGGTGTCGATCTACGCCGACGGGCGGATGGACCGGAACCTGTTCGGCTGGGAGATGCCGACGGAATGGGTGCAGTCGTTCAATCCGGTGTTCATCATCCTGCTGGCACCGGTGTTTGCGCTGCTGTGGATCAAGCTCGGGCCTCGCCAGCCGTCGACGCCGATCAAGTTCGCGTTCGGCACCGTCACCATCGGCCTGGCTTTCCTGCTGTTCCTGCCCTGGGCCGGAGGCGCCGGCCCGACCACTCCGCTGCTCGCCGTGGCCTTCATCCTGCTCGTCTTCACGATCGGAGAGCTGCTGATCTCACCGGTCGGGCTGTCGCTGGCCACCAAGATCTCTCCAGCGGTGTTCCGCAGCCAGACGGTGGCACTGTACTTCCTGTCCATCGCCCTGGGCACGGCGCTCTCCGGATCGCTCGCCGGTCTGTATAGCCCAGAACACGAAGCACCCTATTTTGGTGGCCTTGGCGTGGTCGCGATCATCGTCGGTGTCATCCTGCTCACCCTCACCGCACTGATCAGACGGCTGATGGTCGGAGTCCGCTGAGGTAAAATCGGCTGATGTGATCAGGAAGTCGGGACGCTGAACCCCGGGTCGCCAGGTCGGGTGGTCTCGGTCAACGTCGGCACCGTGCGCCCGGTGAACTGGCGGGACCGGACCGTCCATACGGCGATCTTCAAGTACCCGGTGGACGGCCGCGTGGCGGTACTCGGAGTGAACCTCGTCGGCGACGATCAGGCTGACCGGAAGGTACACGGCGGCCCCGACAAAGCCGTCTACGCCTACGCCCGCGAGGACCTCGACTGGTGGGCCGGTGAACTCGGACGGCCGCTTCCCTTCGGGGTGTTCGGCGAGAACCTCACCGTGACCGGGACCGCGGTGACCGGCGCGGTGATCGGGGAACGCTGGCGGATCGGCACCGTCGAGCTGGAGGTCTGCGGGCCGCGGACGCCGTGCTACAAGCTCGGCATCCGGATGGGTGACGACGGGTATCCACGCCGGTTCGCCGCCGCCGGCCGACCCGGCGCCTACCTGCGGATCCTGGTCGGCGGCTCGGTGGGGGCCGGCGACGAGATCGTCGTCGCGCACCGGCCCGGCCATGGCGTGACGGTAGGCACGGTGGCGCACGCCTTCCACCACGACCACACCCGGGCACCAGACCTCCTCGCCGCCCCGGAACTGGCCGAATTCTGGCGGAACTGGGCGCAGAAGCGTTCGGAGCCGCAGTCTGGCAGCAGCCTGCGGGCTCAGTCTGCTGAGATCTGACTGCGTGCGGATCCGTTGGACGGAAGCTGGACCACGCTGACGAAGAAATGGTTGATGTGCTTGATCGCGGCGATGAAGTTGTCGAAATCCACTGGCTTGGTGACGTAAGCATTGGCGTGCAGCTGGTAGCTGCGCAGCACGTCCTCCTCGGCGCGCGAGGTGGTCAGGACGATGACCGGGATGTGCGACAGCGCTGGGTCGTTCTTCACCTCGGCCAGCACCTCCCGGCCGTCCCGGCGCGGCAGGTTGAGGTCGAGCAGGATCAGATCGGGTGTCGGGACATCGGCGTAGGGCTGCTCATGGCGCAGGTAGGCCAGCGCCACTACTCCGTCGGCCGCCACGTCGAGCCGGTTGTGCAAGTGCTCCTCGAACACCTCACGGGTGATCAGGACGTCGCCGGGATCGTCTTCAACCAGCAGCACGTTGATGGTGCGGGCCCGCGGCTCGGTCATCACTGAACCTTCTCTGCCAAGGCGGGAAGCCAGATGTGGACGGTGGCACCCGGGGTTTCGCGGTTCCGGGGTCCGTCATCGGAGCCACGCTTGGTATCCAACCAGATTCGTCCCCCGTGAAACTCGACGATCTTCTTGGCCAGCGCCAGCCCGATGCCGGTACCAGCGTAAGCGTCCCGGGAGTGCAACCGCTGGAAGATCACGAAGACCTTGTCCGCGTACTGCGGATCGATGCCGATGCCATTATCACTGACCGATATCTCCCAACCAGGGGCCGACTGGTCATCCGTGACCGGCCGCGACTGAATCTCGATGCGCGGCGGCACCCCCGGCCGGCGGAACTTCAGTCCGTTACCGATGAGGTTGACCATGAGCTGGGCGAGCAACACGGGATCACCGGAGATCACGGGGAGCCCGCCGGTGACGACCTCACCGCCGCACTGCTCGCGGACCGCACCCAGCTGAGCCGACGCGGCCGTGACCACCTCGGTCAAATCGACCGGCACGAACCCGGCCGTGGTCCGCCCGACCCGGGAGAACGCCAGCAGG
>DATEMN010000473.1:0-4315 GCA_035275565.1 Pseudonocardiaceae bacterium | reverse complement strand
AACCGCTATTTGGCTCCGAATGGCGGGTGGGGAGGGTGGGGCTAGGTGGTGACGCGGTGCAGTTGGGCTGAGAGGTGGGGTTGCATGGGGAGGCCGCGCAGCGCGCGCTCCTCGGCGTAGGCAAGCTGGTTGTCGTCGACGATGCCGTACAACCGGGCAGCCGCGGTGGTCTCCCTAGCCGAGTCGGTACGCGCGACGGTGTCGGATTCGAGTTCCCACGACGTCTCTCCGGTACGCCCACCGTAATAGATCTCGCAGATGCCGAACATGTGCGCGAGGACCAGTTCGATGATCTCTTCTTCGTCCACCCGCCACCACCCGACCTCGCGGGCCGCCGGGCGCAGCACCTGGCCGGAGGGGTTGAGCAGCCAGGCCCGCGCCTCATAGGCCAGGAAGGGTCTGCCGTCGTGGCCGAAGGCGATCTGCTGGCCGTAGGGGAACTCGCCGAGTAGGGATGGGTACTGGGCCAGGCCCACGCCCCGCCACACCCCCAACAGCGGCGCCAGCAGCTGGCACTGGGGGTGCAGGTCGATGCCGTGTCCTAGGTGGGCGGTTTCCACCTCGATCGGCATGTCCTCGAACTGGAGCAGGGTGTACTCGGCAGCGTCCGGATGCTCAGCAATGTCTGGGCCGGACGGGGAAGTGTCGCTCATCACCTCTAAATCGGATCACGAACCCGGTCACTTGGGAACCCATGACGCCCAGCCGGCGTCTCATCAGCGCTCTTTCGGGCACCGCCCGGGAGGCACCGCCCGGGGCCGAACCCGACGGGCGGGCGCAGCGGACCGGCCGGAACCGGACACCCTCCCCCGCCCGGGGACGGCCGGGCCGCACGCGACTAGTGAGAAAAACACTACAAACCAGACCCCCACAAGGAGTACAGTTACTACTAGTTACGGAGGGGGCTCTGTGATACGTCACTTCGGTCGCGCAGCAGTCACGCTGACTGTCGCTGCGGTATTCACGGTGCTGTCCGGGACGGTGGCAGTGGCTGGCCAGTCGGCTGCCGCGCCGTGCGGATCGTCCGCAGCCGCCTGTATCAACCTGCGCACCCAGCAGGCGTGGCTGATGAAGGGCGGTCAGGTCACCTACGGGCCGACCCCGATCACGTCCGGCAAGCCCGGTTACCGGACCCCGTCTGGCACGTTCACGGTGTTGTGGAAGGACCGCAACCACCGCAGCAGGGCGTTCGGCAACGCCCCCATGCCCTACTCGGTGTTCTTCACCCACTCCGGTATCGCGTTCCACCAGGGCAGCCTCAAGGTGCCCTCGCACGGATGCGTCCACCTGGGCGGTAATGCCGCAGCCACGTTCTTCAACACGCTGTCGGTGGGCCAGGTGGTACAGGTCGTGGGCTGAGGTCACGCCCGCGGGGGAAGAAGTCGGTGCAGCGCGGGCAGTAGCGCGCGCAGCGCCCGACCCCGGTGTGAGGCGGCATCCTTCTCGGCCGGGTCCAGCTCGGCGGAGGTGCGCCGGTTTCCGTCCGGAACGAAGATCGGGTCGTAGCCGAAGCCATTGCTGCCCCGCGCCACGCAGCTCAGAGTGCCGTGCCACTGCCCGCGCACCACGGTCTCCACTCCGAGTGGCCCCACCAGCGCCGCGGCACAAACGAACACCGCACCACGACGCCCTGCTGGGACGTCGGCCAGCTGATCGAGTACCAGCTGCAGGTTCGCGGCATCGTCACCATGACGGCCGGCCCATCTGGCCGAGAGCACCCCGGGCATACCGTTGAGCGCATCCACCTCCAAGCCCGAATCGTCGGCGACAGCGGGCAGGCCGGTGGACGCCGCCGCGTCCCGAGCTTTGGCCAGCGCGTTCGCCTCGAAGGTGGGTGCGGTCTCCGGGGTCTCGGGGAACGACGGCACGTCACCGAGCCCCACTACCTGAAGCCCGCTGACACCCGACGACACCAGAATCCGTCGCAGCTCGACCAGCTTGTTGGCATTGCGCGTCGCCAGCAACAACCGAACCGGGCTCACGATCGAGGCAACTCGCCGGGGTAGGGCTGAACCAACGCGGTGGCCTGGAAAACGGTGAGCTCCTGGCAACCCTTCAGGGCCACGTCCAGCATCTGGTCCAAAGTGGACCGCGCGAAAGTGGCACCACCCTCTCCTGTGCCCTGCACCTCCACCAGGGTTCCGGTATCAGTGGCCACCACGTTCATGTCGACTTCAGCGCGGGAGTCCTCCTCGTAGGGCAGGTCCAGCCGGATCCGACCGTCTACCACACCGACGCTCACCGCAGCGACCGAGCAGGACAGCGGTTGCGGGCCGCGCAACCGCCCAGCTGCCCGCAACCAGGTCACCGCGTCGGCCAGTGCCACGTAGCTACCGGTGATCGCCGCGGTGCGGGTGCCGCCGTCAGCCTGGATGACGTCACAGTCCAGCGAGATGGTGTTCTCTCCCAGCGCGGCGAGATCGATGCAGGAACGCAGGGCGCGCCCGATCAGTCTGCTGATCTCCTGAGTCCGCCCACCCAGGCGGCCCCGGACCGACTCCCGGTCCGTGCGAGTGTGCGTCGACGAGGGCAGCATCGCGTACTCCGCGGTGAGCCAGCCCTGCCCGGATCCCTTGCGCCAGCGCGGTACGCCCTCGACCACGCTGGCCGCGCAGAGTACCCGGGTACGGCCGAACTCGATCAGCACCGATCCGGCGGGCCACTGCTGGTAACCGCGGGTGATACGCACCTCGCGGAGTGCCTCGTCGGTCCTGCCGTCGGCTCGTGTCACCGCGTCAGCCTACCCACGGCCGTCGACCGACGGTTGCGGTGTCAGATCTCATAGTGGGCGCCGGCTCGGACCAGTTCGGTGGGTCCGTCGAAGGCGGCTTTCGCTTCGCTCAGCACCTGCTCGGCGTCAGTCCACGGGGGCACGTGGGTGATCAGCAGCCGGCCGACTCCGGCTGCCGCCGCGGCCTCCCCGGCTTGCCTGCCGGACAGGTGTATCCCGCGTGGGTTACTCGGTCCGTCGGGCCAGGATGCCTCAGCGAGCAGGACGTCCACGCCGGTCGCCAGTTCGACGAGCTGCGGGCATGGGCCGGTGTCTCCGGAGTAGACCAGCGTCTGCCCGGCATCACTGATCCGCAGCCCGTATGCCTCGCATGGATGGTCCACGCGCGCGGCGTACACGTCGAGTCCACCGATCCGCAACGGTGCACCGAATGGTCGGAAGTCGTAGACGTCGGACAGGTCGGTCAGGCTGCGCTCGTGGGCGCTGGGGGCATAAGCGGCCGCCAGCCGCTCGGCGATCTCCGGCGGCCCGTACAGCGGCAGCGCGGCACACGGCGGTGCATGCGGGTGGTACCGGCGGTACACGGTCAACGCCGACACGTCGGCGCAATGGTCCGGGTGCAGGTGGGACAAGATCACCGCGTCGAGATGGAAGGGGTCGAGGTAGCGCTGCAGCGCGCCGAACGTCCCGTTGCCCAGCTCGAGCACCACGGTGGTATCCCCGGCTCGGATCAGATAACCGGACGCGGGGGATTCGGGAGCGGGGACACTGCCGGAGCAGCCCAGCACCGTGAGCAGCACGTCATCCTCCTATCAACCCCCCGACGGGCGCGGTAGCCGCCAGCGACGGCCCGAGAAAGCGACGGGCCAGCCGGGCGAAAGACGTCGGATCCCCGGTCGCAGTAAACGCGTGCTGGGGTTCCTCGGGTTCGGTGCGCAACAGTTCCATCTCGGTGAGCACCCGCAACACGTCTTTAGCGGTCTCCTCCGCGCTGGCCACCAGGGTTACCCGGTCGCCCATGACGATCTGCAGCACGCCGGTGAGCAGCGGGTAGTGCGTACAGGCCAGCACGAGGGTGTCCACGCCGGCCCGTTGCAGCGGTTCGAGGTAAGACTGCGCCAGCCCGAGGATCTGGCGCCCTGACGTCATCCCACGTTCGACGAAGTCCACGAACCGCGGGCAGGCCATCCCGGTGACCTCGACATGCGGAGCAGCGGCGAAAGCATCATGATAGGCTCGGGACCGGATTGTGGCGTGCGTCCCGATCACCCCGACGCGACCGGAGTGAGTGGCGGCGACGGCCCGCCGCACCGCGGGACGCACCACCTCCACCACCGGGATCGAGTAACGCTCCCGGGCGTCGGCCAGGCAGGCCGCAGAGGCCGTGTTGCAGGCGATGACCAGCAGCTTCACCCCGCTGTGCACCAGCTCATCGGCCACCGCGAGCGCATGGGAACGGACCTGCGCGATGGGTAGCGGACCGTACGGACCGTGCGCGGTATCACCGACGTAACGCAGCCGCTCACCGGGTAGCTGGTCGGCGATGGCACGCGCCACGGTGAGCCCACCGACACCGGAGTCGAA
>DATEMN010000472.1:0-5006 GCA_035275565.1 Pseudonocardiaceae bacterium | reverse complement strand
TCGCCCCACGGGTGTCGCGAGAACGGGGTACTGGGGGTTGACGAGAGCAAGAAGGTTAGCCTAACTTAAGCGCTGCCGGCTTCGTGGTGGGAGTCCTGGCAAGTCAGTTGGGAACACATCGGCCCCGGCCTGGAAGTTCTTCCAGGCCGGGGCCGACGCTCAGAACACGGGCGGGCGGACCGCCGAGGGGAGCCTTGTAGTGGTTCCTGGGACATGGCGCGTCAAGCGGAGGGCCAGGTGTGCACCGGCTGGTTGGAGTGCATATGTTCGATGTAGCTGCGTAGCATGGCGGCCAGTGCGGCCGGCCGGTCGGCGCCCTGGGCGGTCAGGGTCTGGACAGCCGCACGTTGCCAGCTGGCGCCGGTACGACGTGTCACGCAGCGCTGTTCGATCACCGCCAGGTAACGTTCCCGGGCTGCGTCGGACATTCCGCAACTGCGCAGTCCGTCATGGGCCAGCGGTAGCAGCGTGCGCAGCACCAACTCGTCAGGCCGGACCCACCCGGTGCCCGGCCAGTACAGCTGGGCGTCCATGCCGAACCGGGCACCGGCGTACAGGTTGTCCTTCGCGGCCTGGAAGGACATCTGGCTCCACACCGGCCGGTCGAGCTTGGTGAGCTCGCGCATTGCGCCGAAGAAGAACGCGGCGTTGGCCAGCACATCGATCACCGTCGGCCCGGCCGGTAGCACCCGGTTCTCGATGCGCAGGTGCGCCACCCCATCCGTGACGTCGTAGACCGGCCGGTTCCATCGCCAGATCGTGCTGTTGTGCAGCCGCAGCTCCAGCAGTGACGGCGCACCGCCCGCGGCGAGCACCGCCAGCGGGTCCTCGTCCTCGGTCTCTGGCAGCAACGGCGAGAAGTACCGCGCGTTCTCCTCGAACAGGTCGAAGATCGAGGTGATCCAACGTTCGCCGAACCACACTCTCGGGCGCACTCCTTGATTGCGCAGTTCCGGCGATCGGGTGTCGGTGGCCTGCTCGAACAACGGGATGCGGGTCTCGTGCCACAGTGCCCGGCCCAGCAAAAACGGTGCATTCGCGGCCAGCGCCACCTGCACCCCGGCTAGGGTCTGTGCGGCGTTCCAGTGTGACGCGAAGTCGTCCGGAGCGATCTGCAGATGTAGCTGCACCGAGGTGCCTCCGGATTCGGGGAGGACCGAGTCCGCGGCGCACCGCAACCGTTCTGGTAGGCCACCCTCCAGCGGCACTCCCTCCATGTCGAGCTCGAGCTTCTCGCCCCGGGCCGCCAGAATCTGCATGTTGATCTTAGTGTAACGCGAGTTGGGGGACATCCATCGCGGGTCAAAGTGGTTCGCTCGCAGGGTCGGCAGAATGCCGATCATGACTAGGCCCACGCCGGCGGTGTGGGCGGCGTCGTTGGCCATGTTCAGCGCGGTTCGCAGCTCACGCTCAAAGTCCAGCGTTTCGTCGGCGGCCAGCGGTCGGGGCCGGGTGTTGACCTCGATGTTGTGCTGGCCGAGCTCGGTCTGAAAAGCCGGGTCGTCGATCTGTGCCAGCACCGCCTGGTTGGCCATCGCGGGATCGGCGTTGTCATCGATAAGGTGGAGCTCAAGCTCCAGACCCATCTGCTCGGGGCCGGCGGCGAAGCAGTGCTCGGCGAGCATCTGGGCCAGCGCGTCTAGGCAGCGCTGGCTTTTCTCCCGGTAACGTTGCAGGTCCTGCTGGGTGTAGCTCTGATCGATCACGCTCTCACCCGTCTTCCCGCCCCCGGCGCACTCTCACCGTGACACAGCGCCGCAAGCCGTGACCAGCCGCCGAACTGGTTGGTCTCGTCCGCATTTCCGCGACCTCACTGTCGCCGACCGTCTCCCGCCGGCGCCTAGAATGATCGGCGTGGACCGTGGACGCGCCAGTTTTGAGCCGTCTGCACATGAGCCGACGCCGTGGGCGACTGGTCTTACCGTGACCGGGGTGACCGCAGTGACCGTCGGGATCGCGTTGTCCAGTCTCTCCCAGGGGTTGGCCACGATGGGAATCTGGCCCGTGGTGCTGTCAAATCTGCTGGTCGCCGCGGGGCTGGCGCCGTCGATATGGCTGGCTTGGGCTACCCCGATCTGGCGCTGGGTGGCCTACGGCGCCGCCGCGGCCATCCCCCTCACCTGGATCCTGCTCCTCCTCTCCCTACTCGGCTGATCCCTACTCGGCTGGGAGGTTGTCTTTGATGATGTGGCCTTCGGAGAGGGTGAGGACGCGGTCGGCTATGCGGATGGTGGATAAGCGGTGGGCGATGATCAGTGCGGTGCGCCCGGCCAGGACGGTGGTCAGTGCGGCTTGCACGGCTTGTTCGGAGGGGATGTCCAGTAACGAGGTGGCCTCGTCGAGCACCAGCACCGCGGGGTCGGCGAGCAGCGCCCGGGCGAACGACACCAGCTGGCGCTGCCCGGCGGACAGTCGCGCGCCGCGTTTGCGCACGTCGGTGTCGTAACCGTCGGGCAGTGCGGTGATGAACTTGTCCGCACCCACTGCCCGAGCTGCCGCCACCACGTCCGAACGGGACGCTGAAGGCGAGCCCAACGCGATGTTGTCGGCAACCGAGCCGGAGAACAGGAACGACTCCTGGTTCACCATCACCACTGCGCGGCGCAGGTCGGCGTCGGTTACCGACCGCAGGTCCACCCCGTCCAGCCGCACCGCGCCCGCCACCGGGTCGTAGAACCGGCCCAGCAGTTTGGCCACCGTGGACTTGCCCGCCCCGGTTGCGCCGACCAGGGCGACGGTCTGGCCGGCCGGTATGACCAGGTCCAGCTGAGGCAGTACCGCTGGTCCACCGTAGGAGAAGCGCACGTGCTCGAAGATCACCTCGCCGCGCGCCGGGACGGGCAGCGCTACCGGTTGGACCGGTTCGTTGACGGCGGGGCGCTCCTCGAGCACCCCGGAGATCTTTTCCAATGCCGCGGCCGCCGAGGAGTAGGAGTTGGCGAACTGGGCAAGCTCATCGAGCGGGTCGTAGAACCGGCCCAGGTAGAGCACGAATGCCGTGAGCACGCCCAGCGCCAGGGTGCCGTCGAGCACCCGCAGGCCACCGAGCAGCAGGATCACCGCCACCGACGCGCTGCCGACCAGCTGGATGGTCGAGGTGAACCGGGCGATCAAGGAGAACGCTTCGGTGTCCGCATCGGCGAATCGGCCGTTGAGCTCGTCCATGATCGAGGCGTTGCGCCGCTCGCGGCGATACGCTTGCACGGCACGGATCCCGTTCATCGTCTCGACGAACTGCACGATCACGCGGGACACCCAGGTCCGGGTGCGGCGGTAGGTACGCTGCGAGCGCCGCTGGTACCAGCGGGTCAGCAGGGCCAGCGGGACGAAACCGGCCAGGGCAACCAGGCCGAGCGGCACGTCCAGCACCAGCAGCATCGCGCCGATGCCGACGATCGACAGCAGCGAGATGAAGAACCCGTCCGACCCATGATCCAGCATGTCTTGCAGGGAGTCCAGGTCGCTGGTCAGTCGGGAGATCACCCGACCCGACGTGTAGCGCTCGTGAAAGGCCAGCGACAGCCGTTGGACGTGGGCGAACACCCGCTTGCGCAGGTCGAGCAGCACGTCTTCACCGATCATCCCGGAGAGCCGCAGGAAGGCCCGGACCGCCAGCGCGTCGGCCACCCCGGCCACCGCGTACCCGCCGACGTACCAGGCCAGCGGCCCAGGCCGGCCGTTGAGCGCCGCCGGGATACCGTGGTCGATTGCCGCCGCGATCAGCAGCGGGCCGGCCAGCAGCACGATCTGATCGGCGACGAGCAGCGCGGCGGCGGCGCTCACTCGGCGCAGGTGCGGGCGCAGCAGCGTACCGAGCAACCGGCGGGATCGGGCGGCCAGCCGGACACCGGTGGCGGTGTCGATCTCGTCGAGATCCTCGGCGGCCACCCCCCGCCACCCCTCCGTCATCGGGTCGCCTCTGCACTGTCCAAGGTGGACAGCAGGCGGCGGTACTCGGGTACCGCGGCGAGCAGTTCGGGGTGGGTACCGATCGCTTCGATCCGGCCGCCGGCGAGCAGCGCCACCCGATCGGCGAGCGCCACCGTGGACGGTCGGTGGGCCACCACCAGCGCCGTCACGTCACGCAGCACCCGGCGCAGCGCCGCTTCCACCTCGGCCTCGGTGTGCACGTCCAGTGCCGACAGCGGGTCGTCGAGCACCAGCACAGCCGGATCGCCGATGATCGCGCGGGCCAGCGCCAGCCGTTGCCGTTGCCCCCCGGACAGGGTCAGTCCCTGCTCCCCGATCCGGGTGTCCAGGCCCCAGGGCAGGGCATCGACGAATCCCTCGGCGTGCGCCACCCGCAGCGCGCGGCGCACGTCCTGCTCGGTGGCCTCCGCCGGTGAGGGGAGTCCCAGCGTCACGTTCTCCCGGACGGACGCCGAGAACAGCACCGGGTCCTCGAAGGCCGTCGCCACGATCGTGCGCAGGTCGCTCAGCGCGAGATCCCGCACGTCGACCCCGTCGATCAGGACCCGGCCGCCGGTGACGTCGGCCAACCGCGGCACCAGGGTGGTCACGGTGGTCTTGCCGCTGCCGGTGGCACCTACCAGCGCCACCGTCTCGCCCGGTCGGACCTCCAGATCCACCCCACGCAGCACCTCAGTGGCCGCACCCGGGTAGCGGAAGTGCACCCTTTCCAGCCGTAGCGCACCCCGTATCGGATGGGCCGGGGCCCGGGGTCGGGGCGGGTCGGCCACGGCGACGACGGCGTCGCGGACCTCCCAGTATCTGGTGGTCGCCGCGGTGGCGTTGCCGGTCTCGGCCAGCAGCCAGCCCAGCGAGACCAACGGCCAGCGCAGGTAGGCGAGGATGGTGACCGCTCCGACGACGGTGCCCAGGGACAGCGTTCCGGCCGCCACCGCGTACCCGCCGACGGCGAGCGTCGTGGCCAGCGTGAGCTCCGGCAGCATGATGATCAATGCCCAGAGCGCGGCGAGCATCCGCACCTTGGTCAGCTCGGTGTGGCGCAGCTCGCGGGCTCGAGCCAGGAAGGTCCGGGTGGC
>DATEMN010000471.1:0-17402 GCA_035275565.1 Pseudonocardiaceae bacterium | reverse complement strand
GGTGGTGCCGGCAGAGGTCCGAGCCTGCGCGGCGGCCGCGACGGTGGCGGCGCGGGTGCGGCACTACGGGGTCGCGGTGCAGGTGGTGGTCCGCGGCCCCGCTCCGGGTGGGCTCACCCCCCACGACATCAGCCGGGCCCTGGACCTTCCCTTGCTGGCTGCCATGCGACCGCAACCTGGGCTGGCCAGCGCGGTGGATCGCGGTGCGATACCGGGTCGGTCCCGGGGACCGCTGGCCACCGCCGCTCGCCAGGTCCTCGAGGCGCTCGACGGTTACGGCCGAGCACTGGGCAGGGCGGCATGACCGCGCCAGGACCCGGTGGACCGGTGCCGCAATCCGGCACCGGCTACCACGCGGCCCTGGTCGACCGGGTCCGTCATCGGCTGGCCGCCGACGGTGCAGCGGTCTCTCCGGGTGCGGTGGCGGCTGCGGTGCGGGCTGAGTCCGACGGTGTGCTGGCCGACCTGCAGGTGCTCTCCGCGCTGCGGGAGCTGCAGCGCGAGCTCGTCGGTGCCGGTCCGCTGGAACCGCTGCTGGCCGATCCAGCTACCACCGACGTGCTGGTCAGCGCTCCCGACCAGGTGTGGGTCGAGCAGGCCGGCGAGTTGCGCCGCACCGAGGTGCGGTTCGCGGACGCCGAAACGGTGCGCCGGCTGGCCCAGCGACTGGCGCTGGCCGCCGGGCGGCGACTGGACGACGCTGCCCCCTACGTCGATGCTCCGTTGCCCGGCGGCGTCCGGCTGCATGCCGTGCTGCCACCGATCGCCACCGACTGCACCTGCATCTCGTTACGCGTGCTGCGGCCAGCGACCCACGGCCTGGACGCGCTGCAGCAGGCGGGCAGTGTGGCACCCGAGGCGGGCCAACTGCTGCGGGCCGTTATCTCCGCGCGACTGGCCTATCTCGTGGTCGGCGGAACCGGTAGTGGAAAAACCACCCTGCTCGCCGCGTTGCTCGGCTGCGTGCCCGCCGGCGAACGGATCGTGTGCGTGGAGGAAGCCCCCGAGCTGGAGCCGCAGCACCCGCATGTCGTCCGGTTGGCCACCCGGGCACCCAACATCGAGGGCGCTGGCGAGGTGACGCTGCGCGATCTGGTGCGTCAGGCGCTGCGGATGCGCCCAGACCGCCTCGTGGTCGGGGAGGTGCGCGGGCCGGAGGTGTGTGAACTGCTCGCCGCGCTCAACACCGGACACCGTGGAGGTGCTGGAACCTTGCATGCGAACTCCCCAGCTGAAGTGCCTGCACGGCTGGAGGCCCTGGCTGCGCTGGGCGGCATGCCGCGGCACGCGTTACACAGCCAGCTTGCCGCCGCCGTGCACGTGGTGCTGCACATGGTGCGCAGTGCCGGGGAGCGCAGGTTGGCCGAGGTAGGGGTGCTGGAGCGGGCTGACGACCTGGTTCGCGTCATTCCGGCCTGGCAGGACGGACGCTGGGGGCCGGGAGAGCCGCAGCTGCGGGACTTGCTCGACAGCCACCGCAGGGGTGCGGAGTGCTGAGCCTGGCGGTGGCGGCGGTGGCTGTCGCGGTGCTGTGCTGGCCTGCCGGTGTGGGCCGGGGCCGGCTTACCGAGCTGGGCCGTCGACGTGAGGGAACACAGGTCGCGGCTGGCCGGAGGTGGCCTACGCAGCGGTCCTTTCTGCTCTTGCCGGTCGTCCTGGCGGCGGGGCTTGGTGCGTTGGTGGCCGGTCCAGGGGGTGGACTGGCCGCTGCCATGGTGACCGCCACCGCCACCGCGCGCTGGCGGGCACGTCGGGATCGCCGGGTTGCCGCCATGGCGGCCATCGGGCTGTCTGATGCCCTCGGGGTGTTGGTAGCGGAATTGCGTGCCGGTGCTCACCCCAGCGACGCGGCCACCGCCGCCGCCGACGTCACCCCGGCACTGGCCACGGCTGCTGCGTCGGCTCGCCTCGGCGGCGACGTTCCTGCCGCGCTGCGCAGCGCGGGTTCCGCGCAGCTGCGCTCGTGGCTGGACCGGCTTGCCGATGCGTGGGCACTCGCCGACCGGTACGGGATCCCGCTGGCGGACCTGCTCGACGCGGTCCGGTCCGACACCGAGCAGCGGGTGCGCTTCGCTGCTGACGTCGAGGCCCGGCTCGCCGGCCCCCGGGCGACCGCGGCAGTGCTGGCCGGGCTGCCGCTGCTCGGACTGGCCTTGGGACACGCTGTGGGTGCCGCCCCGCTGCGGGTGCTCAGCGAGACCCCGGTGGGTCAGGGCTTGCTCGTGGTCGGCACCGGCCTGGCCTGCGCCGGGGTGCTCTGGAGCGCGCGGCTGGTATCCCGGGCGGTGCCGGCATGACGGGGCAGGCGGTCGCGATGCTGATGGTAGCGGCCGCGCTGGTGGTCGCCCCCGGTTCCGTGGGGCCTCGGTCGAGACTGGCGGCGAGGTTGCGCCGACCCGACAGAAGCCCGGCCGCGCCGCTTAAGAACCGGGTCTCCGGACGCTGGCTTAGGGCACACCGGGACACCGACGGCGAGTCTCTGGCACTGGCCGGGGCGTGGGAGTTGCTCGCGGCCTGCCTGCGGGCCGGTCTACCCGTCCCGGTAGGGGTGCGAGCGGTTGCGGAGAGGCTCCACGCTCCGGTCGGACCCGCGCTGCGCCGAACCGCGGAGCTGCTTGCCCTGGGCGCTGACCCGGCGCAGGCGTGGCAGCCTGCGCTGGAATGCACCGCGACGGCGCGGATAGCGAAAGCCGCCCGCCGCAGCGGTCGCAGCGGAATCGCCCTCGCCGAGTCGCTCACCCGGCTGGCCACAGCGGTGCGAGCTGACGCCCGGGAGCAATCGGAAAGCCGGGCGCAACGCGCCGGGGTGCTGATCGCGGGTCCGCTCGGGCTGTGTTTCCTGCCGGCCTTCCTCGCCATCGGAGTCGTGCCGGTGGTGATCGGACTCGCCGCGGGTCTCACCCAGCAGTGGTAACGCAGAAATTCGACACGAAAGGAGATCAAGATGACGATCGGGAGCAAAGCAATGCCGCAGCGGTGGCGCCGGTTGGTGGTCGCACGTTTGGCCGGTGCGGTTCGTGGGGAGGCAGGCATGAGCACTGCCGAGTACGCGATCGGGACGATTGCCGCAGCGGCCTTCGCGGCGGTTCTGTACAAGGTGGTGACCGGTGGGGCAATTACCGGAGCGCTCACCGATTTAGTGGCGCGGGCGCTATCGGTGAACTTCTGATGGTTGTGAAGCCAACCGACGACCGCGGCTCGGTCACCGTCGAGGCGGCGCTCGCCCTGTCCTCGTTGGTGGTCGTGCTTGCCATCGTGCTCGCGGCGGTGTCGGCGGTGGCGGCACAGTTGCGGTGCGTCGACGCGGCGCGGGAGGCGGCGCGGCTGACCGCGCGGGGTGAACAGGGCCGTGCTGAGGACCTCGCCCGACGGATCGCGCCGCGTGGCGCGGTGGTGCAGGTGACCGTCCGCGGTGACGAGGTCACGGCGCGGGTATCAGCGGATCCGGTAGCTGGGCTGTTGCCGGGGATCGAGGTCGGGGCCGAGGCGGAAGCAGTGCTGGAACCGGAAGCAGTGCTGGAACCGGACGGCACATCATGACCGCATCCGCCAGGGGATGTCTGACAGCACCCGCCGAGAATGACCGGGGAGCGGCCACGGTGTGGGCAGCGGGGGCTATCGCGGTGCTGATGAGCATGGCCGTTTTTGGGGTGCACCTGGGCGCGGCCATCGTCGCGCGCCACCAGGCCGAGTCGGCAGCTGATCTGGCCGCCCTGGCGGGCGCTGCGACGGTAGTCGCCGGTGAGCAGCACGCCTGTGCCCAGGCCCGCCGGGTGACCGACCGGATGCGGGTGCAGCTGGTGTCCTGCCGGACCAGTGGTTGGGACCTGCTGGTGGACGTGGCAGCCCGCCCGGCTGGCTGGCTAAGCGGTCTCAGAACCGCCACCGGCCAGGCCCGCGCCGGCCCGGCCACACCCTGACGACAACGCCGAGCGTGGTCTTGGCTCGGTCCCATCGGTCCCATCGGTCCCATCAGTCCCACGAAGGAGGTGTATGGATCCGTTGCGGATGTGCCGGAGAGCGCAACTTTGGGCGAGAAGTTGCCATCGGCGGCACTTCTGTATGTTGCGGCAGTCCTTCCACAGATCTCACAGACAGTGACCATAAGGAGACGGACAGTGATCATAAGGCGGTCCACGTCACGTCATCAGATCCAGGGGTACCGGCGACACTTGGTCGATGGTTGAGGCGAGAGACGTATCGAGAGGAGACGGGGCGATGAACCGCTACTACCTTGAGGTGCACTATTAGGTCACACCGGTGGATGCGAGGTCGAGGACCAGGCGAATCGCCAAGACCGTCTTACCCGCGCCCGGCACGACCAGCCGACCGCAGTTCAAGCTGCGGTAATACTCTGCGACCTCGCTCAGCGTCCTCTGTTAGTCGCCATCGTCGATACGCTGGTAGGGCGGCTCCGCTGGGTGAGTACCAGCATCAACACCGTAATGGCCACCACAGCAGCCGCTATCGCACCGACAACCAGTCGACGATGCCCACGCAGCCCGTTGTAATGCAAGTTCAGCGCCGGCAAGCGGTCGCATCGTGATCGGTGTCGCGGCGACGAGCGGTCCGTATAGGCGACGAACGTGGGGATGAGGGCTGTCCGGCGCACGCGCGACGGTAGCCGCGGCGAGGGGCCCGAGGGACGCTCAACGCAGCAGAACAGCCGACCAGCGACGTCACGCGGATCTGCCCTACCAGCGCGGTCCCGAGTGGGCTTGAGTGCTTTGAGCGACAGCGGCTACGGCGATGGAGGCCAGCATGGACTGGATGGACACCTGGAGAGACGCCTTCCGCACCGAGCTTCGGGCGGAGGCTATTCGCTTCGCCCAGCATGGCTGGCCGGTGGTTCCCGGTAGCTACCCCCGCGGTACCCGCTGGGTGGGTATGCCCTCGTCACTCCGTGCCGGCGGGCAGCACGGCTCGGCGCCGGTGCACCAGGACTGGGCGCGGCTGGCGGGTTGCGGTCCGGATCGTGTCGCCGAGCTGTGGTCGGGCCACCCGTTCAGTGTGCTGCTCGCCACCGGTATGGGCGTGGACGCGCTCGATCTACCTGCCGAGCTCGGCCGGGCGACCGCGATCGGGCTGCGTGTCGCTGGCGTTGCGGTCCCCACGGCAGTGACACCGACCGGGCGGTGGCTGTTGCCGGTACTCGGTGGTGGCGCGCTGCACCGTGAGTTGGATGACCATCCCGACGTCGTGCTGCACGCCGAAGGAGACTGGGTACCGCTGCCACCGTCACCCTGCCAGCCCGGTGTCGTGCGCTGGCGAGTCAAACCCGGGGTGTGCGGCTGGGCGCTACCGTGGCTGGACGAGGTGACCGACGCGGTGCTCGCCGCGCTCGACGAGGTGCGCCCAGTAGCCGCCCGGTTCTGAAGCGGGTGCTCAACCTGCGCAGGCACTCCGGGCAGATCTAGTCAGGATCGGGCGGGTCACTGGGCAGCGCCTTGCGGTCGAACGTAATCGTGAGCGGCACGAAGTGGATGTCGATGTCGCACCGCGCGGACACCCTGCCCCGGTTCAGCATCCCCTGGTGCGTGCCGTGATCTTGGTGCGACTGCAGGTACCAGCGCACGGGCGGCCCTGCCACTCGATCAGCAGGTCGCGCAGCGTGGTGGCGTCAGCCTCGTCGAGCGTGATCACGCACGAGCCGGCGACGTGCGGATCGAGCACGATACCGTTGCCGGCCTTGGTCACGCGCAGGTTGCAGAAGCCCCTGGCGCCGTGGGTGAACCGGGTCGGCGGTGCTCGTCGCGGCGGGTGGGGGCCACCAGCCTGGGACCGAACACTGACCAACGATCCCCCCGGTCTTCGCCGAGCCAGGCGGCGGCTGTGGCCGCGACGCCGAGTAGGTCGTCGCCGTCAGTGGGCGGTTGGCTCGAGCTGCGGTGCCGCTGGTCTCAATGACGTAGCCCGTCTCAGCTCGATCAGGCGCTCCGGGACGTTCGGAGTAGCGAATTGGCTCCGATTGGCACTCAGGGGGACCCTTGGAGTAGCGGTTCGGCTCCGATTGGCGCTCAGGGGAGCTTGGGAGTAGCGATTTGGCTCCGAATGGCGCTGGGGGCGGGACGAGATGGGGGCGGGCGTGGGTGCCTGGATGCTGCTGTCACAGTGCGGTGAGTACGAGGGTGAGTACCTTGATGGCGCCGGGTTTGTCCAGCGGGTCGTTGCTGTTGCCGCATTTGGGGGATTGCACGCATGAGGGGCAACCGGCCGGGCACTCGCAGGCGGCGATGGCGTCCCGGGTCGCGGTCAGCCACGGCCCAAGGGCGGCGTGACCCCGGTCGGCGAAGCCGGCTCCACCGGGATGCCCGTCGTGCACGAACACCGTTGGCTCGCCGGTATCCGGGTGCCGCGCGGTGGAGACGCCACCGATATCCAACCGGTCGCAGGTGGCGACCAGGGGCAGCAAGCTGATCGCGGCGTGCTCGGCGGCATGCAGCGCGCCGGGCCACGTGGTGGGGGCCAGCCCAGCGCCGGCTAGTGACTCCTCGGACACTGTGTACCAGACCGCCCTGGTGCGCAGCGTGGCCGCCGGCAGGTCCAACGGGACCGTGTCGAGTACCTGACCCGTCGGCAACCGCCGCAGGTAACCCACCACCTGTGAGGTCACCTCCACCTCGCCCAGCGCCATCGACACCCCACCGCAGCGCCGCTGCGCCAGCACCGACACCACGCGGATATCGGTGGTGGAGCGGGCCGAGGTGTGCCACGGCGGCTCCTCCGGATGCACCAGCGCCACACCGATGTCCAGATCCAGCTCGTCGACCACGAACGAGTCCCCACGGTGCAGGTACACCGCGCCTGGGTGCACCGCGACGCAGGCTGAGACCGGGTCAACGGTGCCGAGCAGGCGACCGGTGTCGCCCTCCGCGACCGCCACCTGGAGCCCGCCGGAACCGCGGATGTCGACGTTGGGATGCGGGCGTTGCCGCGGAGCGGCCCAGAACCACCCGCTGGGTCGGCGGCGCAGCGTCTGATCGGCGACCAGGTCGGCGACCACGGAGCGGGCCGCCGCACCGCCCAACGACTCGACGCAGGCTTCGGTCAGCGGGAGCTCGGCGGCCGCGCAGGCCAGCTGCGGTCGCAGCACGTAGGGGTTCGTCGGGTCCAGCACGGTCGCCTCGACCGCCGAGCCCAGCAGCGCCGCACTGTGGTGCACCAGGTAGGTGTCCAGTGGGTCGTCCCGGGCGACGAACACCACGAGCGCTCCGGACCCGGCCCGGCCGGCCCGGCCGGCCTGCTGCCAGAACGACGCCCGGGTGCCGGGGTAGCCGGCCAGCACCACCGCATCGAGCCCGGCGATGTCCACCCCCAGTTCCAGGGCGTTGGTCGAGGCCACCCCGAGCAGCTCCCCGGAGTCCAGCGCTTTCTCCAGCGCCCGGCGCTCCTCGGGCAGGTAGCCCGCCCGGTAGGCGGCGATCCGGGAGGCGAGGTCCCCCGCCGCGGCGGCGGACAGCGCTCGCTGGGCGACCAGCGCGATCAGCTCCGCGCCTCGGCGGGAGCGGACGAACACCAGGGTGCGGGCGCCTTCGATGACCAGGTCGGCCAGCAGCCGGGCGGCCTCGGCTCCCGCCGAGCGGCGCACCGGCGCCCCGTTCTCGCCGGTCAGCTCGTCCAGCAGCGGCGGTTCCCACAGCGCCACGACGCGCTCCCCGCGCGGCGACGCGTCCTCGGTGACGGCCACCATGTCCAGGCCGGTCAGCCGCGACGCCGAGGCAGCCGGGTCCGCCACGGTCGCCGACGCGAGCACGAACACCGGATGCGCGCCGTAGCGAGCGGCAACCCGGCGTAATCGGCGCAGCAGCAGAGCGACGTGCGAGCCGAACATCCCGCGGTAGGCGTGGCACTCGTCGATCACTACGAAACGCAGCCGCCGCAGCAGGCGTACCCAGCGGTCGTGCTGGGGGAGCAGGCCGTGGTGCAGCATGTCCGGGTTGGTGAACACCCACTGGGCGTGCGCGCGCACCCAGTCCCGTTCCCCCATCGGGGTGTCGCCGTCGTAACCAGCGGCTCGTACGTCGGGCAGGCCCAGCGCGCTCACCGCCCGGAGCTGATCGGCGCCCAACGCCTTGGTGGGAGCGAGATACAGCGCGGTGGCTCGCTGGTCGACCAGCAGGTCGGTGAGCACCGGCAGCTGGTAAGCCAGCGACTTACCCGACGCGGTACCGGTGGCGACCACGACGTGGTGGCCCTCTCGAGCCAGCTCGGCGGCGGCGATCTGGTGCGCCCACGGCGCCGTCACACCGACTACCCGAAGCGCTTCGCGCATCTGGTCAGGCACCCAACACGGCCACGGCACCGTCGTCGCGGCCTGGGCTGGAATCGTCACGACGTGCCGTAACGGTGATTCGCCGTCGGCGTTGACGAGCAACCGCTGCAGCAGAGCCTGCCCGCGCCCGTCGCTGCCTTGCACCGCCTCCCGCCTCCGTTCGGCAGCAGCTTACGACACCGGCCGACGTGACCAGCGACGGCAACGCCTAGACTCACCGACTGTGACGCCGTTTCACTGACGGCCCAATCTCACGACGGCGCAGTTTCGGTGTACTGCACGGAAATCAGGAGGACAACGGATGTCCGGGTTCATCCTCGCCCAGTACGGGGATCTCGAACTGAGCGGGGGTGACTACACCGTCGTCGGTGTGGTCGCTGTCGTTGCTCTGGCCGCGCTGGCGGTCGGTGCCGTCCTGCTTCGGGAGGTGCTGGCCGCCGGCCAGGGCACGGCCCGCATGCAGGATATCGGCCGAGCGATCCAGGAAGGCGCCTCCGCGTACCTGAACCGGCAGTTCAAGACGCTGTCCGTGTTCGCCGTGATCGTGTTCCTGGTGTTGTTCGTGCTCCCCGCCCAGAGCGTCGGTGAGCGGATCGGTCGCTCGATCTTCTTCCTGCTCGGGGCGCTGTTCTCGGCGTCGATCGGCTACCTGGGCATGTGGCTGTCCACTCGCGCCAACATCCGGGTCGCGGCGGCGTCCAACGAGGTCGGCGGCCGGGAGAAGGCGATGCGGATCGCGTTTCGCACCGGCGGTGTCGTCGGCATGGCCACCGTCGGTCTGGGCCTGTTCGGTGCCGCCCTGGTGGTGATGGTCTACGCCGGTCAGGCGCCCCGGGTGCTGGAGGGCTTCGGTTTCGGTGCCGCGCTGCTCGCGATGTTCATGCGGGTCGGCGGTGGCATCTTCACCAAGGCCGCCGACGTGGGTGGCGACTTGGTCGGCAAGATCGAGGCGGGCATCCCCGAGGACGACCCGCGCAACGCCGCCACCATCGCCGACAACGTCGGTGACAACGTTGGCGACTGCGCGGGGATGGCCGCCGACCTGTTCGAGTCCTACGCGGTGACGCTGGTCGCGGCCCTGATCCTGGGCACCGCGGCGTTCGGTCTCAAAGGCTTGCTGTTCCCGTTGATCGTGCCGGCGATCGGCGTGCTGACCGCGGTGATCGGGGTCTACATCACCCGTGCCCGGGCTGGCGAGCCGGGACTGCGCGCGATCAACCGCTCCTTCTACATCTCGGCGGGGATCTCGGCGGTGGCCTGCACGGTAGCCGCTTTCCTCTACCTGCCCGGCAGCTTCGGCGAGCTCACCGGCATCAAAAACGGGGAGATCGACGGCCAGTTGAGTGGCGTGGTCCCCGGCAATCCGGCGCTCATCGCCGCGACCGCGGTGATTATCGGTATCGTGCTGGCCGGGGTCATCCTGTGGCTCACCGGCTACTTCACCGGCACCGAGCACCGGCCGGTCCGCGACGTCGGCAACAGCTCGCTGACCGGGGCCGCCACCGTCATCCTGGCCGGTATCTCGATCGGTTTCGAGTCGGCGGTGTATACCGCGTTGGTGATCGGCGGCGCGGTGTACGCGGCGTTTCTGCTGTCCGGCTCGGTCACCGTGGCGCTGTTCGCGGTCGCGCTGGCCGGGACCGGTCTGCTGACCACCGTCGGGGTCATCGTCGCGATGGACACCTTCGGCCCGGTCAGCGACAACGCGCAGGGCATCGCCGAGATGTCCGGCGACGTCAAGGGCGAGGGGGTGGGCATTCTCACCGAGCTCGACGCGGTGGGCAACACCACCAAGGCGATCACCAAGGGCATCGCGATCGCCACCGCGGTGCTTGCCGCGACGGCGCTGTTTGGCTCCTACCGGGACGCCATCCTGTCCGCGGCCGCGGACCTCGATCTGGATGAGGCGTTCAACGTCTCGGTGCCCAACGTCCTGGTCGGACTGACCATCGGCGCCGCGGTGGTGTTCATGTTCTCCGGTTTGGCGATCAACGCGGTGTCCCGAGCCGCCGGCGCGGTGGTCTACGAGGTGCGTAAGCAGTTCCGGGACAACCCCGGGATCATGGACGGGTCGGTGCGGCCGGAGTACGGCCGGGTGGTCGACATCTGCACCAAGGATTCGCTCCGGGAATTGGCCACCCCGGGCCTACTCGC
This sequence comes from Pseudonocardiaceae bacterium, assembly GCA_035275565.1. Lineage (GTDB taxonomy): Bacteria > Actinomycetota > Actinomycetes > Mycobacteriales > Pseudonocardiaceae. The sequence continues at coordinate 6,976 of DATEMN010000471.1, read as the reverse complement.
CGTGCTGGCCCCGATCGCGGTGGGCTTCGGCCTCGGCGTCGGCCCGCTGGCCGGCTACCTGGCCGGGGCGATCATCACCGGCACCCTGATGGCGATCTTCCTGGCCAATTCCGGTGGTGCCTGGGACAATGCCAAGAAGCTGGTCGAGGACGGCCACCACGGCGGCAAGGGCTCCAGCGCGCATGCCGCGACCGTCATCGGTGACACCGTGGGTGACCCCTTCAAGGACACCGCGGGCCCAGCGATCAACCCGTTGATCAAGGTGATGAACCTGGTCGCGGTCCTGATCGCGCCGGCGATCGTCGCGGTCCGAGGCGCTGAGGACGTCTCCACGCTGGCGGGCACCGGCATCGCCCTGGTTGCCGCCGCCGTCGTGGTGGCAGCGGTCGTGGTCTCCAAGCGGCGTTCCACCTCGCTGGTGGAACCGGCGCCCGCCGAGGCCACCGCCTACTCGGCCCGCCCCTCCGAGTAGCCTTCCCAGCGCCATCGTCACAGAGGAGTAGCTGTGCCCTCATCTCGTCGCCAGTCCGGCGTCGTCATCCTGGCTCTGGTCTTGGCGCTCACCGGGTGCGGCTCCGGCGACGTCAAGAGTCCTCCTGGCGATGTCAAGAGTCCTCCCGGTGACGCTAAGAGTCCTCCCGGCGACGCCAAGCCGGCCGGTCCCACGGGCACTGCTGATCCGGTGGCCTGGGTGGGCGCGTTCTGCGGTGGTCTCAGTGCCGTGATCACCGGGGCCAGCGCCCTGGGGACGGCGCAGACGACTCCGCAGGGCCAGAAGGAGGCGTTGCTCGCTTTCGCCGACAACTCCCAGCGGGCGATGGCGGACACCGCTCGCAATCTCGATCAGGTCGGTCCACCGAAGATCACCGACGGCAAGCGGATCCATGACGGCGTGGTGAGCTTCTTCAAGACCAGCGCCGAGTCGGTTGCCGGTCAACGGTCCAAGCTCGCCCAGCTGGACCCCAACGATCCGGAGTTCGCGCAGAAGCTCAGCCAGGTTGCCGGCCCCGATCTCGGCGCGGCCGCCACGCAGGTCCAGCAGTTGGGCAGCAACCAGGAGCTGGTGCCCGCCTTCCGCTCTTCGCCGGAGTGCAAGCAGCTGGGCGCCAGTCGCCCAGGCTGATCCGGGTGGCGTAACGCAGGATGCCCCCGCGTGGTTTAACCGCAGGATGTCGTTGCGGGCGGCTTCGTGTGCGACGCTGACTGCCCCTCCGCGTGCCGGATTGTGCACACTGGGGGCGGGGATCCAGGCATCCAGGAGTCGTACACCGAGGTAGGTCGAGCGTGGCAGGATCGAAGACGGCAGCAGGTTCAGGCGGCAAGTCCGGCAGTGGCAGGCGCGGCAGTGCTGCCCGCAAGCCTGCTGACGGGTCCAACGGCGCGGCTTCCGATGCCATGCGCCGGCGTTTGGTGATCGTGGAGTCCCCCGCCAAGGCCCGCAAGATCGCTTCCTACCTCGGCACGAACTACGTGGTGGAGTCTTCCCGGGGGCACATCCGTGACCTGCCGCGAGGCGCAGCCGATGTGCCTGCCAAGTACAAAGGTGAATCCTGGGCGCGGCTGGGGGTGGACGTCGATAATGCTTTCGAGCCGGTCTACATCGTTACACCGGAAAAGAAGTCCACGGTCACCGAGCTGCGCAACGCGCTCAAGGACGTCGATGAGCTCTATCTCGCCACCGACGGTGACCGCGAGGGTGAGGCCATCGCCTGGCATCTGATGGAGACGCTCAAACCCAAGGTGCCGGTGCGGCGGATGGTCTTCCACGAGATCACCGAGCCGGCTATCCGCGCGGCCGCGGCCAACCCCCGTGATCTGGACCAGGATCTGGTTGACGCGCAGGAGACCCGGCGCATTCTGGACCGGCTCTACGGGTACGAGGTCTCTCCGGTGCTGTGGAAGAAGGTGATGCCGAAGCTGTCCGCTGGACGGGTGCAGTCAGTGGCGACCCGCATCATCGTCCAGCGCGAGCGGGAGCGGATGGCCTTCGTGTCCGCCTCTTACTGGGATCTGTCCGCGGTGCTGGACGCTGGGGAGGACGCGACACCCCGCACGTTCGGCTCCAGGCTGGTCGGCGTCGACGGTCGTCGGGTCGCCACCGGGCGGGATTTCGGTCCCGATGGTCAGCCCAAGCGCTCTGACGCCGACCTGTTGATTATCGATGAGGCGTATGCGGGGCGGCTCGCCGAGGCGCTCGCGGCAGCCCCGTTGACCGTCTCGAGTGTCGAGGAGAAGCCCTACACACGGCGGCCTTACGCGCCGTTCATGACCTCCACGCTGCAGCAGGAGGCCAGCCGGAAGCTGCGTTTCTCCGCGGAGCGAACCATGCGCACCGCGCAACGGCTCTACGAGAACGGTCACATCACCTATATGCGGACCGACTCCACCACGCTGTCGGAGACGGCCATCACGGCAGCCCGGGAGCAGGCCCGCGAGCTCTACGGTGAGCGCTTCCTGCATGACGGGCCGCGGCAGTACACCCGCAAGGTCAAAAACGCCCAGGAGGCGCACGAGGCGATCCGGCCGGCCGGGGAGTCGTTCCGGACTCCGGGTCAGATGGCCGGTGCGCTGGACACCGATGAGTTCCGGCTCTATGAGCTGATCTGGCAGCGCACCGTCGCCTCGCAGATGGCCGACGCGCGGGGCACCACCATGAGCGTGCGGATCACCGGTGTGGCGGCCACCGGCGAGGACTGCAGGCTCGCCGCATCCGGTCGCACCATCACCTTCCCCGGGTTTCTCAAGGCGTACGTCGAGACCGTCGACGAGGAGGCCGGGGGAGAGGCCGACGACGCCGAGCGCAGGCTCCCCCAGCTGGCCGAGGGCCAGCGCGTCACCGCCACCGAACTGGTGCCCGAGGGGCACACCACCACCGCCCCGCCGCGCTACACCGAGGCGAGCCTGGTCAAAGCCCTCGAAGAGCTGGGCATCGGCCGCCCGTCGACTTATGCCTCGATCATCAACACCATTCAGGACCGTGGGTACGTGTGGAAGCGCGGGTCGGCGATGGTGGCGTCCTGGGTGGCCTTCGCGGTGGTCGGGCTCATGGAGCGGCACTTCGGATACCTGGTCGACTATGACTTCACTGCCGCCATGGAGGACGAGCTGGACTCCATCGCGGCTGGTGCGCAGCAGCGCACCGAGTGGCTGACCGGCTTCTACTTCGGCTCGGAGCAGGGCGGTGCCCTCTCAGTGGCCCACTTGGGTGGGCTGAAGAAGTTGGTCGGGGTCAATCTCGAGGAGATCGACGCGCGCGAGGTCAACTCCATCCGGTTGTTCACCGACGACGCAGGGCGGGACCTGGTGGTCCGCGTCGGGCGCTATGGCCCCTACTTGGAAAGACCCGGCAAGAACGACGGGGAGTCGCAGCGGGCCAACCTGCCCGAGGACCTGCCACCCGACGAGCTGACCGCCGAGATCGCGGAAAAGCTGTTCGCCACCCCCATGGAGGGTCGCTCGCTGGGCACTGACCCGGTGACCGGCCATGAGATCGTCGCCAAGGAAGGTCGCTACGGGGCCTACGTCACCGAGCTGCTCCCCGACGGGGGTCCGGAGAAGGCCAAGAAGTCCAAGCCGCGGACTGGCTCACTGTTCAAGTCCATGAACCTGGCGACGGTGACGCTCGATGACGCGCTGCGGCTGCTCTCACTGCCCCGGCTGGTGGGTGTCGACCCGGAGACCGGCCAGGAGATCACCGCGCAGAACGGTCGTTACGGGCCGTACCTCAAAAGAGGTACCGACTCCCGGTCCTTGACCGACGAGGAGCAGCTCTTCACGATCACCCTCGAGGAGGCATGCAAGATCTACGTCGAGCCCAAGCGCCGGGGCCGCCAAGCCGCCGCCAAGCCGCCGCTGCGCGAGCTGGCCCCAGACCCGGTGACCGGCAAGCCGATGGTCGTCAAGGAGGGTCGCTTCGGGCCGTATGTCACCGATGGCGAGGGCGTCAACGCGTCGTTGCGTAAGGGTGACAGCGTCGAGCAGCTCACCGACGAGCGCGCCGCAGAGCTGCTTGCCGAGAAGCGCGCCAAGGGTCCTGTTCCGCAGCGCCGAGGCGGCCGCCGGAAAGCCCCAGCCACCTCGTGAGTGTGAATCGGCGCGCTGACACCGATCCCCACTCACGACGTTTGCGACCATAGTCACCATGAGCGAGCCGATGCCACCGTCGGACGCGTTGTTCGGCGCGGACGGCACCCAGTCTGGGACCTGGCGGGACGAGGGGCAGTTACCGCCGTTCGAGCTGCCCCGCCTTCCGGACACCGGCATCGATTGGGCGACGGTCGCCGCAGCATACCGTGACGATGCCGGTGCCGTTGCGGAGGCGATGAAACAGGACTCTGCCGTGGCGCCGGCAGTGGAAGTGCCGGTGGGGGGCCTTCCGGTCACCGATTCAGCAGGTCACGCGGCCTCACCGGCGCCACCTCCACCGGCCCCATCTCCACCGGCCCCATCTCCACCGGCGCCGACCCCGCCCACGCTGGTCCCCTCCGCTCCGTCGCCGCCGCGTCGCGTCGCCGCGTCGCGGCGCCGACCCTTTCCGGTTGCGCCCCACGAATCCAGGCCGCCGGCTGACCACCCTCGCCGGATTCGTGGCGTGCCGCTGCCGGCTAGCTCCGATGGCGGCGCGACCGCCTTCTTCCTCATTATGTGGATCATCATCGGACTGCTGGCGTTCTTCGTCATCACCGGCATTCTGGACTCGATAGCCGAATTCCTGCCGTGACCGACCGCCCGCATCGAGCGGGCTCAGCGGCGGGCTCTCGGGTGCTGATCACGCCCGCTGAGCCCGCTGAATACTGAATGCTGAATGCGTGGCAGACTCTGCGCGGGCCGCTGCCGGAGGGGGAGAGGAACACCACGATGAATGAAGTCAACGGCCACGCGGCTGCGTTCCCCCGAGCTGTGCTGTGCGCCGTCCTGGCCAGCCTGACATTGGGGGCCGTGCTGGTCGGTTGCTCGGCTGGTGCGCAACCCACCGGGGCGGACGCCACACCACCCGCGTCGTCCGCCGAGGCACCGGCCGGCCCGATCCCTCCAGTGCGCAATCCCAAGAACCTGGCCGGTACCGTGCCGTGCCTGCTGTTCACTCCGACGCAGCTGGAGGCCAACCGGATCGATCAGCCCGGCCAACCCAAGAACGTCCTCGGTTCCCCCGGATGCGAGTGGGGGGACCGGGCGCGTACCCGTGAGATCAGAATCTTCGTGGACCTCGGCAACGACGTGTTATCCAACGTCTACGCCAAGCGGGAGGCATTCCGGGTTCTTGAGGTGACCCAGGTGGCGGGTTACCCGGCCATCCGTACCAAGGACGACGTGAAAGGCACCACCTGTTATTTCCGGGTCGCTGCCGCCGAGAAGCAGACACTCGTCCTCGGGTTCACGTTGTTGCGGGAGGATCGTGCCGGTCTGACCACCGCCAGTGGAGCCAGCAAGCAGACCACGGAGCCGTGCGGGCCGGCGAAGGCGCTCGCCGAGACCGTCATCGGTAACCTGCCGCCGCTGAAGGGCTGAGGATGTGACAGACGGCCGGTGCGCATGCTTGACTCTCCCCGGATGCGAAGTGGGGTTGACCACCGCTTTCGGGGGAACACTACGGTGTCATCACATCGAGCCACCCGGAGCAGCATGGACCCTTCAGCCGAGCATGACCTGACGGGATCCACCACGGGCCGGGTTCGCGGCGTGCTGGCCATCCCGGCGTTTCGCCGGTTATGGGGGGTCACGGCGCTCACCGCGACTGCGGAGTGGCTGTCCCTGCTGGCCTTGACCGCGCTGGCTACCCAGCTCACCACCGGTTACCAGGCGCAGAGCTTTGCGCTCGGCGGTGTGGTCGCCACCAAGCTGCTGCCCGCGATGGTACTCGGCCCGCTGGCCGGGGCGCTGGCCGACAAGCTGGATCGCCGGCACGTGATGGTGGTCTGCGACGTGCTGCGGGCCGGGCTGTTCCTGTCCATCCCGCTGGTCGGCGAGCTGGCCTGGCTGTTCGTGGCGACCTTCCTCATCGAGGTCTGCGCGATGTTCTGGATCCCGGCCAAGGACGCCTCGATCCCCAACCTGCTGCGCCGCCCCGACCAGGTGGAGACCGCCAATCAACTCTCGCTGATCATGACGTACGGCGCGGCCGTGCTGGCCGCCTCCGGGGTGTTCACCCTGCTGTCCAAGATCGGCCCGGTACTCGAGCTGTTCCCCGGCGCGGAAGGGTCTGCGTATCTGGCGCTGACCATCAACGGCACCGCCTACGCATTTTGCGCGCTCGTGGTCGGCACCTGTATCCCGGAGATCTCGGGCCGGGCCGGGAACCGGCGTGGCCCCCAACCCGGGTTGTTCGTGATGCTGCGCGAGGGCGTGGTCTTCGTCCGTGGCACGCCTCTCGTCCGCGGCCTGGTCACTGGGATCGTCGGCGCCTTCGCCGCCGGTGGTGCCGTCATCGCCTGCGCGAAGCTCTACTCCACCAGTCTGGGCGGTGGCGACGCTGCCTACGGGCTGCTGTTCGCGTCGCTGTTCGTCGGTCTGGGCCTGGGTATGGCTGTCGCGCCGCAGGCAGCCCGCCGGATCCGGCACCGCCGGTTGTTCGGGCTCGCGATCATCGGGGCTGGCTTGGCGCTGGTCGCGGTCGCGGTCGCGCCGCATCTGGTGGCCGCGTTGGCGGCCGTCATCCTGGTGGGATGCGCCGCGGGGATCGCGTTTCTGACCGGTCTGACCATCATCGGAGCGCAGGTCGCCGACGAGATGCGCGGACGCACCATCGCCTTCGTCCAGTCCCTCGTCCGGCTGGACCTGCTCGCCGCGATGGCCCTGGTCCCGTTGATCGTCGGGTTGGTCCAGCAGCGCACCCTGACGGTGTTCGGCGAGCCGGTGACCATCGACGGCACCCGCCCGGTGCTGCTATGCGCCGGGCTGCTGGCGGCCACCGTCGGTTTGATCGCGCACCACCAGATGGACGACCGGCTCGACGGGTCGCTGCTGGGGGATCTGCGTA
>DATEMN010000470.1:0-2986 GCA_035275565.1 Pseudonocardiaceae bacterium | reverse complement strand
TCGGTGTGCCGCAGCAGATCGAGCACCGCACCGGCGGCTGTCGAGTTCACCATGGACGGGTCACGCTGCCAGGTGGGGAGCGCCGGCTCCACCGGCTCGAGGTGTCCGAGCGGCTGCTTCCCGCGCAGCGCCAGACCGACTTGGGCGGGCAACTCGACGGTGCCGGCGTCGATCCGGCGCAGCAGGCCGCGGGCCAGCAGGCGTTGTATCGGCGTGCGGGCTCGGCTCAGCGGAAGCACCTCGGCGGCGTCTCGGGTCGTGCCCACCGGCGGCCCTGCGGCCAGGGTTCGCAGCACGCCCAGTTCGTCGCCGGCAAGCTGGGCGAGCGCGGCGGCGATGTCGACGCCGACGAGATCCGCGGCCCGACGGCCCAACCCGCCTGGGTGCGGGCCGATGACCTGGCGCACCGCCGGGATCACTGCGAGTGCCGCATCGTCACCCCAGACCAGCGCCCGGCAGCGCAACGTATCCAGGGCCTGGCCGGTCCGGCCGGCGGTGACGTCACGACCGAGCAGAGCGGCGACGTCTTGACGGCTCACTGGTTGCTCGTCGGCCCCGGCCACCACCAGTGCTGACAGCACGGTCAGGGTGAATCGGTCCAGGTCCTCGCAGGCCCGGGCGATGGATGCGGGGATCCCGGCTCGGGTGGCCAGCACCGTCGAATCGGCTGGTGTGGGCACGGCGAGGTCTGGGCGGGCCCGCAGTAACTCGGCCAACGTGCCGTCGTCGCGGGAACGTAGCCAGTCGGCAAGTGCAGTGCTGGGCATCCCTTCCACGGTAGCGAGCGCCCGGAGCACGCCGCCTGGTGCCACTGGACACAGCAGCCGGTAGGCACAATGGACCCGGATATTCCCGAGACAGCAGGGAAACCCACCGAGTGAGGAGGAGCTGTGGCCAAACGCACCGACCGAATCGACCCGACCTGGCCGAGCTGGTCGGAGGAGGACCACCCGGTCAGCGAGCTCGCCGCCCCGATCCAGGGTGCCCTATCCCCGTTCGGTGAGGTGACCTTCCCGTTGCCGGCCGACCAGCTCCCTTACCAGCACCCGCACACCGAAATCAACCGGAGTGACACCCCTGAGTAAGGCACCGATTCCGATCCGTTAGGGTGCCGTCACCGCGCGGCCGCCTCGTCGTTGGGTCAGCGTGGTCGCCCGATCGGGGAGGGCGAGTCCTCCGCAAGGCTTGCTCGTCCGACTCCAGAAGAGGCTATGGCTCAGCGTCCCGGATCTCCCTCTCTGCGTGATCGTCCTTACCTGATCGCTTGCGCGCTCGGCGGGGCACTCTTGGTCGTACTGGCCATCGTGGTGGTGGCCTTTGTGATTCCCGGGGGCACCGGCGGGGCTGGTAAGGCCGCTCCAGCACCGGTGCCTCCGGTGATCGCGACCACCGCGATCCCACCGGCGGCTGTCCCGGCAGATCCTTCGGTACTGCCGCTGAGCACCACCTACACCATTATTGATGGGGCACCGGTGGACTCCGGTCCTCCGGTGCCCACCGACGGCACCGTGGTCCACCCCCAGCGGGAGATCGTGGTGTACGCGGCTCCTGGCGGTGCTCCGATCGCCAGGGTCGGCCCCCAGCAGCTCGGCGACACCTGGTTGCCGGTGATCGCCCAGCAGCCCGGCTGGGTGCAGGTGCTACTGCCCTCGCGACCCAACAACTCGGTCGGTTGGGTAACCGACGATGCACTCAATCGAGCGGTGACCCCGTATCTCATCCGGGTGCACCTTCGTTCCTTCAGTATGGAGCTGTTCAGGGGGGACGGCCGCTTGGGCGAGTGGACGATAGGGATCGGCAAGAAGTCGGCTCCCACTCCGGCAGGGCGGACGTTTCTACTGGGTTCGTTCACCGATCCCAAGCAGCGGTACTCGCCGGTGATCCTGCCGTTGGGTACGCATAGCCCGACTCTGGACAGCTTCGGTGGCGGCCCGGGAACCGTCGCGATCCATACCTGGCCTACGGCCACCGTCTTCGGTACCCGCTCCAGTGATGGCTGTATTCGGGTGCCGGCGGACGCACTGAACAAGTTGACCGAGGTTCCGCTGGGAACGCTCGTGCTCATCGATGAGAACTGAACGAGAGGACAGCACGTGAACAGTAGGAAGCTCGCCGGCGCCAGTGCTGCCAGCGTCGGTGCTGCCACCGCCGTGGCGGCCCTGCTGCTGGGGACCATGTCAGGTAACGCCGGTGAAGATAATCGGGATCCGAGATCCTCGGCATATGGGCTCTCTGCGGAAGGTCTCCTTCCCATCGATCCCACTCCTTACGTCGAGGCTCCGCCTGATGGCAGCGCGTCGCTGCTGGAGCTGCCCTCGCCGGTCGGTGTGGCTCTGCTCAAGGTCGAGGCCGAGGCATTCCGGGCCAAGGCCACTGCGGTTAAGGTGGAGGATCTCCTCGGGATCGAGGCCGACCTCATCGAAGCCCGCTGTGACCATGGGAAGGGTGAAGTCTCGATCATCGGCGGCACGGGTAACGGCAAGGTGCTGCCGTCGTCGCCGTACAAGGGTCAGGAGCTGGACCTCTCCCCGATTCTGAAGGTCGAGTTCGGCCGGCAGCACCGGGACGGTGACAAGCTGACGGTCGATGCTTTGGTGGTCTCGTTACTGCCAAGTGATAATTTGGGTGCGGTCATTCAAGGGAAAGACCTCACCGATCTCAAGGGTCTCGCACCTAACCTGACGGTCCCGAGCATGCAACAGCTTGAGGCCGAGCATACCAAGTCATCGCAGCAGCCGACGTCTGCTCCCACCGTCGCGGACCTGGCGTCCCAGCTCAAGGCTCTCAACCAGGGTTTGTCACCCAAGGCTGGTGGCGACGCCCTGCTGGAGATCGTCGTCTCATCCGCTAGCTGCGCCGATGAGCGCAAGGAAGAGCCTAAGGAGGAGGCGCCGAAGCCGAAGCCGGTTGAGTCGAACCTCCCGGTCACGCACTGACCTGACACAGGCCCTGCCGAGGGGGCCGGTACGGGATATCCCGTACCGGC
>DATEMN010000469.1:0-7697 GCA_035275565.1 Pseudonocardiaceae bacterium | reverse complement strand
ACTAGTACGGTCATCCGCGTGGCCACCTCCGGCGGAATCCGACCGGCCACCTTCGCCACCAGGGTCTTCTCCGCCTGTCGCAGCCCCGAGCCGATGATTCGGCCGATCCTGCCCGCGGCCGGTTGCTCGATCCCCTCCCCGCGGCAATGCTTCAACAACTCCTCGCGTACCCGCTCGGGCCGGCGTTCCCGCTGGCAGACCTCCTCAGCCAGCCACGCGGCCAGCTTCTCCGCGTCGGCCACCGTGCACTCGCGGAAGCCCAAGAACCTGCGGATCTGGGCGCGGTGGTACTCCACCGTGCGGCCGTCCCACTCGTAAAACCCCAAGTCCGGCGCGGGAACCGCAACCTGGCGCGCCACATACGCCACCGCCTCGTCCGACAGTTCACCCCGACCTCGAGGAAACCGACCATGCCGGACATAGAACTTGAGCAATAGCGCGAAACCCAAGCGCGTCGGCCCGCGCTTGCCAGCAACCTGACCTAACTCGTCACCGACCAGCGTCCAGTGCTCGATCAGCTCGTCTTCATCGATCTTCCGCGCCACGCGCGGACGCTACTCCGCACACCACGACACCCACCGTGACCATGGATTCCGCGCTCGTTTGCGGCTGGTGACAGCTTCCTCCCGGACGCCCCGTGTCGGGTGACATCTTGAGGGTTTGACCGCTGGTCTACGGGCCTTGGACAACGAGCCGTAACCGGCCGACAACGGCGCTGAAACGAGTTGGGCGCACGGTGGGGGATGTGGATGCTGGCCCGACGCGAACGCATTGCCCGTATTGCTCGTTGCAGTGCGGAATCACCTTGACGCTGGCCGGGAGGCGAGTCCGTCTGGAGGCTCAGGACGAGTTCCCGACCAATCGGGGTGGGCTGTGCAGTAAGGGCTGGACTGCGGCTGAGTTGCTTGACCATCCCGATCGGTTGGTCCAACCGCTGGTCCGCGATCGGCGCGACGCGCCGCTGCGTTCCACTAGTTGGGACGATGCGCTGGACCGGGTGGCTCAGGCTATTCGCCGTTCCCAATGGCGATATGGGGCAGACAGTGTGGGTTGTTTTGGCGGCGGTGGGTTGACCAATGAGAAGGCGTATCAGTTGGGCAAGTTCGCCCGGGTTGCGCTGCGCAGTTCCTCGATTGATTACAACGGTCGGTTTTGTATGTCCTCAGCGGCCGCGGCGACCAACCGCGCCTTGGGCATCGACCGGGGCTTGCCGTTCCCACTGGCGGACATCGCCGGGGCAGACGTCATCCTGCTGGTGGGCGCCAACCCAGCCGACACGATGCCGCCCGCGATGCAGTGGTTCGACCGGGGACGCAGCCGCGGCGCAACGCATATTGTGATTGACCCTCGGCGTTGTGCCACGGCCCGGGGCGCGAAACTGCATCTACAGCCGGTGCCTGGCACTGATCTGGCGCTGGCTAATGGTCTGTTGTATCTGGCGATTCGGCACGGGCTGATCGACACCGGTTATATCGCGGACCGTACTTGTGGCTTTGAGCAGGTCCGGCGGGTGGTGCGCGCGTATTGGCCGGATCGCGTGGAGCGGATTACGGGTGTTCCGGTGGCCCAGTTGGACGAGGCCGCACGGTTGCTTGGCCAGGCCCAGACGGCCATGGTACTTACCGCCCGGGGTGCCGAACAGCACAGCAACGGCACTGACACCACGTTGGCTTTTATCAATTTGGCCTTGGCTTTGGGTTTGCCCGGACGTGCCGGTTGCGGGTTTGCCACGTTGACTGGGCAGGGCAATGGCCAAGGTGGTCGCGAGCACGGTCAAAAGGCTGACCAACTGCCTGGCTACCGGCGCCTGGATGATCCCCAGGCCCGCGCGCACGTCGCCGCGGTTTGGGGAGTCGACCCCGACAGCCTGCCCGGGTGTGGCCCGTCAGCGTACGAGATGCTTGACCGGTTGGGCACCGACGGCGGGGTGCGCACCCTGTTGGTATTTGCCTCTAACGTGGCCGTGTCCGCGCCCCACCTCACCCGTATCAACCGGCGGCTGGCCGGGTTGGACTTGCTCGTGGTCAGCGACTTTGTGCTGTCAGAGACCGCGGCGTTGGCCGATGTTGTGTTGCCCTGCACCCAGTGGGCCGAAGAGGAAGGAACGTTGACGAACCTGGAAGGTCGGGTGCTGTGGCGCCGCAGGGCACTGGATCCGCCGCCCGGGGTCCGCTCTGATCTGCAGATGCTGCACGCTTTGGCCCAGCGGCTGGGCTGTCCAGTGATCTTCCAGGACCAGCCGCGTGCGGTGTTTGATGAGCTGCGCGCAGCCAGCGCGGGCGGCGTGGCCGACTACGCCGGCATCACCTATGACCGCATCGCCAACGAGCAGGGCGTATTTTGGCCGTGCCCGGATGAGCAGCATCCCGGTACGCCACGGCTGTTCGCCGACGGCTTCCCCACCCCGGACGGCCGGGCCCGGTTTCACCCCGTCGAGCATCGCAGCCCGGCTGAGGTACCGGATGCGCAGTACCCGTACTACCTCAGCACTGGTCGCAGCCGGTCGCATTACCAGTCCGGGGCCCAGACCCGCCGGGTCCATGCGCTGGTCACCGTCGAGCCGGAGGCCTACGCCGAGGTGCACCCCGAGCTGGCCGCCCGGGTGGGCATCGGCCCCGGCGAGCAGATACGGCTGCATACCCGCCGGGGCAGCGCGGTGCTGCGCGCCCGGATCAGCGACGACATCCGCGCCGACACCGTGTTTGTGCCCTTTCACTGGGGTGGGCTGCAGGCCGCCAATGCTTTGACCAACCCCGCGCTGGACCCGATTTCCCGGATGCCGGAGTTCAAGGCCTGCGCGGTGGCGGCCAGCGCGGTGTAGCTGCCCGGGCGGTCAAGTCCTCCATGATGCCGACCAAGGAGATCTCATGCACACCACGCCGCGGTTCTTGCAGGGCAGTTATCCCTTCGAAGGGCAAGGCCTGTGCAAGCCCATCCCCATCGATCCCGCCCTGAGCTACACCATCCCTGCCGGGGTGACCGGGCAGGCCCTGTATTTCCGGGGTGGCAACAGCACCGACGAGATGATCACGGTGCTGCTCATGCGGGATGGCCAGCCGATGCGCTATTTCCCGATCGGCGCCCGCGACGGCGTCCATGTGCCGCTGCGGGTGGTCGAGGACCTGATCAGCGCCACCCAAATTGAACTGCATGTGGCCGCGCCCGAGGGCTGCGCGGGAGTGGTGGTCGTCGACTTTGGCCTGCTGGAGGTGTGAAAGCTCATGCAAGAACTGGTGGTCATCGGAAATGGCATGGCAGGTGCCCGAGCGGTCGAGGAGATCCTGGCCCGCGGCGGCAGTGAGAGATTCCGTATCTCGATGTTCGGTGAGGAGCCGCACGGCAACTACAACCGCATCCTGCTGTCGGAACTGCTGGCCCGGGGCGCCGATCCCGACGGGCACCTGCTCGACGACGACCTTTTCCTGAATCCCCGGCAGTGGTACCAGGACAACGGCGTTACGTTGCATGTCGGGGTGCGGGTGGTGCGTGTCGACCGGTTCGCCCGCTGGGTCTATGCCGATGACGGATCGGTCCTCCGGTACGACAAGCTCCTGTTAGCCACCGGCAGCCGCCCCTTTTTCCCGCCCATGGACGGCTTATGGGTGGATAACACGACGCTGACCCCGGGAGTGTTCGGCTTTCGCACGCTGCACGACACCACCGCGATGATGCGCTATGCCCGTGGCAAACAGCGCGCCGCGGTGATCGGTGGTGGCCTGCTCGGCTTGGAAGCGGCTCGCGGCCTGCAAGCACACGGACTGGCAGTGCACATCGTGCACGCTGCGCAGGGGCTGATGAACCAGCAGCTCGACGCTCAGGCGGGCCTGGTGCTGCGGCGCTCCTTGGAACGGCTGGGCATGACCGTGCACACCGGGGCCCGCACCACCGCCATCCGCCGCGGCCACAATGGCGCGGTCGGCGGCGTCACCTTCGCCGACGCGACCACACTCGATGTGGACATGGTGGTCGTCGCGGCGGGCATCCGCCCGAATATCGGGCTGGCCATGGTCTCGGGCCTGGAGACCCAACGCGGCATCGTGGTCGATGACCAGCTGCGATCGGTAGACGATGACGATATCTACGCCGTTGGCGAGTGCGTGCAGCATCGGGGCCAGGTCTACGGGCTCGTCGGCCCCCTGTGGGAGCAAGCAGCGGTGCTGGCCGACCACATCACCGGCACGAACCCCGCCGCGGCCTATCACGGTTCGCGCATCGCGACCAAGCTCAAAGTCGCCGGTGTGGACGTAGCGACGATGGGCCTGAAGGAACCACAGCGGCCCGATGACGAGTTCGTTCAATTCAGCGAGCCCTGTCGCGGGGTCTACCAGACGGTCATCATCCGCGACGGCGTCCTGGTCGGTGCCACCCTGCTGGGCGACGTCAGCAAGGTCGCTTCGCTGACCCAGGCCTTCGACCGACGGGCCCCGCTGCCTGCCGAACGGATCAAGCTGCTGTTCGACATCGGCGCTCCACCACCAGACGTCGGTGCGGTGGAGCTAGCCGACGATGCACAGGTCTGTGACTGCAACGGGGTGAGCAAGGGCCGGCTCATCGCCTGTGTGCGAGACGGGCAGCGCACCGTCAACGGGGTCATGACTGCCACCCGCGCTGGTAAGGGCTGCGGTGCGTGCCAGGACCTGGTTGCTGACATCGTCACGACGGCTTTAGGAGCAGACCTCGAAGCAGACCCGGCCGAGAACTACTACGTGCCGTGCATCCCCCTGGATAAGCCACAACTCATGACCGAAATCCACAGACGGGGACTGCGCTCAACATCAGCGGTGTTCGCCGCGCTAGCCGACGATGGTGCCGAGCACGCGGGCAGCAAGATGGCGCTGTCCTCGCTGCTGAAAATGATGTGGAACGAGCAGTACATCGACGAGCGAGACGGCCGATTCATCAACGACCGGGTGCATGCCAACATCCAACGGGACGGGACCTTTTCGGTCGTTCCCCAGGTTCTGGGCGGTGTCACCACCCCCGCACAGCTACGGCGCATCGCCGACGTCGCCGAGCGCTACCAGATCCCCATGTTGAAGATCACCGGGGGGCAACGCATCGATCTACTCGGCGTGCGCAAGGAAGACTTACCCAAGGTCTGGGCGGATCTGGACATGCCATCGGGCTACGCCTACGGCAAGAGTTTCCGGACCGTCAAGACCTGCGTGGGCCGTGACTTCTGTCGCTTCGGACTGGGCGATTCCACTCAGTTGGGCATCGACATCGAGCGGCGATACCAGGGATTGGAAAGTCCCGCGAAGATGAAACTGGCCGTGTCCGGCTGCCCGCGCAACTGCGCGGAGTCCTACGTCAAGGACGTGGGCATCGTCGCGATCGAGGGAGGCCGGTGGGAAATCTATGTCGGCGGCGCGGCCGGGGCCCACGTCCGTAAGGGTGACCTACTGGCCACCGTCCAGCGCCGGGAGGACGCCCTCACACTGACCGGACGGTTCCTGCAGTACTACCGGGAAAACGCCAACTGGCTAGAACGCAGCTACGACTTCGTTCCCCGGATCGGGCTGACCGAGCTACAGGCGATCCTCATCCAGGACCGAGACGGGATCGCGGCCCGACTCGACCAAGCCATCCAGCAGTCCATCGACGCCTACCGCGACCCATGGCAGGAACACCAACAACCGGTGACCGAAGGCCAATTCCGCGATGCCCTGCCCCTCGTTGAGCTACCGAAAGTGCCCGTCCAATGAGCACGGCAACGACCGGCGCGAGACTCTACAAACTCGGCCCAGCTGATCAAATTCCTCTCGGCGAGGGTCGCGCCTTCGCCATCGAAGACCAGCAAGTCGCAGTGTTTCGGCTACGCGATGGCCAGCTACGAGCACTGTCCGCGGTCTGTCCGCACCGTGGCGGCCCGCTCGCCGACGGCCTCACCGACAGCCAGCAAGTCATCTGCCCGCTGCACCACCACGCCTTCCGACTAATCGACGGCCACTGCACCACCGGCGCACCATCGGTCCGGGCCCACCACGTGCGCCTGGAAAACGGCGAGCTCATCCTCCACCTCGACGCACCACTGGACCCCTCATGACACCAATAACCACCACGCGGCTCAGACCCAAACCTCAAGCCAGCGACAAGCTATTTATCCGGCGTGTCCAGAACAGTCTTGCTCGGTGCGGGCTGCATCGCATCCAGTACACCAGCACCGGCGAGGAGACGTTGCACACTCCCCGGCTCGTGGCGGCCGACGCCCGACCTCCAAGCTGGGTCCAGATCGACATGTGGTGCTGTTGCAAACTCGGGGCGAGCTGCCTGAGGGTGGCAGGATGCGGGGGTTGTGAGCACCTTCTCCGGCCGTCACTACCCCAAGGACGTGATCTTGTGGGCGGTGCGCTGGTACTGCCGCTACGGCGTTAGCTACCGCGACCTGGAGGAGATGCTCACCGAACGGGGCGTGCCGGTCGATCACACCACGGTCTACCGGTGGGTGCAGCGCTACGGCCCGGAGCTGGACAAGCGCACCCGGTGGTACCGGCGGACCTGGTTGGCGGACTCGTGGCGGGTCGATGAGACCTACGTGCGCGTCGGCGGGCGCTGGTGCTACCTGTACCGGGCGGTCACCTCCCGCGGCGACACCCTGGATTTCTTCCTGTCCACCAGGCGAAACACCACCTCGGCCAAGAGGTTCCTGGCCAAGACGCTGCGCTCGACAGCGCACGCTGGCCCACCACGGGTGATCAACACGGATGAGAATCCCGCCCTGGCCGCGGCGATCACACAGCTCAAGGCCCAGGGACAGTGTGGGCACTGTTGCATCGGGGGTTACCAGGTCGTGCAGGCTGGGTTGATGCGTCGTCGCCCTGCTCCAGCGCCCGCGTCGAGGTCCAGCTTCGCTGGTTTCCGCTTCCCGCCTGAGGTGATCACGGTGGCGGTACGCTGGTATTTGCGCTACGGGCTGTCGTATCGGGACGTTGAGGAGCTGCTGGCCGAGCGTGGCATCACGGTCGATCACGTGACCGTGTATCGCTGGGTGCAGCGGTTCACGCCGCTGCTGATCGACGCGGCCCGACCCTGTCGGCACGTCCCGGGGGATCGCTGGTTCGTAGACGAGACGTATGTGAAGGTCGCCGGGCGCTGGAGGTATCTGTACCGGGCGATCGACCAGTACGGTCAAGTCATCGACGTGCTGATGTCCAACAAGCGGGATCTCGGGGCCACTCGCGGGTTCTTCACCCGCGCCCTGGCGCACGGTTTTCGCCCGACCGAGGTGAGCACCGACCGGGCCCCGGCTTACCCGCGCGTGCTCGACGAGGTGCTGCCCGCTGCGTGCCACGTCGTCGAGCAGTACGGGAATAATCCGATTGAGGCAGATCACGGTCGGTTCAAGGCGCGACTCCGCCCCATGCGCGGACTGAAACGGCTCCGCTCGGCGGGCGTGATCGGTGCCGGGCATGCGTTCGTGCAGAACCTCCGCCGCGGCCACTACGAACTCGGCGTGGATGCCGAGGCAAGACATCGGCTCTCGGCAGCCTTCACCGAACTCGCCCTCGCCATCTGATCACGGGCCATCACCCCGGATCAGCGTGCTCGCGCTCTGCTAATGCAACACCGCCGCGCCGCGAGTTCCGCATAGGACAGACCTCGATCGGCAGGCACCACACCATGGTCAACACCTTGCCGCCGAGATTAACTAGACACGCCGCAGGCGACCAGTTACCCAGGATCTTGCCTCGCTGGCA
>DATEMN010000468.1:0-17120 GCA_035275565.1 Pseudonocardiaceae bacterium | reverse complement strand
TCGTCCGCAACCGCGCCAAGATCGAGGCGACGGTGCGTAACGCCAGGGCAGCCACCGAGCTCGGCGCGGACCTGGACGCCCTGTTGTGGTCCTACGCACCCGATCCCGCTGGGCGTCCCGCCCCGCGCACCGTGACCGATGTGCCGGCCCGCACCCCCGAGTCCGAGGCGATGGCCCGCGCCCTGCGGCGCCGGGGCTTCACCTTCGTCGGTCCCATCACCTGTTACGCGCTCATGCAGGCCACCGGGATGGTCGACGACCATCTCGTCGGCTGCTTCCGCCGCACCGCGAGGTGAGCTCCGCCGCTGGTGAGCGCACGGTCCCAGGTGGACGGTGGCCCGAGATCATCGGTTGCTTTTCGCGGGGCTGAAGCGATAAGGGAGAATGCAGGGGGTCACCGGTGTCGCGTGGCCACCTGCGGTGACGAATGCATGGAGGGAGCACGCTATGGCGGCCATGAAGCCACGGACCGGCGACGGTCCCCTCGAGGTGACGAAGGAGGGACGGGGCATCGTGATGCGCGTCCCCCTCGAGGGCGGTGGGCGGCTCGTCGTCGAGATGTCGGCGGAAGAGGCCGGCGAACTTGGCGAGGCATTGCGAGCTGTCGTGGAGTGACGGTCTGCGGCCTCAGCGTCCATCGTCGGTTGGCTTCGGTCGGCGCCTGGGAGGCGCACCGGAGCCTGGCCACGACCTGATCAGGAGACAACGACCGACCCGGAGACAACGTGTCCGCGACACCGAAGGTCCCCACTCCCCTGACCGAGGTCCAGGTCCAGGCACGGCGTGTGCCCGGGGTGCCTGATGTCGTCCTCGTCAGCCTGCCGGACGACGGACAGGCACCAGCGGGGCATTCCGCACCCGGAAAGTCCATGGTGGACGATCCACCGGTTTTGGGTCCCGGCGCAGAGACGCTCGGGCTGGACGAGCAGTGGCTGGACCAGTACCGGGTGCGCCCCACCGCGGGTTCCGTGCACGTGGTTCCACTGGCCACGGCGCAACCCGATCACGGGTGGCTGCTGGGAATCGGGCAGGGTGGCGCGCAGCACTGGCGGGCAGCCGGTGGTGCACTGATACGGGCAATCTCGAAGCGTGTGGCGGGCGACGCCGCGGCCCGGCGGCCGACATCACACACCGTTCAGGTGCACCTGCCGCCGGGCGCCACAGCCGACCATGCGGCGGCCCTTGCACTGGGGTGTGTGGCGGGCTCGCACCGTTACCGGGTCACCAGAGGCGACCGTCCGCCGCAGCCGACCGCGGTGCGGTTGGTCGTGCCACCTGGGCAGGCAGCGCAACCGTTCGCCACCGCGGTTGCCCGGGCACAGGTGCTCGGCCAAGCCACCGGGCTGGCCCGAGACCTCGCCAACACCCCGAGCGGGCACAAGGATCCGGCTTGGCTCGCTGACACCGCGGCCCGCTTGGCTGCCACCGTGCCCGGCCTGCGGGCCACCGTGCGTGACGAGCTCTGGTTGGCCGAACACGGTTTCGGGGGAGTGCTCGCGGTCGGCGGCGGCTCGGCCCATCCGCCCCGGCTGCTCGAGTTGGTCTGGCAGCCTCCTGACGCGCCCACGGAGGGACACCTGGTGCTGGTTGGTAAGGGCATCACCTTCGACACCGGCGGAATCTCGATCAAACCGGCCGACGGCATGCATCTGATGCGCACCGATATGTCCGGAGGTGCTGCGGTGATCGCCGCGCTGCTGGCCGTCGGCCGGCTGGAGCTGCCGCTGCGGGTCACCGGGCTGGTGCCGTGCGCGGAGAACCACGTTTCCGGGTCGGCGTTTCGCCCGGGAGATGTGGTGCGGCACGTGGGCGGTACCACCACCGAGGTGACTAACACCGACGCGGAGGGCCGGCTGGTGATCGCCGATGCGCTTGCGCACGCGGTGCGCACGCTGCATCCCAGTACCCTCATCGACGTCGCGACACTGACCGGGGCGATGAAGGTGTCCCTGGGTCTGCGCACCGGCGGGGTGTTCGCCACCGAGCCTGCCCTCGCCGAGCGGATCCAGGCTGCCGGTGCGGCCACTGGTGAGGACTGGTGGCCGATGCCGCTGGTCGCCGACCACGCCGACGAGGTCCGTTCCGATCTCGCTGATCTCCGGCAATGTCCGCCTGGACCTGGTGGTATCACTGCGGCGCTGTTCCTGCGCGAGTTCACCGCGGGGCTGCCCTGGGCGCACCTAGACATCGCCGGTCCGGCCCGGGCCGAGCAGGACCATGACGAGGTCAACGCGGGCGGCACCGGGTTCGCCACCCGAACCCTCATCGAGTTGGCCTGTTCGTTCAGCGGCGAGGCACGGTGACGGCAAGGCGCTGTTCGGTGTCGTCACCACCGAACACCAGCCGGTCCAGCAGCACGAACTTGAGGATGAACAGTGGCAGGTAGCTGGCGTTGAAGGCCACCGCGACAACGACGGTACGCAACGCATGGTCGTCGATGGTCTCGCCGATCAGCCGATCAACGCCGGCGGTGACGCCGATCGCCACCAGGCCGCTGAGTATGATCACAGCCAGGTAGGGCATCAGTTCACGGCGTATCCCCACCGGGCCGGAGCAACGCCACGTCCAGAACCGGTGGATCAGGAAGTTCGGTACCGCGCCAGCCACAAAAGCCACCGCCCCTGAGACCGTGGCCGAGGCGGCGAGAACCCCGAACAGCAGAACGAAAGTCAGCTGGCTGCATGCCGTGGACACGGCCGTGCCAGCGACGAACCGAGTGAACAACCTCGCTAGCCGCCACCCGCCCACACCCCTCATCCTGCCAGCCGCCATGTTCTGGATGCAGACTGCTGCGCACAGGGCATGGATTAATGCAGTCTGCATCCAGAACGCGGTAAAGGGGAACTACGAGAGGAGTTGGTGGTAGAGGGCTACGGTGCGTTCGGCGACGGCGGACCAGGAGAACTCGGTGATGGCTCGTTTGCGGCCGGCCTGCCCCATTGCGGTGACCCGATCCGGATCGGCCAAGAGTTCGTTGACGCGGTGGGCGAGGTCGCGCTGAAACCTCTCGGGGTCCTGCTCGTCGTAGGGCACCAGCAGACCGGTGACGCCGTCGTCAACGACTTCCGGAATCCCGCCGACAGCGGAGGCGACTACCGCGGTACCGCAGGCCATCGCCTCGAGATTGACGATTCCCAGCGGCTCGTAGACCGAGGGGCAGGCGAACACGGTGGCCGCGGAGAGCACCTGCCGGACGTCGGCGATGGGCAGCATGTCCGGCACCCAGATCACTCCGGGGCGGGCCGCGGACAGTGCCGTCACGGCGGTGCGGGCTTCGGCCTCGATCTCCGAGGTGTCCGGCGCGCCGGCGCACAGCAGCAGTTGGGCGGCCGGATCGATGTGGTGCGCCGCCGCCAGCAGGTGGCCGACCCCCTTCTGCCGGGTGATCCGCCCCACGAACGCGACGATCGGCCGTGCCGGGTCGGCCCCGAGCCGGCGTACCACGTCGGTCTCCTGGACCGGTCGGTAGGTGTGGGCGTCGATGCCGTTGCGCACCACGTGCACCCGTTCGGGGTGCACGGTCGGGTAGCAGGCCAGCACGTCGGTGCGCATGCCCTCGCTGACCGCGATAACCGCGTCGGCGTGCTCGTAGGCGGTGCGTTCCACCCAGGAGGACACCCGGTATCCACCGCCGAGTTGCTCGGCCTTCCACGGTCTGCGAGGCTCCAGTGAGTGCGCCGTGACCACGTGCGGCACGCCGTGCAGGGTCCGGGCCAGGTGGCCCGCCATATTGGCGTACCAGGTGTGCGAGTGCACCAGGTCCACGTGGCCCAGTGCGTTGGCCATGGCCAAGTCCACCGACAGGGTCTGCAGAGCAGGGTTGGCGGTCAAGAGTCCCGGCGCGACCGGGTGGTTGTGCACCGCCAGATCGGGCTCCTCGGGACGAGGGCCGCCGAAGCAGTGCACCTCGACCTGGCACCACTGCTGCAGCTCGGGCACGAGGTGGCCGACGTGCACCCCGGCGCCACCGTACACCTCGGGCGGGTACTCCCGGGTCAGGACTCCGATGCGCACGCCATGTCACGCTAGCGTCTCCGGTGGGGAGCCCGGCGATCAACCCTGTTGCGGAACCGGGAAAGGGGACTGGTGTAACAGCCGATGACCGGCAGCGAGTGTTACGTGGCTCGTCCGCCGAACCGGGTCTAGGGTGTGACATATCGTGAAAAGTCAGCCGCACGTGCTGGGCATCGTCCTCGCCGGCGGCGAGGGTAAGCGGTTGTGGCCGCTCACCGCGGACCGGGCTAAACCGGCCGTGCCGTTCGGCGGCAGCTACCGTTTGATCGACTTTGTATTGTCTAATCTGGTCAATGCCGGGTATATCCGCATCTGCGTGCTTACTCAGTACAAGTCGCATTCGTTGGACCGGCACATCACCACGACGTGGCGGCTGTCGTCGATGCTGGGCCAGTACATCACCCCGGTGCCTGCGCAGCAGCGGCTCGGTCCACGCTGGTATACCGGCAGCGCGGATGCGATCTACCAGTCGCTCAATCTGGTCTATGACGAGCGGCCCGAATACATCGTCGTCTTCGGTGCCGACCACGTGTACCGGATGGATCCGTCGCAGATGGTGGCTCAGCACATCGCCACCGGCGCGGGCGTGACTGTCGCCGGGATCCGGGTGCCGCGCTCGCAGGCCAGCGCCTTCGGGTGTATCGACGCTGACTCTTCCGGGCGAATCACCGAGTTCCTGGAGAAGCCGTTGGTGCCACCCGGAACACCGGACGATCCTGGGGTCTCCTTCGCGTCGATGGGCAACTACGTGTTCACCACCGACTTGTTGCTGTCAGCACTGCGCGCTGACAGCAACAACCACGATTCCGACCATGACATGGGCGGTGACGTGATCCCGATGATGGTCGATGCCGGGGAAGCGGCGGTCTACGACTTCGCCGATAATGTGGTTCCGGGCGCCACCGACCGGGATCGCGGTTACTGGCGCGACGTGGGTACGCTAGACGCTTACTATGAGGCGCACACGGATCTGGTCTCGGTGCATCCGGTGTTCAACCTCTATAACCAGGCGTGGCCGATCCGCACGGCAATGCCCCCACTGCCACCCGCGAAGTTCGTCCAGGGCGGCAGCGCCCAGGAGTCGATCGTGGGGGCGGGCTCGATCGTCTCTGCCTCGCTGGTGAACCATTCGGTGCTGTCCGATGATGTCGTGGTCGAGGCCGGTGCCCAGATCGAAGGCAGCGTGCTGATGCCCGGGGTACGGGTCGGAAAGGGGGCCGTGGTGCGCCGGGCGATCCTGGACAAGAACGTGGTGATACCCGACGGTGCCCAGATCGGCGTGGACCCCGAGCTGGACCGGGAGCGCTACACGGTCAGCGGGGGCGGTGTGGTCGTGCTCGGCAAAGGCGCTCACGCCGAGTAGCCGGTGGCGCTAGCCTGGCGAAGGTGCGAACCGTACCTCGGTGGGCTGTGCTGTCCGCGACTTGCGCGCCGGTGCTGCTGATCGGTGGTTGGCAACTCGCCGCCGCTCGGCAGGCGGGTAGTTTCGACCCGGTGCGTGAGACGATCAGTGCGCTTGCCGCCCACGGCGCCACCGATCGTTGGATCATGACCACGGCTCTCGCGGGGGTTGGTGTGTGCCATGCGATCACGGCTGCGGGGCTGCGGCCGGCAGCCACTGCTGGTCGTCTGCTGCTCGCCACCGGCGGTGCTGCCACTGTCTTGCTGGCCGCTTTCCCGCAGCCGGTCGCTGGCGACTCTGTTGCGCATGTCGCCGCCGCGACGATCGTTCTCCCCGCGATGTCGCTGTGGCCCGCCTTGGCGGCGCGGCGTGGCGTCACACCCGGACCCGTTGTCTGGCTGGTCGCCGCCGCGGGCCTGCTCGGGCTGCTCAGCTGGTTCGGGTTCGAGTACTTCGGCGACGGTCCACGGATCGGGCTGTCTGAGCGGGCCCTCACCGGAGCCCAGGCGCTCTGGCCGCTGGCTGCGGTGCTGCTGGCGCGGCGCCGGTAGGCTTGCCCGAATCAACGCTGGGAGGCCGTCCATGACCACCCGAGATGACCCGCTCACAGCGGCGATCGTCGGCTATTACGACGAGACCTGGCTCGACTATCGCGTGCTCTGGCTCAACCCGGACAACCTCGCAGTCCACTTCGGTTACACCGATGACAGCACTCGCAGCCACGCCGATGCGCTGAAGAACATGAATCGGGTACTGGCGGAGCGGGTGAGCATCCAGCCCGGCGAGCGGGTCCTGGATGCCGGCTGCGGGGTCGGCGGCAGCAGCCTGTGGCTGGCTCGAGAGCGCGGCGTCGAGGTCGTCGGGATCACGTTGGCCGCCAAGCAGGTTGCCATGGCGCGGGGTCACGCCGCCCGTCGCGGGCTGACCGACCGGGTCCGCTTCGAACAGGCCGATTTCACCGCGACGCTCTTTCCGGACGCGAGTTTCGACATCGTGTGGGCGGTGGAGAGCATGTGCCACGCGCCCCGCAAGGCGGCCTTCTATCGGGAGGCCGCCCGGCTGTTGCGCCCCGGGGGACGGGTGGTCGTCGCCGATTTCGTCCGGTCCGCCCGCCCGCTCGACCAGACCGGCGAGCGGCTGCTGCACGAGTGGCTGGACGGCTGGGCCGTTCCCGACATCGACACCCCCGAAGAACATCTCGCGTATCTGGCCGAGGCCGGATTCGCCGATGCCCAGCTCGATGACGTGACCGTGCACACCCGCCCGTCGCTTCGTCGGCTGTACCGGATGGCGTACTGGACCTACCCGCTGGCGGTGTTCGGCCGCGTCACGGGTATTCGCTCCACCGTCCAGCACGGCAATGTGATCGCTTCAATACGCCAGTACCAGGCGCTGCGGCACGGCGCGTGGTACTACAGCATCCTCTCAGCCAGCAAACCAGCAGTTCAAAGGCAAGGACTTCAGCCGACCGACCTGGGGCCAGCCGCGATCGCACAGGCCGGGCCGGGTGAGGGCGCCTGATTGTCAGAACGGTGGTGCATGCTCCCGGCGGAAGGTCCGCATGAAGAGATCTGACCTTCTATCAGCGGCACGACAACGACGACCACATCCTTGCCACGATAGGTCAGGCAGTGCTGGGCGAGGAGCATGATCCGTCGTTCCACAAACCCTGATTTACGAGGTACGCAGCGCCAGGAGGAGACCGTCGCCCAACGGCAGCATCAGCGGGACCAGGGTGTCGTCGTCGCGCACCATGGCGCCGACCTCGCGCAACGCCGAGGTGGAAGGGTCCCGGCACGCCGGATCGGCTACCTTGCCGCTCCACAAGGCATTGTCGAACGCGATCACTCCGCCGGTGCGCAGCAACCGCACGCCAGCCTCCAGGTAGCGCGGGTACTCGGGTTTGGCGGCGTCGACGAACACCAGGTCGTAGCCGCGGTCGGTGAGCCGGGGCAGCACGTCCAGGGCCTGCCCCATGATCAGCCGGTAGCGCGACGGTGGGAATCCGGCCTCGGTGAACGTCTGCCGGGCGGCGCGCTGGTGCTCCGGTTCGACGTCGATGGAGGTCAGCACCCCCTCAGGGGCCATCCCGCGCAGCAACCACAGCCCACTGGTGCCCGCACCGGTCCCGATCTCGACCACGGCGCGGGCGGCGAGCGCACTGGCCAGGAATCGCAGTGCAGCGCCCCCACCCGCTCTGATCGGCGTGCAGCCCAGCTCCTGCCCGCGCTCCTGCGACACAGCGGTCACCGTGTCCTCGGTGACGAAGCTCTCCACGTACTGGCGCACCGCGCGCTCGGCCGGTGCAGGCGGCCCGCCTGTGGTGCCGGTCGACAT
This sequence comes from Pseudonocardiaceae bacterium, assembly GCA_035275565.1. Classification (GTDB taxonomy): domain Bacteria; phylum Actinomycetota; class Actinomycetes; order Mycobacteriales; family Pseudonocardiaceae. The sequence goes on along the minus strand of DATEMN010000468.1, from coordinate 9,367 downwards.
CACGTCCCGCAGCGTAGCGCCGTCGTAGGGTCCGTCAGGGTGATGCCGCGCCGGTTCGATGTATTTCCGCGCCTCTCAGGATCCTCTTAACGGATGCTTACTAGGGGCACACGCTGATCGTCCATCATCGACGTGGGCTCACTACCCGCCTGAAACATTGACAGCTACCTCGGTGTTGCACTCGTCTGACCGTGGACTGTCACCGACCCGGAGGTGCAAGACACACCCGATGGCCACCGAGACCCCTCTACGCGATCCTGCTGCTCCCGGGCAGGCAATCTCCCTCACCAGGGCCGACGACGAGATGACTCGAACTACCGAGAGCTGGGCGCCACCGTCCTGGGAGCAGGTGGTTCGGGATCACGCCGATCGGGTCTACCGGTTGGCTTACCGCCTGTCCGGCAACCCGTACGACGCCGAGGATCTCACCCAGGAGACGTTCATCCGGGTCTTTCGCAGCCTAGGGTCCTACAAGCCTGGCACGTTCGAGGGCTGGCTGCACCGGATTACCACGAACCTGTTCCTGGACATGGTGCGGCGGCGCTCCCGGCTGCGGATGGAGGGGCTGCCCGACGACACCGACCGGCTGGTCAGCTCCGGGCCGAGCCCGGAGCAGGTCTACGCCGAGACCCACCTCGATCCGGATCTGCAGCAGGCGTTGGACGACCTCGCCCCGGAGTTCCGGGCGGCCGTCGTACTCTGTGACGTGGAGGGTCTGTCCTACGAGGAGATCGGCGCTACGCTCGGGGTGAAACTCGGGACGGTCCGTAGCCGGATCCACCGCGGTAGGCTGGCTCTCAGAGCGGCGCTGGAACGGCGCCGTGCGCTCGCGGCCAAGGAGGCTGGATGACCGACCTGCGTGGCCGTTCTTTCTCCGATCTGTTAGCCGGCCTCAACGCAGGGCAGCACCTCGCCGTGGACGCCGTGGTGGCCTTCGTCGACGGTGAGCTTGGCGCGGCTGCCCGCGATCGCGCCGCCCAGCACCTCATCACCTGTCAGTCCTGTGCCGCCGAGGTGGCCGCGCAACGCCTGGCCCGCAGCGAGATGCGTTCGGCGCGGTGCCCGCGGGTCCCCGCCGGATTGCTCGCCGCTTTGCAGGATATTCCGCGTACAGTTGACCTACCCGGTGCTCCCGATGGGCTGGCGGTGACGGCCGACGGCACCGTCGTCGAGATCGTCGACCCGGGTCGGGCTGGCGCACGCAGAACCTCAGCGTCCAGAACCTCAGCGCCTGGAACCTCGGCCGCGCCGCTGGGTACCGGCACCCCGCTGGGGGCGAATCAGCGTTGGGGGAGCGGACCCTCAGTACTCGGTCGTTGGATCGGGCGATAACAGCGCTACGCACACTTCACCGTGGTGCGGGCAGGCTCGATGGTCGTCAGCACATACAGGTGACCCCGGGAGACCATGACCCCGCCCAATGATCACAACCCCGACGAACCCTTCATGACGGAAGAGCGTCCGGGGCCGCCGAGGTTTGTCTCGACACCACCACAGCAGCCCGAAGTGGACCTAGCGGCGGCCCAGGTGTTCGGCCGGCCATCCGGGGTTCTCGGAGCTTTCGCCGTGGCGGCCGGGGACTCCCAGCGTGAGTTCAGCCCGACCCCCAAGGCCACATCTGAAGGCGTGTCGATTGCCGCCCCGCCGCCCCCGGAGGCGCTGGCGGCGGCGTTCGGTAGGCCGTCGGGATCCGCTGAGCGGCTGCAGCGCCCGCCCGGCCGCAACGGCGCGCACCCGCCGGAGCGAGAAGCCGGTGCGGCCGATCTCTGGCCACAGGGCGCTGGACGCGACCCGTGGCGCGATCCGGGGGCGGCGGCGGTACTGGGACCGCCCGCGGTGGCCGAACATCAACGGGACCCGGGCAGTCTGCTGCGGCCGGGAGCCCGGTTGAGCCTGCAGGAAGCATTGTTCGGTCGTCAGCTGGGCAACCGCGCACTCGCCCTGTTGGGCGCGGCGGTGCTGTTGATCGCGGGAGTCGGCGGATTCGTGGGCCGGCTCACCGCCGACGGCGGCGCTCTGCTGACCGATCCGGACGTCACCTTGGCGCAGGTCGAGCCGGTGGTCGACCGGCCGGCGGGCTCAGTGGCGGCAGTGGCCAGCCGGGTGGTGCCTGCGGTGGTGTCCCTGGAGTTCCGGGTCGGCGACCAGGGCGGGTTCGGTTCCGGAGTGGTGATCGACAGTAACGGCTACCTGCTGACCAACAACCACGTCGTGGCCCCCGCCGCGACCACCTCGCTGGCGACCTTGGAGGCGGTGTTCAGCGACGGCACCCGGCTGCCGGCGCGGATCGTGGGCCGGGACCCCAAGACCGATCTCGCCGTGGTCAAAGTGGAGGTCGCCAACCCGACGGTGGCGCAGCTGGGCCGCTCGTCGGCGCTGAAACCGGGGGACTCCGTCATCGCTATCGGCTCTCCGCTGGGGCTGGCCGGCACGGTGACCAGCGGTATCGTCAGCGCGGTGGACCGGCCGGTGCGGTTGGAGGGGGACGGCGGTCACGGTAACGCGGTGATCGACGCGATCCAGACCGACGCCGCGATCAACCCCGGCAACTCCGGTGGGGCGTTGGTGGATACCGCGGGAGCGGTGGTGGGTATCAACACCGCCATTCGCACCCTGGGTATGGGCGAGGGCGGCGGCTCCATCGGGCTTGGCTTCGCCATCCCCATCGACACGGCTAGGAAGATCGCGCAGGAGCTGATTCGCACCGGGCATTACCAGCATGCCGATCTGGGCGTCAATGCCGCGTCGGTGACGGACGGCAAGTCCGACGGCGCTCGGGTGCAGAACGTGCAGCAGGGCAGCGCCGCCGCCGAAGGCGGCATCCTGGAGAACGACGTGATCATAAAAATCGGTGACCGGACCGTGGGCAGCGCAGACGCGCTCATCGTCGCGGTGCGCGAGCGGGCTATCGGTGAACAGGTGCCGATCGCCCTGGTTCGAGATGGTCGGCCGCTGGTGGTGACCGTCACGCTGAAGTCGGATTGACGTCCACTCGCACTCGCCTATCGCGCCAGCGGCGATAGGCTGAGTCGCTGGCCAGGCCATCAGGAGGTGCGTGCAGATGTTCAACATCGGCTGGGGGGAGACCTTGATACTCATCGTAGCCGGGCTGTTCATCTTGGGCCCGGAACGCCTGCCGTCAGCCGCGGCGTGGTTGGGTCGCACCGTGCGCCAGGTGCGGGAATACGCCACCGGGGCCCGTGAGCAGCTTCGTTCCCAGTTGGGCCCCGAGTTCGACGAGCTCCGCCAGCCCCTGGAGGAACTGCGTGGGTTGCGCGGTTTCCCCTCTCGTAGGTTCAGTACCCGAGGATTCAGCGCCGGTACATTCGGTGCTGGTGGGTTCAATCCGGCCAGTGGGCTCGCCCGCCACCTGCTCGATGATCTGGACAGCGATGCCTTCGGTGATGTGGCCAAACCCAACGGCTATGCGGTTCCCACCGGCCGGGGCATCTCGATACCCCGGCCGCTGCAACCGGGTGAGCGCGCACCGTTCGACCCCGACGCGACTTGACCTGCCACCGGTAAAGCTGGAGATCACTGGCCGCGAGGGCTTACCGAGAGCAGCCGCCCTGCCAAGCCGCGCGAGCGGGTCGCGAGCCGGTCCGCCACCCCCCGCAGGACCACCGAAGCTGGTGACGCTGGATTAGCGAGCACCAGCGGAGTGCCGGCGTCGCCGGTCTCGCGCAGCTGCGGATCCAGCGGTACCTGACCTAGCAGCGGGACTTCGCTCCCCAGTGAGCGAGTCAGCGAGTCAGCGACCATCTGGCCCCCGCCGGAACCGAAAAGGTAGTTGCGCGAGCCGTCCGGCATCGGTAGCCACGACATGTTCTCCACGACACCGATCAGCCGCTGGCGGGTTTGCAGCGCGATCGCCCCGGCCCGCTGCGCTACCTCGGCGGCGGCTCGTTGCGGGGTGGTGACCACGAGGATCTCAGCGTTGGGGATAAGCTGCGCTACCGAAATGGCGATGTCACCGGTGCCCGGTGGCAGGTCCAGCAGGAGCACGTCAAGGTCGCCCCAGAACACATCGGCGAGGAACTGCTGGAGCGCGCGGTGCAGCATCGGTCCCCGCCACACCACCGGGGTGTTGTCCTTGGTGAACATGCCGATCGAGATGACCTTCACGCCGTGCGCGGTCGGCGGCATGATCATCTTTTCGACTTGGGTAGGTCGAGCGGTGGTGCCGAGCATGCCCGGCACCGAGTGCCCGTAGATGTCGGCGTCGACCACTCCCACCGACAGGCCCCGATCGGCCATTGCCGCTGCCAGGTTGACCGTCACCGAGGATTTGCCGACCCCGCCCTTGCCGGAGGCGATGCAGTACACCCGGGTCAGCGATCCCGGTTCGGCGAACGGAATCCGGGGCTCCTCGGCGGTGCCGCGCAGCTGGCGGCGCAACGCGGTGCGCTGGGCGTCGCTCATCACGTCGAGCTCCACTAGCACGTCACGCACGCCCGGCACAGCGGATACCGCCGTGGTGACCCGGGATGTGATGGTGTCACGCATCGGGCAACCGGCGACGGTGAGCCACACCGCTACTGCCACCGTTCCGTCATCGGCCACGGTCACGTTTTTGACCATGCCCAGTTCGGTGATCGGCCGGTTGATCTCGGGGTCGTGCACGCCGTCCAGCGCGGTTCGAACCGTTTCGACCGACGGAGCGGTCTGGGTGGAGGCCACGGGGCACCGACCTTCCGGTTGAGTGCGGACTAGTCCCAATGCTAGGCGTTGCTGAGTTGGCCCTCATCTCGCTCGTTGATCAGGTCCTGCCGCCGCGTCGATATCCGGGTCGTTCCGAACCAGACCGGTCCGACGCTGTCGATTCCGACGGCGCCGGTTCCCAGGACTCGGTCAGCCGAACAAGCTCGGACCGCAGGAAGTCCCGAGTGACCACTTCGCCGACGGCCAACCGCAACGATGCGAGTTCCCTGGCCAGGTACTCGGTATCGGCTTTAGTGCGCTCGGCCCGAGCCCGGTCTTCCTGCAGTGCGACCCGGTCCCGGTCGTCCTGACGGTTCTGTGCCAGCAGGATCAGCGGCGCCGCATAGGCCGCCTGGGTGGAGAACGCCAGGTTGAGCAGGATGAACGGGTAAGGGTCCCAGCGCAGCGACATTGCCGCCAGGTTCAGCGTGATCCACACCACGACCAGGACCGTTTGCACCGCGAGGAACCGCCCGGTGCCCAGGAAGCGGGCGATCCGCTCGGAGAAGCGGGCGAAAGCGTCCGGGTCCACCCGAGGCGCCAGTCGTCGCGGTCCGCGCGGCAGGTCCAGCCGGTGTCCCGAATACTCAGCCACGGGCTACCTCGTCAGTCCAATCCGGGGTGGGCCAAGCCTCCCGCTGCCGCCAGTCGTCAGGCAGCGCGGCGTCCAGCAGATCATCCACGCTCACCGCTCCGAGCAGGTGGCCTTCGGGATCCACCACCGGAGCGCAGACCAGATCGTAGGCGGCGAAGTAGCGGGTGACCTCGGCGAGTGACGCCTGCGGTCCCAGCCGGGCCAGCTCGACGTCCAGCACGCCAGCCACCAGGTCAGACGGGGGCTCGCGCAGCAGCCGCTGGAAATGGGCGCAACCCAGGTAGCGGCCGGTCGGAGTGGCCGAAGGAGGGCGGCAGACGAACACCATGCTCGCCAGGGCGGGAGTCAGTTCCGGGTCACGGACCCGAGCCAGCGCCTCGGCGACGGTGGCGTCCGGGGTGAGCACCACCGGCTCCGGGGTCATCAGACCACCGGCGGTATCCGAGGAGTACGCCAGCAGCCTGCGCACCGGCGCGGACTCCTCGGGTGCCATCAGCCGCAGCAACCGTTCCCGCTCCGGTTGGGCGAGCTCACCGAGCAGGTCGGCGGCGTCGTCGGGGTTCATCGCCTCCAGCACGTCGGCGGCACGCTCGTCGCCCAGATGGGCGAGCACCGCGGCCTGCTCGTCTTCGGACAGCTCCTGCAACACGTCCGCGAGTCGTTCGTCGTCCAACGCGTCGACCACCTCGTAGCGGCGTTTGACCGGCAGGTCGCGGAACGCGTTGGCGACCTCCACCGCACGCATCCCCTCAAAGAGAGAGAGCAGCTGCTCGGCGCCCTGCCCGCGGGAGGACACCTCGGCCAGCGTCAGCCCGGCGACCTCGTCCCACCCGAGTACCTGGACCGGGCCCCGCCGCCCGAGCCGACCGATGCGCTCCCGCACCGCCAGCTTCGTGATCACCCAGTCCCGGGTGCGAGCTTGCTCGATCCCGGCGTCCACCACGATCGCCACCGCACCGGTGGCGGCCACATGCACCCGGGTATCCAGGATCTCCCCGATCACCAGCGTTTCGTTGGGGCGCAGCGAGAACCGGCGCAAGCTCACCGTGCCGGTGGCCAGTGCCACCGCGCCGGGTTCGATCGAGGTGACCCGCAACATCGGCACGAAGATCCGTTGCCGGATCACGAGCTCGATCACCAGCCCCAGCACTCGAGGCGGTCGCGGGCCGATGCGCAGCGAGGTGACCAGGTCGCGGACCCTACCGATCTGCTCGCCGTCGGGCCCGAACACCGGTAGCCCCGCCACCCGGGCGGCGTAGACCCTGGTCGTAGTGGCCACGGCATGAGGCTAGCGTTCGTTCACCTTTGGTGAGCCCGTAGCCGCTATCCGGGTCTCGGCGACGCCGATGGCCGTGAGCACCAAGGCGTGCCCAGAGCTGGTGCATCGGACGCCTTCGAAGTGATCAACTCCGCCGCCCACCATCCGGGCTAACGGCGCAGCTGCCGACGCCGCGTACCACCCTTCGCGATGCTCGGTGTAGAAGATCGGTGACTCGCCCGCGTCCACCAGAACCATGTCGCCCAGATCGATTGCGGTATCGCTCCACACAACATGCGCGCCGCCCGGGAGGTCGGCCAGCGCCGCTGGATCCAAGGTGCGGTCGTACTGCGCGCCTGCGCAGTGCAGTTCGTCTTGGGTAGCCGTGACGGTGCCGAGCGCGGCGAGCCGCCACCCGTTGCCCGAGACGACGACCCAATCGGCGACCGGCCAGGTGCCGACCGTCCACAACGGATGTTCACCGCCCCACACCGGCGTCGCACCGTCAGGTGCTTGTGCAATATTTCTTGGTCGTGGATACGCGCATACGAAGTATCGCATGGTCGATGGCTTTCTCGTTTCGGGTGGGATCATGGATCGGAAACCTGGAAGCCGCTCCGGTGCACTGTCGGGGCCGAGTGCACCGGAGCGACGGAGGAACACAACCGGAGTTCGGCTCGGATGCGCAAGCGTTCCAGCCCGTTCTCGTGATGCCGAAACGCGCATAGTGGCCAATCTCGACCAGGCTATGCGAGAACGCGGATAAACCTGCGCGGCGCTTGTCTGCGCCCCGCGTTCGGAGCTATCCTCGTACGCAAGGTGATACGAGGAGGGATCGTGACATTGATCAAAATCGCGGGCGACTGCAAAGATGGCGACTGTCCCGCCGTGTACCGAACTGAACGGGGAACCATCGGGGTGAAAGGTACGCTGTAACCTTGCCCGAGTACAGGGTCGCGAAGGAGGAGGGTGAACTTGAGCTCTACCTCGCCGGTAAACCGCTGCCGGCTGGCAGCAACAGTGATTGGCACCGCAGGCTTCGCGGCTACTTCATCAGCGGTCGATACGTGCAGCGGGTCAGGGTTCTCTCGCCGCCACTGTCCGACTATATTCGGATGGAGTTCGATTGGGGCTACGTCGACAACGTCACGATCGGGGGCGAGGACATTCGCATATTGGATCTATCCCGGACACCCGAGCTTGAGTTGCCCGACTGGGATTTCTGGTTCTTCGACGACGAAATCGTCCTCAAACAGATCTATGCCGAGGACGGCACCCAGCTGGGCCGGGAGGTGCTGCCTGATGCCGATCCCGCAGAGTTCCGTCGCTACCGGGAGATCGCCCTGCAGCACGCCGTCCCGTTCTTCACCTACCGGGCTCTCACCGGCTATTGATGCTCGATTCCGAGTGGTCCGAGGCGGACCGTCTGGAGTTGGCGACGGCTCTACGTGATCTGCGCCGGGCTGCTGGCTTGTCCGGGCAGGCCCCCGGCGAACGGGTCTACATGAGCCAGACCAAGATCTCCCGGATTGAGACCGGCCGCATTGTTCCCAGCGTCACTGACGTCGAGCTGCTCGTCTACGCGCTGGACGTCGATCCCGAACGCAGCCGCGAACTGGTGTCGCTGGCTAGGGCGGCCAATACGGAGTTCCGGTCCGGCAGGCTACGAGACCGCGCAGGTCCCGCAACACGGCAGCGGGACCTGCGTGCGCTGGAAGCGCAGTGCCGGACACAGCGCCACTTCCTGCCCACTATGGTCACCGGACTGATTCAGACTCCCGCCTACGCGCGGCAGGCGCTGAGCTGGCCGGAGGAGCGTTCGCCAGCTGCGGTGGAGGAGATCGTCAACCACAAGGTGCAACGCCAAGCGATCCTGCATCGGGACGATAAGGAGTTCGTTTTTCTGCTCACCGAGGCTGCGCTGCGCTGGCGGCTGCTCGACTCCGTCGACATGGCTGCGCAGGTAGAGCACATCGTCGGCGTAGCCGGGTTGCCCAACGTGACGATCGAGATCATCCCGTTCCGAACTCGGGGTTCCGGTTGAGCCGCTGAACGTGTTCGTGGTCTACGACGACCGGCTTGTCCGCGTCGAGAGCGAGACCGGCGTGCTCGTGCAGCTCAGCGCACTTGTCCAGCACTACACCACGGAGATCCAGCAGCTCGAACGTCCTATCTCTCAGGCGGCACAGTGGCACCTGCTGAGCGCCCGCACGCGCATAGCCGTGACTCGGTCATCTCCGAGTTGGGGAGTTGATGCGTACGTGTGCGCTGGGGGCGGTGCCAAGTGTTGGTGCGCTCACCGCTTGACCCTGCCCTGGCATTTGGAGCCGAATCGTGGCCCCGACATCCTGCCAGCCCCGGCCGAGTCAGGGGTAGCAGTAGGAGTCTGAGGAGGCGTCACCGCCTTGCAGGCGCACCTGGTGAACTCGGAGGCCCCGGAAGTCGTCGCCGTGCAGGAAGAATGTCTCGTCGACGGTCAGGCCGCCGGTGGGGTCAGCGTCGATCTTCGCCAGCCACGCGCCGACGCCGTCGGGGTAGAACTGGTCGTCCCACGCGCCGTAGAGCGAGTTGGTGAGATACACCCGCTGGCCGTCCCGGCTGACCTCCACCATCTGCGGGCCACCGGCCAGGCGCTGGTCGGGAGCGGCTGGATGCGCCGCGCGGCCGACGATGCCGCCCAGCCGCACTGATCCGGTCTCGCGTGGGTGGGCGGGGTCGCTCACGTCGTACTGCTTGAGCTCACCGGTGCCGAAGCAAGACACATACAGCTGCTGGTCGTCGACCGCGAGGTTGATGTCGGTGACCAGCGGGGG
>DATEMN010000467.1:0-8360 GCA_035275565.1 Pseudonocardiaceae bacterium | reverse complement strand
GCTACTGAAGATCTTGGAGGGCACTACCGCCAGCGTGCCACCGCAGGGCGGGCGCAAGCACCCGCACCAGGAGTTCATCCAGATCGACACGACGAACGTCCTGTTCATCGTGGCCGGAGCGTTCGCCGGTCTGGACAAGATCATCGAGGATCGAATCGGCAAACGGGGGCTGGGTTTCGGCGCCGAGCTGCGGTCGAAGACCCAGATCGACACCTCCGACGTGTTCGCTGACGTCATGCCGGAGGACTTGATCAAATTTGGGCTCATTCCGGAGTTCATTGGTCGGCTGCCGGTGGTGGCCAGCGTGACGAACCTCGACAAGCGCTCGCTGGTGCAGATTCTCACCGAGCCCCGCAACGCACTATCGAAGCAATACAGCAAGCTCTTCGAGATGGACGGCGTGGAGCTGGAGTTCACCAGCACCGCCTTGGAAGCGATCGCCGATCAGGCGATCCTTCGTGGCACCGGCGCTCGGGGACTGCGCGCCATCATGGAAGAGGTGCTGCTGCCGGTGATGTACGACATCCCCAGCCGCGACGACGTCGCGAAGGTGGTCATCACCGAACAGACCGTGCGCGAGAACGTGAACCCCACCATCGTGACTCGCCAGCCCACTCGTCGCGAGCGCCGCGAGAAGTCAGCCTGAGTTTGGCTGCCCTTCAAGTACCGCCAACCCCCGCCTGAGCAGCTCGTAACGGCTACCAAACCCGCACCCTCAGCAGGTCGCTTCGCGGAAATCAATGTTGTTGTCAGCGCTGGAAGTCCGTCGGAGTTCGTTCACGGAGCGAACACAATTAGGGCGCGACACACTTGGCCTCGGGCAACTGCACCTCGACGGTGGCCTCCGCACCGTCGGCCAGCTCCACCGTGATCAGTTCCCGTACGTTTCCCGCGCTGCGCAGATCACCGAGAACGGCTTGCACAGCAGCGATGCTGGGCCGGGAGTCCATGACGGTGACCGACGTAGCCTCGGCCCGGACCGAGCGCTTGGCGTCTGACTTGGCCTTGCGGATTTGCCGGAGTACGTCAGCCGCGACGACCAGCACGGACGGATCACCTTCGGGCAGCGCGGCGGTCCTGGCCAAGCCGCGCAGCTCAGCGGCATCCGGCCAGGCGGCCCGGTGCACCGACCCGGCGGTGAAGCCGGGCAACGGCCCTTCAGCTGTCTGCGCCCATGACCAGGCCTCTTCCGTGACGTAGGGCAGAAACGGCGCGAACAGCCGCAGCAGGGTGGAAACCGCGATGCGCAGCGCCGTCCGCGCCGAGGCCGAGTCCGGACCGTCGCGGTAGGCACGGACCTTGACCAGCTCAAGGTAGTCGTCGCAGAACCGCCAGAAGAACTCCTCCGTGGCCTGCAGCGCCCGAGCGTAGTCGTAATTCTCGAAGGCGCTGGTGGCGTCGTCGATCAGTGTGGTCAGCTGGGCCAGCATCGCCAGGTCGACCGCCTCGGTCACCTCGGCGTCGGCTGGTGCCGGGCTGAGCCCGAGGGCGAACTTGGCGGCGTTGAGCACCTTGACGGCGAGCCGCCGGCCGATCTTCATCTGGCCGGGGTCGAAGGCAGTGTCCACGCCGGGTCGTGCGCTTGCCGCCCAGTAGCGGACCGCGTCGGCACCGTGCTGCTGTAGCAGATCCGTCGGCACCACGACGTTGCCGCGGGATTTTGACATCTTCTTGCGGTCCGGATCGAGGATCCAGCCGGAGATCGCAGCGTGCTGCCACGGCAGGCCATCGTGCTCGTAGTGGCTTCGGATCATCGTCGAGAACAGCCAGGTGCGGATAATCTCGTGGGCCTGCGGACGCAGATCCATCGGGAAAGTCCGGGCGAACAAGTCAGCGTCCGCGCCCCAGCCGCAAGCGATCTGGGGGGTCAACGACGACGTCGCCCAGGTGTCCATCACGTCGGGGTCGCCAGTAAACCCGCCCGGCTGGTCCCGTTGCTGCGCGGTGTATCCCGGCGCAACATGCGACTGCGGGTCGACGGGCAGCGCGGCCTCGTCTGGCACGATCGGGTGCTCGTAGTCGGGACGGCCCTCGTCATCGAGCCGGTACCACAGCGGGATCGGCACGCCGAAGAACCGCTGGCGGGAGACCAGCCAGTCCCCGTTAAGCCCATCCACCCAGTTTTCGTAACGGTGGCGCATGTGGTCTGGGTGCCAGCTCAGTTCCACTCCCCGGGCGATCAGCTCGGCTCGCAGCTGCGGTGAGCGGCCACCGTTGCGGATGTACCACTGCCGGGTCGTGACGATCTCCAGTGGCCGGTCACCCTTCTCGTAGAACTTGACCGGGTGGGTGATCGGCCTGGGCTCGCCCAGCAGATCACCGGACGCGCGCAGCAAGTCGACCATCTCCCGCTGTGCCCCGAAGCTGGATTTGCCAGCCAGTCGCAGGTAAGCCGCCTGGGCCGTCTCGTTCGTCAGCCAGGGCGGCGTCTCGGCTGCGAGCCGGCCGTTCTTCTCGATCACGGCGCGGGTGTCCAGTTCCAGCTCCCGCCACCACATCACGTCCGCGAGGTCACCGAAAGTACAGACCATGGCGATGCCGGTGCCCTTATCCGGCTCCGCTCGACGGTGCGCCAGGACCGGCACCTCGATACCGAACACCGGCGTGGTGACCGACGAGCCGAACAGCGGCTGGTATCGCCCGTCATCGGGATGCGCGACCAACGCGACGCACGACGCCAGCAGCTCTGGTCGCGTCGTGGAGATCACCACGTCGTCACGCCCGGCTGTGCCGTGAAACCGCAGGTCGTGGTAGGCACCCGGCCGGTCCCGGTCCTCCAGCTCGGCCTGGGCCACTGCCGTCTGGAATGTGGTGTCCCACAGGCAGGGCGCCTCCGACGAGTACGCTTCCCCGCGCGCCAGGTTGCGCAGGAAAGCCCGCTGACTCACCCGTTGCGAGCGCTGGGACACAGTGGTGTAGGTCAGTGACCAGTCTACCGACAGGCCCAGCAGGCGCCACAACTGCTCGAAGGCTTTCTCATCGGTCTCGGTCAAATGCTCGCACAGCTCGATGAAGTTGCGGCGGCTGATCGCGACGTAATCCTGCCGCTTTGCCGGGGCCTTGGTCGGCGGGACGAAGTCCTCCTGATAGGCGACGGACGGGTCACAGCGCACGCCGAAGTAGTTCTCCACCCGCCGCTCGGTGGGTAACCCGTTGTCGTCCCAGCCCATCGGGTAGAAAACCTCGCGGCCCCGCATCCGTTGGAAGCGCGCGATCGTGTCGGTGTGCGTGAAGCTGAAGACGTGGCCGACGTGCAAAGAGCCCGATACGGTCGGAGGTGGCGTATCAATCGAGTAGACCTCGGCGCGGGTGCGGGTGCGGTCAAAGCGGAAGGTTCCGTCACGTTCCCACCGCTGCGCCCAGCGGGCTTCGAGATTGTCGAGGTCTGGATGCGGGCTGGCCATCTCCCGACTCTATCGGCTCGGAATCAGCTCGGACTTGCCCGCCCGACTCCACATGGTCAGCGGATCGGGACGCGCGACACCCGAACGACTACTGGTTACGATGCGAGGTGGACGCCATCGAGGGGAGACCGCTCGTGTCGGTGATGAGGCGCATCGTGCACGAGGTCCACTCCGTCGCTTTCGGCGCCGCCACCCGCTACGACCAGCACCACCTGGTGGTGGACCGGGCGGAGGTCGAGGCGCTGCTTGCTGATCCCGCTCTGGCAGGGGTGCGGGCGAACGTTGCCGCACCGGGCGAATCGACACGGATCATCGCACCGCTCGACGTGGTGGAGCCGCGCTCCAAGGGACCGGGCGGCGGGGCGTTTCCCGGCTGGATGGCGCCGGTCAACCGCAAGCGTGGTGGTGACACGCACGTGCTGCGTGGAGCCGCGGTGCTCGCCGCCGGGCACCTGCCGCGCAACCAGGAGGGCCTGATCGACATGTCCGGCCCGGCCGCCGAGCTGTCCCCGTTTGGCCGGACGAACAACATCGTCATCGAGTTCGACCGCGCTGACGGTGCTTCCTGGCAGGACGCCGAGATCGCGCTGCGCCGCGGGTTGTTACGGCTAGCCGTGCACCTCGCCGACGCCGCTGTCGATGCCGCGCCCGACGCGATCGAGGAGCTGTCGCCACCGCATCGTCCGGGCGTCCCTACCGCTGGGCTGCCCCGGGTCGGCGTCATCACCAATCTGCAGACGCAGGGCGCGTTCAAGGACGTCTTCGTCTACGGGCGCAGCATGGCGGGCAGCCTGCCGACCCTGTTCGACCCCGCCGAGATCGAGGACGGGGCGGTGGTCAGCGGCCAGTACGGGCACCCGGCGCTGCGCAACCCGACCTACCTGCACCAAAACCACCCGGTGATCGCTGAGTTGCGCGCTCGCGATGGGCAGAACCTGCGCTTCGCCGGGGTAGTGCTGTGCCCGGAGCCGGTGGAGCAGGGTGACAAGGAGCTGGTCTCCGCGCACGCCGCCTGGCTGTGCCGCGCGGCGGGTTTCGACGCCGTCATCGTGACCAAGGAGGGTGCGGGCAACGCCGACAACGACCTGATGTTGAAGGTGGACGCCCTGGAGGCCGACGGTCTGACCGCGGTAGCGCTGTACGCCGAGATGTCCGGCGCCGACGGCACCGGTCCACCCCTGGTGGCCGGTCCGCGGCGGGGCGCGGTGATCAGTACCGGCAATTATGACCAACGGGTGCGGTTGCCTGCGGTCGAGCGGGCGTTCGGGGGTGCTCGGCTAGGCATCGTCGACGCTACGGCGACTGCGGCGGTCGAGGTCCCGACCGCGGCGATCCTCAGCGCCCTGAGCCCGCTCGGCGCTGGGCGGCTGACCTGCAGATTGGGGGATGTTGCCTGATGCGCATCGTGCATTACGTCAACCAGTTCTACGCCGGGCTCGGTGGTGAGGACGCCGCCGATATTGGCCCCCGGTTGCTCGACGGGACGGTCGGCCCCGGACGCCTGCTGGCCCAGCTGCTCGGCGCCGAACACCAGATCGTGGCCACCCTGGTGTGCGGTGACAACTACGCGGCCTCTGACGCAGCCGTCGCTGACGAGCTACTCGGGATGGCCCGTAGCATCGGGGCCGAACTGTTGGTCGCCGGGCCCGCTTTTGGTAGCGGGCGCTACGGGCTGGCGTGCGCCCGGCTGGTCGCCGCCGCCGACGCCGCCGGGCTGCCCGCGCTGGCCACCATGCACCCGGACAACCCTGGCATCACCGACGCGGGCGCCGCTACGGTGGTGGCCGCAGGCGTCACCGCCCGAGAGATGCGCCCGACCCTGCGCAGCGTCGCTGCGGCGATCGGGAAGCTGGCCACCGGCGCGACGCTGACCGCCGCCGACGGCCGGGTGGCCAAGGCAGCGCGGATCGGCCGGTTGGTCGAGCAGCGCGCCGCCGTGCGAGCGGTCGATCTGGTGCTGCGCAGGCTCAACGGCGATCGTGAGACCACCGAGGTCCCCGTCGGTGGGTTCGACGCGGTCGAGCCAGCTGCACCGATCGGCACGGCAGCCGACGCGACTTTCGCGCTGGTCACCGAGGGCGCTGTGGTGCCGGCTGGCAACCCGGATCGGCTCGAGTCGGCGCGCGCCACCCGCTGGCTGCGCTATCAGATCAAGGGGGCCGACACGCTGGCCTCCGGGGCGTGGGAGTCCGTGGCCGGCGGCTTCGCGACCACCGCCGCCAATGCCGACCCGAACCGGTTGCTGCCGTTGGACGCCGTCCGTGCGCTGGAGCGCGCGGGCGTGATCGGGCGGCTGCATGACGAGTTTCTGGTCACGGTGGGCAATGGCACGTCGGTGGCCACCGCGCGGCGCTTCGGCGTGGAGTGGGCCGCGGAGCTGCGCAAAGCGGGTGTGCAAGCGGCGATCCTGACCGCCACTTGAGGCACCGGGACGCGTTGCGGGTCAACGCTTGCCAAGGAATTGGAGCGGGCCGGTATCCCTACCGCTGTGATCACCAACCTCGTGACGATCGCCGAGCAGGTCGGTGCGCCGCGCATCGTGCCGGGCCGCGGCATCCCCTACCCGTCGGGTGACCCGAACATTGCGCTGCAGGCCGAGCAGGTATGGCGGCGGCGGCTGGTGGTGCGCGCACTGGACGCGGTCGCCACCGCGGTCGAGCGTCCGACGATCTTCGATGTGGAGGAGCTGGCCGATGCCTGACGCTGCGGTCGTCCGAGCTGCCAGCCTGGTGCTGGCGCACACCCCGGGCCTGGCCCGGCACGGATCCAAGCCGATGCGCACGCTGCCTGCCGCCCCCGAGCTGGCGACCCGCTTCCTGGCCAACCTGCGCAGCTTCGATGATGCCGTCCGCTACCCGCCGCACCAGGCGTTTTTGGGAGCGTGCCATCCCCGCGAGCTGCCGCCTCGGCCGTGGGTCGGTGCCGAACTCGCCGGTGGGGCGAGATTCGCGCCGTTCGGGGAGCTGATGCCGGAGGAGGAGTTCCTTGGGCTGATGGCTGTGCTCGACGAGTTCGACCTGCTGGTGCTCACCCCGGAGGCCGCTGAGCTGGCTGCCAAGCGACTGGCCGAGCACCCACTGGCGACGCATCTGGACTTGGACCGGATCCCCGCAGCGACCGGGGATGTCACCGCTGTCGTCGCCAGCGGCGCGTTGCCTGTGCACCTGGCGCCCGATCGTCTCGCGGGCGCGTTGCGCGGCGCGCACGCCGAGGACGAGTCGCTGGCCGCTCACGTGCTGCTGGAGAACCTGGCCTGCAAGGCCACCGGCACCCTGGCGCTGCTGCACCTGCTGCACGACCACGGCCTCGACCCTGCGGCCATCGATTACACGATCTCCTGCTCGGAGGAAGCTGTCGGCGACCGCTACCAGCGCGGCGGGGGCAACATGGGCAAGACGATTGCGGCGGTGGCCGGCTTGGCTGAGTCCTCCGGTGCCGACGTCAAGAACTTCTGCGCCGCGCCGATCCCCGCGCTGGTGATCGCCGCCAGTCTGGTGGTGGCGGGGGTGTTCGATCAGGTCGTGGTCGTCGCCGGCGGCTCCCAGCCTAAACTCGGAATGAAGTTCGAGGGGCACCTGCACCACGGTCTGCCCGTGTTGGAGGACGTGATTGGCGGGGTCGCGGTGCTAGTGACCGCCGACGATGGTGTCTCACCCCGGATCAGGCTTGACGCTGTGGGGCGCCACCGGGTGTCCTCGGGTGGCTCCGGTGCGCAGATCCTGCACGACCTGGCTGTTCGGCCGCTGGAGGCGATTGGCGCGCAGTTGCTGGGCGTCGATGACTACGCCACCGAGCTGCACAACCCGGAGATCACCGAGCCACAGGGCTCGGGCGACGTCGCTGCCCGCAACTACCGCACGATCGCGGCGCTGGCCGCCCGCCGCAAGGAGATCGTCCGCGAGGAGATCGACCTGTTCGTCGCGGAGCGTGGCATGCCGGGTTACGCCCCCACCCAGGGCCACCTGGCGTCCGCGGTGTGTTACCTGCCGCATGCCCTGACCCGGCTGACGGCCGGACCGGTCAATCGGGTGTTGCTGCTGGCCAAGGGCAGCCTGTTCCTCGGGCGGATGAGCCAGCGGTCCGACGGTATGAGCATTCTACTGGAACGCAACGGAGGGTGAGCCAGATGGGGCTGGTGGTGGACGCGACGAAGGAGACCTTCCATGAGCTGGTCGGATCGGGTCTGGTGCTCGTTGACGTCTGGGCGGAGAGCTGCCGTCCGTGTGTGGCGCTGACACCACACATGGCGCACATCGCCAGTACGAACCCAGACCTGACCATCGTGAAGCTGGATGCCAGCAAGGCGCGGCGGCTGTGCATGTCACTACAAGTGCGCGGTCTGCCCACCATCCTGTTGTTTCACCACGGTCAGGAGGTGGCCCGGATCTGCGACCCCAGTCTCACCACGGAGCAAGTCGATGCGTGGCTGTCCACAGCGTTAACGCAGGTGCCAACAGAGGAGGCGTGAATGTTCGACGGCAAACAAGTCATCGTGATCGGTGAGCGGGACGGGGTCGCCGGGCCGGCGATTGCGGCCTGTGTCGAGGCGGCGGGTGCCCCGGTGGTCTATGTGGCCACCGAGTGCTTCGTTTGAACGGCCGCTGGGGCCATGGACCTGTCCACCCAGGAGACGATCAAGCGCCTGGC
This sequence comes from Pseudonocardiaceae bacterium, assembly GCA_035275565.1. GTDB lineage: Bacteria > Actinomycetota > Actinomycetes > Mycobacteriales > Pseudonocardiaceae. Next base: position 309 of record DATEMN010000467.1, on the reverse strand, counting down.
CGACCAGCACGGCGCCGACGCGCTGCTGGTCGTGCTCGGAGCGCCGGACGCCGAGAGCGCCGGGATCGCTGCTGAGACGGTGGTGCTCGGTGATCCAAGCTGGGCGGGTCCGTTGGCCGGGGTCCAGTTGGGCCTCCCGGTGTATCACGTCCTTGAGGACGATCTGCGCGCCGAGGTTCCCGCCGAGGTGTGGGAGGAGCAGGTCGGGTTGATGGTCGACGTGCTGGAGGTGGATGCCATCGCCGACGCGGTGCGGGAGTTCCGCGAGCAAGCATCGTGAGTGCCAACCAGTGTTCGAACACTGGTTGG
>DATEMN010000466.1:0-13508 GCA_035275565.1 Pseudonocardiaceae bacterium | reverse complement strand
GCCGAGAGAACTCCGTTGCGATGGTGTGGAAGACGTCGAAGTCGGTGCGTGCCTCCCAAGGCGGGGCGATCGCCGGGCTGAACGCGTGCACGAACGGGTGCATGTCCGTGGAGGACAGGTCATGTTTCTCATACCACGTGGCCGCGGGCAGCACGACGTCGGAGAACAGACAGGTACTGGTCATCCGGAAGTCCACCGCCACCGACAAGTCCAGCTTGCCGACCGGTGCCGGATCCCGCCACGTCACCTCGGTCGGCCGCACCTCCGGTGGGGTCTCGGTGGCAGTGACCGCGTCATCGGTGCCCAGCAGATGCCGCAGCAGATACTCGTGGCCCTTCATCGAGGAACCGAACAAATTGGCCCGCCACACCATCAACACCCGGGGAAAGTTCGCCGGATCGTCCGGATCCTCAGCAGCGAACCGCAGCGTGCCCGCCTTCAGTTGCTCGACCACATAGTCCGGAACGTCCATCCCAGCGCGCTCGGCCTCGTCACACACATCCAGTGGGTTGCGATTGAACGCCGGGTGCGAGGGCATCCACCCCAACCGCGCGGCCAACGCGTTGCAATCCGGCAGGCTGCGCCCGGCTAGCCGCCCCGCGCCCAATGGGCTAGCCAGCTTGTCAGCCGGAAACGCTTCGTAGCGCCACTGGTCGGTGGCCAGCCACCACAACGGTGTACCCACCATATGGCGGGTCGGGCGCTGCCAGTCCAGCCCAAACGCCAGGTGAAACCAGCCGGTCAGCGGCCGCACCTTCTCCTGACCCACATAATGCGCCCACCCGCCGCCGTTGACACCCTGACAACCACACAGCTGCAACAAGGACAAGAAAGTCCGGTAAATCTGGTCGGAATGAAACCAGTGATTGGTGCCCGCACCCATCGCGATCATTGATCGACCGTTGGTTCGCTCGGCGTTACGAGCGAACTCCCGCGCCACCCGCGCCGCCGCCTTCGCTGGCACCGAGGTGATCGCCTCCTGCCAAGCTGGCGTGTAAGGCCGAGCCGCATCGTCATACCCGGTCGGCCAGTCACCGGGCAGCCCGTCGCGTGCCACCCCGTACTGGGCCATCACCAGATCGAACACCGTGGTCACCAAGTGATCGCCGACCCGTGTCGCGAACACTCCCCGCCGCAGTACGCCGCCACCCTCACCTGGGCTGCAGTCGAAGCGCGGCAGATCTACTGGTACCGTTTCGGCGCCCGTGTGCCCGTGCAGGGACAGCAGCGGCTCGACATCGCCCAGCCGGAGGTTCCACCGGCCCGGTTGGCTGCCCCAACGGAAACCCACCGAGCCGCCCGGCGTCACGGGTCCGCCGGTCGCCTCGTCCCACAACACGGTCTTGAACTCGGCGTGCTCGATGTCCTGGCCGAGATCCGCCGCTGTCAGGAACTTGCCCGGCACCCAGGCTTCGTCCCGCTCGGTCAGCGTAACGAGGAACGGCAGGTCCGTGTAGGTCCGAATGTAGTCGGTGAAGTACCGCACCTGCCGGTTCCGGTAGAACTCAGTCAGGATCACATGTCCCATGGCCATCGCCAGCGCCCCATCGGTGCCCGGCGCGGCGGCCAGCCAGTCATCAGCGAACTTGGTGTGGTCGGAGAAATCCGGTGACACCACCACGACCTTCTGACCCCGGTAGCGGGCCTCGGTCATGAAATGCGCGTCCGGCGTCCGGGTGATGGGCAGATTCGTACCCCACACGATCAGATAGCCGGCGTTCCACCAATCTCCGGATTCCGGCACGTCAGTCTGGTCGCCAAAGACCTGCGGCGACGCGATAGGCAGGTCGGCGTACCAATCGTAGAATGAGGAGATAGTGCCGCCGATCATCGACAGGAACCGAGTCCCGGCTGCGTAAGACGTCATCGACATCGCGGGGATCGGTGAGAAACCCACGATCCGATCCGGGCCGAACCGTTTAATGGTGTGAACGTAGGAAGCCGCAATCAACTCGGTGACTTCGCGCCACGAGGAGCGCACAAACCCGCCTTTGCCTCGCGCTCGCTTGTACACCATTGCGCAGTCCTGATCATCCACGATGGATGCCCACGCATGCACCGGGTCGGCGTTGCGGGCCCGCGCTTGACGCCACAATTCCACCAGCGGTCCACGTACGTACGGGTAACGGATACGCGTAGGAGAATAGGTGTACCAGGAAAAAGAAGCCCCCCGCGGGCAGCCGCGCGGCTCGTACTCCGGCGAATCCGGCCCCACCGAGGGGTAATCAGTCGCCTGCGTCTCCCAGGTGATGATCCCGTCCTTGACGAAGACCTTCCACGAACACGACCCTGTGCAGTTCACTCCATGTGTGGATCGGATCTCGCGGTCGTGCCGCCAGCGTCCACGGTAGAACTCCTCCGCGTCCCGACCCCCTTCGCGGAATAGCATGCGCCCATCGGGAGACTGCTTACCGGCAAAAAAGAATTGAGCGGAGCGCATCAGCCGATCCACGGCGTCTCCAGCGTCCATGCGATCAATCCCTCGCTGACCCTCGCGGGTTATGCTCTCCACGAGCTTTCATCGCCGCTCGCGCGCATCTGGTTTAAAAGGTTGCAGAGGCGTATCGGCGTGCGGCAAAATATGGCCGTACACCCTGCTAAGCTCCGTTGTCTCCGAGTCTGCCCGTCGTCGGCGCGGCGTGCAACCACTTCTTCAGAGCAACCACACTTGCAGCAATCGAGTATGACATGAAACACACTCTGCGACGACAGTGCGTAACAGCTCCTCCCCGATTGGGGGACGCCTTGCTCGGGGGTCCACGGTGAAGTAAATTTATTGTTAGGTTGAGGCGGTCAAAGTGTCCTGCATGTAGCGGCTGGCAAGGCAATGCATAATTTGCGCCAGTGTCGTATGGATGAAGCCCTTATTTTCTTTGCCGAGATAACGTGTTCGAGAATCTCGCCGGCTGTTCGGTCCAGTACGACCTGCTCTCCCTGCGCGCTACGGCGTCGACCGCCGCGTGGTGCTCACCCACTCGGTGACCCTGCGCGAATCGCAGGATCGAGGATTGGACGGCTTCCGACGAACGAGCCGGGGAGGTCAAGTTTGTCTCGGCGCCGTGTACCACTGTCTTTACTGGGACGAATTCGGGTGGGCTGGGGTGGCTTTCGTTCCAAGTCCGGTCGAGGGCGGTCAGGTAATAGGTGTACGGGTGGCCGGGCTGCGCGGTCGAGTCGGTGTAGGTCTGGATCTCCTGTGTGGCCCGCTGGGTGGTCAGCAGGTAGGTGGCGTCGACGAAGTGGCACGGGTCGGGGTGGGGTGAACCGTCGATGCGGTAGATGGCGTACGAGGTGGCTGTGCCGAACGATGGACTCGGAATGGGGGAGTGCCAGGTGAGGGTTACGGCGTTGGTGATGGCGTCGCGGGTCGCCCCGGTGATGAGCGGGGAGGCGAGTGGCCGGGACGGCAGGTGCGACATGCGTGGGACGAGTGCCGGCCGGGTGTAGTGGTCGGCGACGTAGCGGCTGACTCCGCCGATCCGGTCGGCGCGGACGTCTCTGGCGGCGAAGTGCACATCACCGAGCACGTGTGGATGATCACGGTTGAAGGTCAGGTGACGAGTCATCTCGGCGGAGTCCAGCCACGCCTCGGTAGTGCCGATCTTGTAGTCGGCTTGGCCGAGGTAGAGCTGTACCCGGGTGCCGGACACGACGTCGGACCACCATGGGACGAGAAGGGCGTAGTCCGCCGGGCTAAAGCCGATGTTCCAGTACAGCTGGGGCACGATGTAGTCGATCCACTGCTGCTTGACCCACAGCCGGGTGTCGGCGTAGACCTCGTCGTAACTCTGCGTCCCGTCAGTCTGCGAGCCGAGCGGGTCGGTTGATCTGTTGCGCCAGATCCCGAACGGGCTGACGCCGAACTTCACCCACGGCTTGAGGTTTTTGATGCGCTGGCCGACTTCCTGAATCAAGTGGTTGATGTTGTCGCGACGCCAGTCGGCTTTAGTGGCGAATCCGAAGCCGTATTGGGCGTAGGTGGCGTCGTCGGCGAAGTCCTGTCCTGCGGTGGGGTAGGGGTAGAAATAGTCGTCGAAGTGCACGCCATCGACGTCGTAGCGGGCGACCGCGTCGAGGACGGCATCTTCGACGAATCGGCGTACCTCCGGGATTCCGGGGTTGTAATAGAGACGGCTACCGGCGGCGTTGGCGGGGTAGGTCACAGCCCAATTAGGGTGCTGGCGGACCGGATGGTGGGGCGCGAGCTTGCTGATGTCCGGTCCAGCGCCGCTGGGCATGCTTACCCGATAGGGGTTGAACCAGGCGTGAAACTCCAGATTGCGCCGATGGGTTTCGGCAATAAGAAATGCCAAGGGGTCCCAGCCCGGATTCGCACCGTCGCGGCGACCGGTCAGCCATTCCGACCACGGTTCATAAGGTGACGGCCAGAACGCGTCGGCGGTGGGCCGTATCTGCACGATCACCGCGTTGTGGTGGTGACGCTGGGCAAGATCCAGCCAGGAACGGTACTCAGTCTGAACGGTCTCAGCAGATAGGCCCGGTTGGCTGGGCCAGTCGATGTTGAGGACGCTGGTGATCCACATGGCACGCAGTTGCCGCTTGGGGGTGGCGGGCTTGGGTGTGCAGGGGGCTTGACCAGTTGCTGCCCGGGCCAGCGGGGTCGGTACGGCTCTGGCCGGCACGCCGACCGCGAACACGCTGGTCACCAAGACGGCAGTAAGTAGCCACACGGGCCGCTTGCGATGAACCCCCATGCTATACCGCCGTTCAGTGGTACGGGCGTGTCACGCCGCCCAGTGTGTCGGGTTTGCCCGGATTTTATCCCTACCCTGGTGTTCGCCGGAAATTGGCCATTGTGCAGGCGCGCTAGGTAGCCACCACCTGGTGTGCTATGTAGTGACCACTGACTGCTCGCCAAACAGTACCATTCCGCGATATTAGGTCGATATGATCGATGCTGGTCATATATGTTTACTTTGTGGCATATGCCCGTTGCGTCTCTGTGCTGGACTAGCAACCGACAGTCTGGCCGCATCGCCCGAATGGGTGATGTTCCGCGTAGTTCGCTCCAGTGGGTATCTCTGCGTCGCCGCACGCATCTATTTGTCAGACACGGTGGTCGGCGAAAGGGGGCCGGCGAAAGCCGGTGCCCCGCGCAACCTGGAGTAAACATGAAATCTCCTGGCTTTTTTAGCAAACAGTCTGACTTTTCTACTTCTCGGCCCCTGGCCACTCTCGTGCCGGAATGCTACGAGCCGGGCGAGTCCGCGATGGAGTTCAATCGGGGGGACTTCATCCTCGTCAAGGGGAACAGTCTCGTATATCGATTGATCAAATTCGGCCAGAAGATGCGAATCTTCGGAGAAGACCGGAAATACGTGGACTGGGCGCACGCCGCGCTGATCGTGGATCGTGACGGTACCCTGATCGAGGCGAAGGGCACCGGTGTCAAGAAGTCGTCACTCGACGACTACGCAGGGCAGCCCTATCAGATCTTCCGTATTCAGGCATCGGACGAGGATCGCGACCAAGAGGTCGAGTTCGCCAGATGGGCGCTGGACAAGCACACGAAGTACGGAAAGCTGACGATCGCGAGTATCGCCCTGTCGTTGCTCACCGGTCGCAAGCTGACGTTCTTCATCGACGGTCAGTTCGTGTGCTCCGGACTCGTCGCCAGTGCGCTGGAACGGGCTGGCAGCATTTTCAACCGTAACGCAGCCAACATCATGCCTGCTGATCTGGCGAAGTACTTCGATCCAGCGCAGCGGCCTTATCTGGAGGTAAGCCGAACGTCATCGCCGGTTGCGCTGCTGCCGAGGTGTCATCCCGAAGCGCTAGAGAAGACCGTCCGGGCGAGCTGAGCGCGTGAGCGGATGCCCAGTTTGCGATAGACGTTTGACAGGTGGAACTCGATCGTTTTCGCGGAGAGGAACAGTTGCGCGGCGGCTTCTACGTTGGTGGCTCCGTCCGCGACGACCAGCGCGACCTGTAGCTCCTGGGGGGTGAGCTGGGTGGTGGAACGTTCGCGGCGGGGTCGCGACGCGATTCCCGTCGCGCGGAGCTCGGCCTCGGTCCGCTGTGCCCATGATCGTGCGCCGAGCCGGGTGAAGGTGCCCAGTGCGTCGGTGAGCACCGGCCGGGCCTCCGTTGGGCGACGGTGGCGGCGCAGGAACTCGCCCAGGCACAGCTGGCTGCGGGCCTGCTCGAAGGGCTGCTGTGCCTGCTCGTGCCACTTCAGGGCCTCGAGGAATGCGCTGTGCGCCTGCTCGTCGTCGGCGTAGAGCAGGCCGCGGCAGCGGGCGGCGACCGCGTGCTCGGTCGGTCGGCCGGTCTTCTCGGCTTCTCGGACGAGTACGTCGAAGGCGCGCTGGGCGCGGTGTGGCTCGCCCGCGCGGACGTGCGCCTCCACGAAGTCGCCCGCCCAGCTCAGCAGCACCGGGTCGCCCAGCCCGTGCGCGTAGACGAACTCGGCGATGACGGCGAAGTGCTCGGCCGCCTGACTCGGACGGCCCTCGCTCAGCTCGAGCAGGCCCAGTGCCCGGGCCGCTCGAGCCTCGAAGATCCGGGCCCCGGACGGCGTGGCCAACTCGACGGCTCTGGCGACGTGTTCCCGGCAGCCGGCCGCGTCGCCGAGGGTCGCTTCGAAGACGGCCAGGACGGTCAGGGCGTGGGGCAGTTGGGTCGACCAGCCGGTCTCCTCGGTGAGGCTCACCGCGGCGTGCGCGTGGGCCAGCCCGGCCGTCCAGTCGCCGTCGCGCCAGCACACATCCGCCAGCTCCACCAGCTGGAAGGGCAGCAGGCCCATGGCACCCGCGGACCGTGTCGTCCGGACTGCGGACTCCAGCCACCGGCGCGCCGATGCGGAGTCCTCCACCGACGCGTAGGCGAGAGCGACGACGAGGAGGAGCTGGTCAACGGACAGCGGGTCGTACTTAGCCAAGTGTTCCTCGCACCAGGCGAGCAGCTCGCGCGCGGTTGCGCTGTCGCCGCCGGCGGCCAGGGTGAAGGCCTCGATCAGCACCACCGGCAGGCGGGTCATCGCCGGCAGGTGCCGTACGAGACGAGCCGCCCGGCGCGCCATCTCCACGGCCAGGCGCTGATCGCCGAGCGTGACACTGGTCAGAGCCGCCTGGCTGCGCATGACGGCCGCCAGCGTGGGTTCGGTGATCTCGGTTCGGTCGGCTAAAGCGAGCAGCTCGTCACGTGCCTCGATCGGTTGGCCGCACCACATCTGAACCCGGCACTGCAAGTGCCGGATGGTGGTGATCGTGCGCTGGTCATCCGTCTCGGCCAGCGCCAGGTCGAGCAAGGGCAAGGCGGCCCCGGGGCACCCGGCGGCCTGGCTCATCAGTGCAGCGTCCAACAACCGCTGGGTCCGCGCCGGGCCGACCGGACTCAACCGCGCCGCACGTTCGAACAAGGCGAGCGCCGTGACGTGACTTTGCCGAGTGGCGGCTTGCTTGGCCGCGGCGGCCAGCTGACCCGCGATGTCCTCGTCGGGGCTGGGAGTCGCGGCCGCGAGGTGGAAGGCGCGCCGCTCCACAGCTCCCGGGGTGCACCGCTGCTCGTAGACGGCGGCCAGCGCCCGGTGCGCGGTGCGCTTACGCTCCGCGGTTGCTGCGTGATAAGCCGCGCTGCAGACAAGTGGGTGCCGGAAGCGGACACCGCTGGTGTCCTGCACGAGCAGGCCCGCGTCCTCGGCGGCATCCAGATCGTGCCGGCTGAGGCCCAGCTGGGCTAGCGCATCGTCCACCGCGTCATCCGCCGAGCCCGCCACCGCGAGTAGCAGAACAGCGCGGCGGGTGTCCGGAGACAGGCCCGCCAGCCGCCGCTCGTAGGCGCGCACGAGCCGTGTCCTCAGTGGCACGGGTTCGACCGGCAACGTCGTCGACCAGGTGGTCGGCAGGTCTTGCAGCGCGAGCGGGTTACCGGCGGTAGCCTTCCACATCGAGTTGGACAGCGCGCCCCGATCGGCTACCAACTGCTTGGCTGCCGCGAAGTCCAGGCCGCTGAGCGGCATCTCCGGCAGTGCGGCCAACCACCGCTCCGCGGCCGGCGAGACGTCGACGGCGAAACGTGCGGTGAGCACGACCGCGATGCGCTCGGCGCGCATCCGGCGGATCGAGAAGACCAGAGCCTCCAGGGACGGGAGGTCGAGCCAGTGTGCGTCGTCCACCGCGATAAACAACGGGCGCTCGTCGGCGGAGTTCGCCATCAGAGTCAGCGTGGCGGCGGCCACGCCGAGCCGGTCGCCGTGCACGGCCGGCCCCAGGTCCAGCGCCGCCTTCAACGCCGTGGCCTGCGCTTCCGGCAGTTCCGACAGCCTCTGGATGAGCGGCCCGAGGAGCATGGTCAACGCGGCGTACGGGATCTCGGTCTCGGCTTCATGCCCGTCGACGCGGATGATCTGCAGATCGTCGGCATACTCGGCAGCGGCGTGCAGGAGGTGGGTCTTTCCCATGCCCGGGTCACCACGGATGACCAGCGCTTCGGGATCGCCCTGGGTGGCCTTCACCAGCACTGCCCGGAGCCGCGCACACTCGTGATCGCGCCCAACCAGCATGGGTTGAGCCTAACGCGGCTGGAGCGTGCCAATGGAGAGCCTTCCCACGACTACCTGGGTGGGCGTCGGCAGCGCTCAGAGCATGGATCGACGGCTTTGACGGGGAACGCGGTGATCGTTACCAGCGCCCTTTACCCCCAACGTGGCGAGCTCGCGGCGCATTCTGGCGAAGCACCTGGCCCGAGTGGGTCCGATGCTCCCGATCGGCACCCCGAGCCGGCGCGAGATCTCGGTGTACGGCATTGGCGGTTCGACGACGAGCAGGGCAAGCAGATCCTGGTCGCGGCTGGGCAGCCGGCGTCGCGCTGCCTGCACCAGCATTCGCTGCTCAGCTCGGAGCGCCTCGTCCTCGGGCGACTGCGGCTCGGTGCGCATCATGACGGTCCGGCCGTTCGTGCGTCCGGTCAGGTCGGTCTCGTCGACGTGCGGGGTCTCCCGGTAACGGAGATTGTGGGCCTTCAGACACTCGCGGTGCAGGATGCTGCGCAACCAGCCACCGAGCGCCTGCGCGGTCCGCAGCGACTCGATGTTCGTGACCGCAGCCAGCCAGGTCTGTTGCACCGCGTCGGCGGCGGTGGATCCGTCGAGACCCTGGGCTCTGGCCGCGCGCTGGAGGCGTTCGTCAAAGCGGTCAACGATCATGCGCCAGCTCGTCGCGCAGCCGGTTCTCGCTCCGGCGACGAGTTCCTCCAGGTCGGGGTCGTGGCTGACCAAGGTGGTGATCGGGGCGGGGAGCTCGGTTGTTGTCACTGTCGTGCCTTCGATCCTCAGATGTACGCTGTAGATCTCAGGGTAGGAAGTGTCCCCCCGGGTCGGATCCGGAGAATCCCTAGGGTCTGTCCCACCAGGGATCGCCTGGGGTCGGCCCAGGGGGGCGGCGAGCCGGAGCGCCATTCGGAGCCGACTCGCGCTCCGGTGGGGCTTGAAATTGCCATTCGGCTCCGAATGGCGGTCCGTGAGCGGCTGTGAAGGAGACTGGGGTGAGCGGCGCGATTGTGGTTGCGGAGCGGGGGGGTGCGCTGGGTTATGCGTTTGAGGATCTGATGCGCTACCACGGACCGGGCTCACCTGGGGGGGTGGCCCAGGCATTCAAGGTGCTGGAACGGGTGCTGCCGCTGCTGGAGCCGGGGGGTCTGGTGGAGCGCCGCGAGATCATGATCGAGACGGCGTTCGCCGGGCCGGGTGCCCGCGATGCGTTCGAGATGGTCACCCGCGCCGTGACCGAGGGTCGGTATGTCGTTGTCGACACGTTGGCGCGTCCCGAACTGGGTGCGATGCGCGAGCGTTTCGTTTTCCGGCTCGGCTACCGAGGCCGCAGCGTGACGACGGTCCTTCGCGACGGGTACGTGCGGGAGGAGTTCATCACCCTGGCGCGCACGGAGAAGCGCACCGACGAGCAGGAGAGCCGGTTGACGGTCCTGAAGCAGGAGCTGGCGGACCGGTTACTGGCAGCCCCGGCGACCGAGGTGTACGACGTGGATGGCGAGGTTTGAGCTTCACAGGTGACGCAGCGGGGAGTCGGATCTCATATCGCGGGCAGTAGTTCTCCTTGACGAGATCTCGCGATGGCTACCAGTTCGCCCAGTGAGCGAGACAACCCGACGGCTAGCTCAGCGGGGGCTTCCACAGAGTCGGCGAAGGAGAGGATCCCAATCAACAAGGTGCCAGCGTAGTCCCAGACCACGAAGGTGACGCCCACCCCGTTGTTCGGTGGCGCGGCGAGGTACAGCTCTTCGACCACTGCAGGCCCGAAGGACCATGTCCGTGCGGGACCACGGATGTTCGAGATGGTCACATTGGTGTCCAGGCGCTCTGGATGGTTGCGACGCCGCCGATGGGCGTGCCGGATGGCAGCGGAGAGGATGGCGGGCGGCACCAGGTCCAGCCATTCGCCCATGACCTCGCGCCCCATGAGGTCGAGGCAGCGCTTGGACTCGCGAGTCACCGTGCTGATCGTCTGGAGCCGAGCCCACGGGTCCGCCACGTCGGTCGCCAGTGAGGTAGCGAGGCGGGTGAGCCGGTTGCCCACGGCGCGGGGGGGACCGCCTGGTGCCGGCATCCCGACGGGCACGTTCGCCACGAGCGGCCGGTCCGGTAGGTCATGGCGTTGCTCGAGGTAGTCCCGTAACGCTCCCGCGACGACGCTCAGCACGACGTCGTTCACGGTGACGCCAGCCATGTCCTTCACGAGCTTGATGCCGGCCAGCGGCAGCGAGGCTCGCGCGAAGCGCCGCTTGGGCGTGAAGCCGGCGTTGAGCGAGCATGGCGGGGCGTCGGCACCTGGCCGGGGGACGGCGACCGGGGAGCCCTCGCTTGCCTCCCGGATGGCGCTCGCCCCACGTTTGGTCTTCCGGACCAGCGCTGGCAGCCGGACGAGCCCCCAGCCATGATCGATCACCGCGTCGGTAACCAGTCGCCACCGGCCTGGGGCACGCTCTGGGCGCCACCCGGATGCCGGGATCGTCTGCTGAGCGTTCTCTCGCGAGAACAACCGCGAGAACGTGGTGAGCAGGGCGGCGCCATCCGTGAGACAGTGATGGATCTCGAGGACGAGTGCCTGACGGTCACCATCGAGCCCGTCGACCAGTGTGAGGCGCCACAGCGGGTGCTGGCGATCGAGGCAGCTCCCGGCGAGCGAGGCGTACAGCCGGTTCAGCTCCTGAGGACCCCCCGGGGCGGGGAGCGTGGCGTGACCGAGATGGTGGTCAAGGTCGAAGTCGGTGGCCTCCACGAACACCGGACGGTGCAGGCCGAGAGGAACCGGTGTGACGCGGAGCCGGAATGCTGGCAAGGCGTCGAGCCGGCTGGCTAGGTGTTGGCGGACATTGCCGAGGGTAATCGGTTCGGTCCCGGCCGGACGCCGGGCGGCAGGGCTCAGCACCGCCAGGGCCATGTTCTGCATAGGCTGCTCCGGCAGCTCCAAGGCGAGGAACCCGGCGTCCAGACCGCTCAGGCGGTACGGATCGGTCATTTGAGCCCTTCCCGGGTGGTTTGAGAGGACGCTCGGGTGGCGAATAGCGCCACGTGCGTTCGCCGGTCGGGCTCCGGCAGGTCCCACGCGCGCGCAATATCGCTCGACGCGATGGCCTCGATACCGTCGAAGCACGCCTCGCGAAGCGCGGTCACGATGTGGTCGCGGGTCCGGGCGTCCCGCTCGAAGCCCCGCCCACCCGTGGACCGTCTCATCGCCTTCTCCAGCATGCGCCCGACGATGCCGGGTTCGGGCTCCTCATTCGTCGGCACCAGATCGAACACGAACCTGAGCTCGCCCGTGATTGCCGCGAGCTGCCTCACCTTCGCGAACAGGCTGTGGCGAGCGTCAGCTGCCAGGTACATCAGCAAGCCTTCCGCGATCACGAACACCGGCTCGCCAGGTCGCACGAACGGTTCGAGCGCCACGGTCTCGACGTCACCCTCGATGAGGCGCAAACCCGGCCGGGCGAGCACCGCGCGACCCTCGTCGGTGCGCTGGAGGAGCTCGCGCTTGCGCGCGATGACGTGCGGCAGGTCGAGCTCGGTGTACTGCACGCGCGCATCGCCTGTGGCGGCAGCGCCCCGCCGGGAGAACCCCGCTGCCAGCTCGATGACATGCCGGTAACCCGACGCGTGCAGCAGGTGATCGATCATCGCGTGGCGATGGAGCAGCGAATGACGCAGCGGTGCGAGCTTGCGGTTGAACAACCTCGCTGCCGCGAGCGCGGCGTTGGTCGCGTCGAACACACGCTTGGCGTCCGGGCTGGCGAACAGATGCGCGTGCGAGAACCCACCCCACGCCCACACCTGCGAGGTGTAGAGCGCCGTCAGCGACAGGTCGCCTGGCTTGGCCGGCATCGTCACCTTCAGCCTTCCTTCCGATCGGTCATAGGAGTTTCTTCAGGTGGTCGGCCGCGGCGGCGGCGCCGCCAGCAGTGGCGAACGAGGTCTGCACGCGCCGGGCCGCGGCCCGGTAGGACGGATCGTCGAGCACGGTCGTGATGGCGGTACGCAGCTCGGTGGCGCCGACCCGGCCGAACCGGACCCGGATGCCAGCGCCGGAGGTGGTGACCTGGCTGGCGACGACCGGCTGGTCGTCCCGAATCGGGGCCACGACCAGCGGCACGCCGTGCGCGAGGGTCTCGCACACCGTGTTGTGACCAGCATGGCTGACCACCGCGTGCAGCTGCGGTAGCAGCTCCAGCTGGGGGACGAACTCACGAACCAGCACGTGGTCGGGCGTCGAGCCGACCAGGTTGGGCGGGGCGACGAGGATCACCTGCAGCCGGTCGGCAAGCGATGCCACCGCCTCCACGGCGGTGGCGAAGAATCGCTGGCCGACTTCCTGGTTGACCGTCCCCAGCGAGACCAGGACATGGTGACGGTCGGTGCGTAGCCAGTTCCACGGGAACTCGGGTCCGCCGGTCCGGGCGCCCATGGCGGGCCCTACGAACACGTAGTGACTGGGGAGATCACCGAGCGGCCCGACCAGCGTTGTCGTCGTGAACGCGAGTACAAGATGATCGGAGAACCGCAGGTCGACCGGGTCTGGTACGGCATAGCTGCGCTGGAGGTCGGTCAGCAGCTGCCGGGTCCACGCGCCGAGTCTCGGCACGTTGGCGAACAAATCCGTCAGTTCCGCCGAGGTGGTGGCCGAGGTCGCCCACGGCAGCCCGCGCTGGCGGGCCACCAGCGCGCCGGCCAGCGCGTGTTGGTCGGCGATCAGGACGTCCGGGGCGAATTCGTTCACTGCGGCCGTGACGCCGGGCACCATCGAGGCTGCCAGCGGGATCAGGAAATCTGCCCACAGGAATCGGTAGGCGGCCGCCCCCCGCAGGTCCAGCGGGCGGTGGCGGAACTGGGCCAGGACCTGGCCGCCACAGTCGGTGGCGATCGGGATCAGCCTGGCTCCCGGTGGCAGCAGCGGGCCGACGGTTTTGGCGTGCCCGGCCCAGGCGATCTGGTGGCCACGGTCGGCCAGCTCCCGGCCGACTGCAACGGTGGGCAGCGT
>DATEMN010000465.1:0-3935 GCA_035275565.1 Pseudonocardiaceae bacterium | reverse complement strand
CTTGCTCAGGCCAACACCTCTCCGAGGACGCGTCATATCCAGTGCGCTGCGCCCGGAAGCCTTCGGTCCCGGCAAAGTCCCAGAAAATCCCAAAGACGCCGCCACCTCCCCTCCCGCCACGCGTTCATGCAGATCAGCAGGGGTGCGGCGGCGCTTTTCCTGAAGACCTTCAGATGTCCCGGAACGTCTCGATCTGCGCCCCCACCGAGTTGAGTCGCTCGGCCAGGTCCTCGTAGCCGCGGTTGATGACGTAGACGTTGCGCAGCACGGACGTGCCCTCCGCCGCCATCATCGCCAGCAGCACGACCACGGCGGGCCTGAGGGCCGGCGGGCACATCATCTCGGCGGCCCGCCAGCGGGTCGGGCCCTCCACCAGCACCCGGTGCGGGTCGAGGAGTTGGAGTCGGCCGCCGAGCCGGTTGAGGTCGGTGAGATAGATCGCGCGGTTGTCGTAGACCCAGTCGTGGATCAGCGTCTTGCCCTGCGCGGACGCCGCGATGGCCGCGAAGAACGGGACGTTGTCGATGTTCAGGCCAGGGAACGGCATCGGGTGGATCTTGTCGATCGGCGCCTCCAGCTTGGAGGGCCGTACGGTCAGGTCCACCAGCCGGGTGCGCCCGTTGTCCGCCCAGTACTCCGCCGACCGGTCGTGGTCGAGCCCCATCTCCTCCAGCACCGCGAGCTCGATCTCCAGGAACTCGATCGGCACGCGGCGCACGGTCAGTTCGGACTCGGTGACCACCGCGGCGGCCAGCAGGCTCATCGCCTCCACCGGGTCCTCGGACGGGGAGTAGTCGACGTCCACGTCGATGGTGGGCACGCCGTGCACGGTGAGCGTGGTGGTGCCGATGCCCTCGACCCGGATGCCCAGCGCCTCCAGGAAGAAGCACAGGTCCTGGACCATGTAGTTGGAGGAGGCGTTGCGGATGAGGGTGGTGCCGTCGTGGCGGGCGGCGGCCAGCAGCGCGTTCTCGGTCACCGTGTCACCGCGCTCGGTCAGCACGATCGGTCGGTCCGGTACGACCGAGCGGTCCACCTGCGCGTGGTAGAGCCCCTCGGTCGCGGTGATGTCCAGCCCGAACCGGCGCAGCGCGATCATGTGCGGCTCGACGGTACGGGTGCCGAGGTCACAGCCGCCCGCGTAGGGCAACTTGAAGTGGTCCATACGGTGCAGCAGCGGCCCGAGGAACATGATGATCGAGCGGGTGCGACGGGCCGCGTCCGCGTCGATCGCGGACATGCGGAGCTCGGCCGGGGGGACGATCTCCAGGTCGGTGCCGTCGTTGATCCAGCGGGTGCGGACGCCGATCGAGCCGAGGACCTCGAGCAGCCGGTAGACCTCTTCGATGCGGGCCACCCGGCGCAGCACGGTGCGGCCCTTGTTGAGCAGGGACGCGCACAGCAGGGCCACACAGGCGTTCTTGCTGGTCTTGACGTCGATGGAGCCGGACAGACGACGTCCGCCGACCACGCGCAGATGCATCGGGCCCGCGTAGCCCAGAGAGACGATCTCACTGTCCAGGGCCTCACCGATTCGGGCGATCATCTCAAGGCTGATGTTCTGGTTCCCGCGTTCGATGCGATTCACAGCGCTCTGGCTGGTCGCGAGTGCCTCCGCGAGTTGGGACTGTGTCCAGCCACGGTGTTGCCTGGCGTCACGGATGAGCTTGCCGATGCGTACGAGGTAATCGTCAGCCATGGGGGCAGGCTATCTCAGATATGAGATCGGGCATTCCAGGGGGTCCGGATGGGTGATGGTCCCTCAAGGGCGCCTGGGTCGCCTGCTGCTGCCGCTGGTGGTGCGGCGCCGGCCGAAGGGACCGGGGAGGTCCATGGATGTCGTGCGGCGGCCCGTGCTGCTGTGGGTGTGCCGGGGCCGTTCTTCCCGCCGGTGGTGATGGACCACGACTTCTTGTTGATGTTCAGCCGTACGCCAGGCAGGATCCGGATGCTCTTGCGGAACGTGAGCGGCATCGATGTCTCCCTCTCCTCGGTCTTCGCTTCGCCGGTGTCGTGCCGTGCCGACGCCTCGCTCGCGTCGCTGCTCTCGGGTACCCCCAACTGCGGGGCCCACGCGGGCCGGTCGCGCCTGTCCGGCCTCCTGTCCTTCCCGCGCCCGGCCGTACCGGGAAGAAAGTCCATACCACTGCGTGGACTTGGTGCGCTTCGGGGGTGTGACAGTAGCCAGGAACCCGGCGCCAGTGCATAGTCAGCCTATTCACACCGCACACCAGTGTGTGACAGGGGAGGGAAATATGTGGCAGCGGGTGCTCGCCGTGGGAGCCCATCCGGATGACATCGAATTCGGCTGTGGTGGGACTCTATTGCGGCATGCCGCGCAGGGGGCGGAGATAACCGTGGTCGTCGTCAGTGACGGGGCCCGTGGCGGTGAACCCCTCGTGCGGGCGACGGAGCAGGCGAGAGCCGCGGAATTGCTGGGGGCGAAGGTGGTGTCGCTCGGTCTGCCCGACGGAGATCTGGGCTCCCTCACGCATCTCGTCACGCTTCTCGAGCAGGTGATCGCCGACACCGCCCCCGACGTGGTGTACACGCATCTGCCGGAGGACACCCACCAGGACCACGTCGGGACCCACCGTGCGATGAGGATCGCGGCGCGCGGCCAGCGAAACGTTCTTCTCTTCGAGTCGCCAAGATCGCCGGTGCTGTCCACGGGTATCGCCGTCGATGTAAGCGATTTCATCCAGGAGAAGGCCGAACTGCTTTCCCAGCACGCGTCGCAAACGGCGACGAGCCCCGAACTGAGAGAAAAGGCCATCCGTGCCCGGGCGCTTCTGCACGGCCTCCGATTCGGCTGCGAGTATGCGGAGATCTTCACTCCGCTTCGTTTCTCGCTGCCCTTCGGGATGGGGAGTCCGCTCGCCCAGGGGCTGGCGGCGTGAGCGAAGGAATCACCGAATGAAGAGGTGGCCGATCCTTCAAAGAAAGGGCGCGTAATCGTCAAGGAACGGTCAACGGACAGGCAATTCTTCGCCGCCCCGGGGGAACCCGGTCTTCCCGGGGCGGGCCGGGGCGGGCCGCCGCGCCCCGCGCGGATGTGCTGATGCGGCGCGGGCACGGGTGACGACCGTGCCTGCCCGGGCCCTGTGACCGGTGTGACGACTGCCCTGACTCAGACGGTCGCGGGCGCCGGCGGGGCGAGCCGGTGGACTGGGGCGACCGGGGGTCGCCGATGTGCTATCCGGTTGCTGGTTGCTGGTTGCTGGTTGCCGGTTGCCGGTCGCCGAAATGATCTCCACTCAGGCGCGACCCTGCTCGGGCTGTACTGGACACGCTTCGGGCTGGGCGCCTGTCCGGGCGCCCTGACTGTCGGTGCGTTGCGCAGGCTTCCGCTCTGACCGGTCACCTCGGGCATCGTCGTCGGCTGGGGCCTGACACTCGTGGGTGCTGAAGGCGGAGGTCGGACGGAGTCCGCTCGGCGGCCGGGCCGGCGTTCGCAAGGGTGTTCACCAGGAGAACGCCTGTCGCGCGTCCGCTGAGGGTGGCGAGGCGGCTCAGCCGGGGCCTGCGGCCGGTTTGGTGCGGCGGCGGCGTGAGGTGGTGCAGGAGATCGCCGGCCTGAGGCGGTTGGCGCGGGTGAGTCGCCGGATGTGGTGGTCGGTGGTCTTGCTGAGCCGGGGGCAGGCGTTCTGGCGGTCACCAAGCAAACGGCATCCGGGCATGACCAGCCCGCCCCCATGTACTAGAGTTATCTCGACATCGAGATATCTGCCGAGGCGTACCGCACGCCGCCAGGTGGTAAAGGTTGTCTAACTTAGCCTTACCTTAGTGGATCGGCCGAGAGGGCGTGGCGGCAGGATGCGGTGTGGTACGCGCACATGAATGAAGGAGACTGTCGTGTCGGCGAACAGCTTCGACGCCCGCAGCACGCTGAGCGTGGGCGACGAGTCGTACGAGATCTTCCGGCTGGACAAGGT
>DATEMN010000464.1:0-2098 GCA_035275565.1 Pseudonocardiaceae bacterium | reverse complement strand
CGTGGTCGAACGCGAGACCACCCGCGAGACCGTCCATTTCACCTTGCCGTCCGCGGTGCGGCGGTCGTAAGCCTGCTCGCTTGTCCTTGATCGTGCCAGTCCCAGGGGAGATCTGATGACACCTGTCGAACTGGGCATGCCCACCTCACACAGCCCGCCAGCCCTGCCGGTTCTCCAACGTCGGGCATCCCGCCAGGTCATGGTCGGTGATGTGGCCGTCGGCGGCGGCGCGCCCATCACGGTGCAGTCCATGACCACCCCTCGTACCTCCGACATCGACGCCACCGTCCAGCAGATCGCGAGCTCACCGCCACCGGCTCCCGGTGACCGCGATTCGGCTCCAAATGGCACTCGGCGGGACAGTCGGAACGGCCATTCGGCTCCGAATGACGGCGGGCGAGGACTCTCCGGCGAACAAATCACGACGATCGGGCTTCGATCGAGGCGGACGCTACCGTGGTGATGCCCTCGCTGCGCAACCACACCCTGTCCAGTTGCTTGCGGTGATACTGCTGCAGGCAGCTACGGGAGACCTCCGGCGAGTAGACGTCGAACACGTTACCCCGCTGGCCGTAGATCAGGACCGCGTGACAATCAACCTCGCCCCAGGCGTTGTCGACAGAGACCCACACGAGGCGACCGTGGTCCAGGGCACCGCGGATGTCAGCGAGTGTGGGCCGACGGTGCTCAGTCCGCATCCTGGCGCCGAAGGTGCTCAATTCGTGTGCCACGAGACACTCGCGGCGGTGCCGCTCCAGCCGATGCCGTGTCCAATACTCGTCCCACGACGAGTCCCACTCTTGGTGATAGTAGCGCCTCAGGTAATCGACGCTCTCCAGCAGAAACCGCTCAGGCTCGTAGGCACACACCGCGTGTAGGGAGAGACCTTGCTGGAGCAGGAAACGGCGCACCCCGGCACGCTGCGCTCCGCAGCCTGGCTCCCGACCAACCTCGCGATCAACCCACCACGGGTCCGGGGTATCGGTAACCCCTGACACGTACAGAATGTTCGCAGCGACACAGGTCAAGCATGAATTGTCGTCCACCTGATGCAGGTCCAACGGTTCTCGCCCGCGCATGACGACGGTCACGGCACGATCCCCACCTGCAACTGTACGTCTCCTTCCACCTTGGCAACGTCACAGTACCGCTCCTGTCGCGGTGCCCAGCCCGGATGCAGCGTACGTAGTGCCGCTGGTGAGTTAGGTGGAACTACTGATTGCCACACGTCCCTCCCCTTAGGCACCGTATGTGACGCCGAACCAGCTCTGCTACCGGTGCGGCGCCCGGCTGACCTAGCCGACCGGGACCACTTTTCCTAGGGGGATTCGATGTCTGACCCGATGTGCTTCGCCGAGCTCGGCGAACTACACGTGGAGCTGCTACCAGCCCGTACCGTCCTGTCACTGTGGGCCGTGAGTACCGGCGGCAACGGTGACCCGGGCACTGCGGGCGCCAACGGCCAGGGTGGCTCCAAATTCAGCTTTTTCGGGATCTTCGGCTACGGTGGGTCCGACTCCACCTACACCTTCGGTGGCAGTACTTACTCAAGCCGGGGTTGAGCGTCGCGCCGCTCGGCAGCCTCAAGGGTCAGCCTGCGTCCTGCGGACTGCACCACCGCGGCCAGCGGGCCGACTTGGTACCTTGGAATGTCGCCCGCCCCACCGTGCACCGTCGCCGTCGAAGTCGCAGAAAGTGGATGCATCGCGTGTCGGTCCCCCCCGTAGAGCCTGACGTGCTGGCTGCCGAGCAGGTCTACCTCACGCTGCTCTATCAGCATCTCGACGAGCGCCGGCGCTACACCAAGCAACGGCTCGCCGAGGTCCTCCGGGGAGACACCGCCGGGACGCCACAAGCGCTCAGCGAGCGGGATGCGGCCGCCGCGATGTACTCCGACCAGCTCACCACCCTGGATGGGGTGGAGCAGGGCCTCTGCTTCGGGCGTCTCGACCTCGACGGGGACGGGGACGGCGCGGAACGGCGCTACATCGGGCGGCTCGGGCTGCTCGACGAGGAACGCGACTACGAGCCGCTGCTCATCGACTGGCGGGCACCTGCGGCGCGCCCGTTCTACACCGCGACCGCCGCCTGCCCCGAG
>DATEMN010000463.1:0-3520 GCA_035275565.1 Pseudonocardiaceae bacterium | reverse complement strand
CAGGATGCGACGCTGCTTGTTGTTGAGCGGCAGCTCGAACAACGCCTCCTGGTACATTTTCTCCGGGTCGACCTCGACCGGCCGGCTCGTCTTGACCTCGATGATGGCCCACACCTCGGGGCTGACATGGCGGACCATGGTCCCGAAGCGCAGGTTCAGGGCGTCCTCGATCTTGAAGACGACGTCGAGGCCGGGCATGTCGCCCTTGCGGAGCCACTGGCTGACCGCCGCCTCCGTCCGGCCGATCTTGCGGGCCAGTTCGCTCTGGCCGGTGTCGGTGGCGTCGAGGGCGGCTGATAGCAGGTCGCGGAATGGCGGGGCGTCTGCCGGCCGCTCGCCGCTCTTGATCCCACCGTTATCCCTCACCATGGCGCGCGCCCTCTGTAGCCGAGGCTGTAGTTCATGTTCTTGCTAGTGGGTGCCCGTACCTGCATGTGGGTGCATTTCGACACCTCACGCTACATCTAACCAGCCTCGAAAAGCCTCTCGGTGGATGGTCGGGAAAAGGGCAGGTCACGGCCGTTGCGCCCCCCGCTGGTCTGTGCTTTAGTGCCCATAAGCGCACTGATGTGCACGTAAGCGCAATTGGAGGGGGTGTTTCCATGGCTGGTCCTGAGGCGATGGCGCCACTGCTGGTCTCCGTGAAGGAGGCAGCGACGCTCTACGGCATCTCGTACCGGCACATGGTGAACCTCCTCGATGCAGGTGAGATCCCCAGCATGAAACTCGGCCGCCGACGCATGGTGTCGTACAGCCACCTCATCGAACACGTCAACCGGCGCCTGGGCCAAGCCAGCTAATCACCCAGACATCTCCATTGGAAGGCCACGCGCTCATGCTCGACGCGCTCAACGCACCGTCACCGACAGGGATGCTGCCGCTCGAACCCAGCATCGTCGGGACGGCGGTTGACGCCATGCTCGTCAACCAGCGCATCGCTGAAGGAGACCGGCCACACGCTTTCAACAGGAGGCTGCGCGCGTCGTGGGCGGGCGGCTGCTCGCGTCGGATGGGCTTCGAACTGATCGGGTTTCCCCCCGACCTGGAGACTGAGGCCAAGTCGCTCCGGATCTTCGATGCCGGTGATCGGGCCCATGATCTCCTGCAGTCGGCCATGGTGTCGCAGTACGACATGGAGATCGAAGTGCCGGCCGACTGGTGGCCGGAGCTCGACCTCGGGTGCAACCTCGACGGCGTCTACGACTACAACGGCGTCACGGGGTTCGAGGCCAAGTCGATGGCGCCGTTCGGGTTCGAGATCGCCACCGGCCAACGGCGCAGGGACGAGCCGCCTGGGCCCAAGTTCGAGCATGTTCTGCAATCTGGTCTCGGCTCGCTGGCCCCCACGATCAACGCCGAGAAGTTGCATATCGTCTACTACAACAAGGCGAACAGCGACATCGCGGACTGGGTCTTCGGCGTTGACGAGCCACTGCCCCATCTCGAGGGCCGCACCGTCCGGTCGATGGTGGCCGACGAGCTCCGTCGCATGGCCGGAATTCTCACTCGTGTCGACAACGGTGAACTGCCTCGGGCCGTGATCCCCGGCCACGGCGTCGTCACCAACCCTCCGGCCAAGGACAGCAAGGGCCAGCCCTGGAACTGCAGGTACTGCGCCTTCCAGCCGACGTGCTCGCGGCTGGGACCGGAAGTGATCACGGTCGAGCACCTGAAAACCCTGACACAGCAACAGAATCAGAAAGAGAGCGCATAGAACATGAGCGTTGCAGATCGTATGAATGCGCCGGCTGCCGAGGCCTGGAGACCGGCTGAGCCCAAGGAGTTTCCTGGCCACCCGAACCCGCTGGTGGGCAAGGTGGTCGAGGTCGACGAGGGCGACGGCGACTACGGACCGTACCCGATCCTCTACATCCAGGACGAGGCCGGCAACGAGTGGCGCTGGCACGTCTACGGGGGAGTGGCGCAGGGCCGCATCATCAAGCTCAAGCCTGAGGTCGGCGACGAGATCGGTGTGCGGTATTTGGGCGAGGAGGACTCCAAGAACTTCAAGGGCAAGAAGTACAAGAACTGGAAGATCATCGTCACCAAGCCCGAGGGCAAGGCGGCGGGCCCGGACTGGGACGCCATGAAGCTTGAAGACGACGCCGTACCTGATGACGACTTTTGATCAGCGGGTGGAGGGCTGCAGGGGTCAGGGCTTCGGCTCTGGCCCCTGTCCGGCCTGTAATGCAGCGATCTCTGACGGGGATCTCTGCATGACACACCGGGCGATGCTGGACCGTGAAGTGCCGACGGTGTTGGTCAAGGTGATCCCTCCCAAGGAGCGCGCCGATGAGCGGTGGTGACGGGCACGTCGTGCTGTGCGTGACCAGGAGCGAGATCGGGATGATCAGAGACGCGCTGGAGCTGATGGAGGACCTGGAGCATCTTCGTCCCGACCGGCAGCTGGAGGTCGGCGGGTTCCTGCACAAGATCGAAGAGATGATGGCGCTGCACGACTTCGCCGCCTGGGAACTGCGGTGATGGAGGAGCGACAGACCGCCGAATCAGTTCGCCTCGGCGGCGGCCTCGGCGGCCCGCTTAGCGGCGGGTACGGAGCCTGCCGTTCCCTTGGCAATAGCGTGAGACGGGGTGTCGATGTGAGGCGAACGGTACGCCCACTCCCAACCACCGTCGTCGGCCTTTGCCACAGTGAGCCACGTCTTGTCCGAGCGCCGGCGTCCCCAGTAGACGAGCTTGCCCTGGGACTCGTGACGGACCCAGTCGTCGAGGTATTCCACGGCGCAGTAGCGCACGAACCGTTGCTGGGCGGCCTGCTTGCTGATCCCGAGCCGCTGGCCGATGGCCTCCCACGAACAGCCGCCAGCCCGCAGGCGGGAGACGTGAGCGGCCAAAAGGCGGTTGTCGTTGTCGATCCTCTGTTGAGTGGCTTCGATGGATTCGAGGAGCCCGGCGATCACGTCGGGGTCCTGGGCGTAGGTGGTTGCGGTGTCGTTGGTCATACGTCAATGATACTTGACGTGTCAACTCCCCTTGACGTCCAGCATCCCGATCAGTCCGACGGTGATGCCGGTGCCTAAGCGGACCGCTCCCATCGAACGCCAATGGGTTCGAGAGCCGATCGAAGAGATGCATTGGACCGGCTGCTGGCGGGATCACCACAAGTGTGCCATCTCCATCATCGAGCAGATCGTTGACGGGGCGGTAGACGATGCCATCCGACGCCTACTGGGCGTGCGACGTATCGACGGCGAAGTGCGCTCATGAGGGACAGAGACGAGAGTGGTCACTCTGCTCCGGATTTCTTGTGGACGGTGCTGCTGATCGTCTTCATCTTCTTCTTGCTCGACCGCATGGGCGTTCTGCGATGAGGCATCACACCATCCTCGTGGCCGGTGTGCCGGTGGGCCAGGGAAACATGAAGGCCTACAGCGTCGGCGGCAAGAGTCGGGTGACGCACAAGAACGGCACACAGCTCGATACCTGGCGCCGGACGATCACCGATGCCGTGCATCGGCAGCTGGGAGAAGAGATTGAGCTTATGACCGGGCCGCTCTGG
>DATEMN010000462.1:0-2212 GCA_035275565.1 Pseudonocardiaceae bacterium | reverse complement strand
GACAGAAATAAAGCTTAGGCTTACCTCATGCAGCCTGGGACACGCATTCGCTATCTTCCCCGATCGGGCTGAGAGACTGTACTGATGGCCAGCAGCGATGATGGCCGGCAGTGCGCCGACGCCGCCGGAAAATCCGCGATCATCGAGGCAGACCTCGACGCCTTGCCTACCGCGATACAGCGATTAGATGTGGCGGCTTTGCTCGCAATAGCGGCCACCGTACACGAGCTCAGTGGCCTGCCTCCGGATACGGTCCGTACCGCGGACCAGATAGCCGAGGCCATGGGCACCGCCGCCCGGCACCGCTGGATCGTGCGATATTGGCTTGAGTTACTCACCGCTGAGCAACTGCTCGTCCGAGACGACGACAGGCGTTACCAGGATCTGCGGCCAACGACTCAGCATGAGCGCGCCGCCGCAGACGCCGCACTGGATAGTGCAGGAACCGCGCTGGGCTACACCGCTGAACTCACCCGTTTCTTTCGGACGGCAAACGAGAATCTGCCGGGGCTGCTCCGGGACGACGTACTGCCGCAGGCCCTACTTTTCCCGGGCGGTGACATCACTACCGCGTTGAGCTTCTATCAGGACAACACCGTCAGCCGGTACCTCAACGCCGCGGTGGCTGAGGTGGTGCGCCACACCGCCGAGGAGCGAACCGGTGCGCTGCAGGTGCTGGAGCTCGGCGCCGGCGTGGGCGGCACCACAGCGGCCGTGCTCGCCTCGCTGGCCGATCGGAAAGTGAACTACTCATTCACCGATGTCTCGCGATTCTTCCTGAACATCGGGCGGGAGCGGTTCGGTGGCCACCCCGGATTGCGCTATGTCCTGGTCGATATCAACGGCGAGCTGCCGGGACAGGGGATACCGGCCGGCAAGACCGACGTGGTGATCGCCGCCAATGTCATCCACAATGCCCACCATGTAGGTCGAATGATGGCCAACCTGCGCCGGTTGCTGGCCCCCGATGGGTTGCTGGTGATAGTGGAGTTATGCCGTGAATATCACCAGGGCATGACCTCTGTCCGGTTCCTCGCATCCCCGCCGTCCGGGCAGCCGAGGGTGGACCGCACCGACATTCGCGCTGAAGACGACCGCATCCTGCTCACCCGCCAGGAATGGCTGGACCAACTACTAGCCGCCGGATTGCAACCGCTGTTTGACCTGCCCTACCCCGACGACAAGCCGTTGGCGGCGCTCGCCCAGCACCTGTTCGTCGCCACGCCCGCAACCTTCGAGCGGAGCAACTCGTGACCACCGGTACGTACACTCTCCACGAGGATTCAGGCATGCGGGAGAATAGTGCGGTCAGCACTGACGTCGATTCGCCGCTGTTGCGCGGCTGCACGCCGTGGCCGGCGGAGGTCGCTCGGCTTTACCGGGGTGAGGGGTACTGGCAGGGCAAGTCGCTCGATGAGTTGCCGCGAGAGTGGGCACAACGATCCGGGGATGGGACGGCACTGGTGTCGGGCACCGACCGGATCAGCTACGCCGAACTCGACCGGCGGGTTGACGCGATGGCCACGGGCCTGCTGGCGCTGGGGATCGGTACTCGGGACCGGGTCGTGGTCCAGTTACCGAACACCGCTGAGTTCGTCGTGCTGTTCTTCGCCCTGCTTCGGTGCGGGGCGATCCCGGTACTGGCGTTGCCGGCGCACCGGCGCACCGAGATCGAGCACCTCGCCGAGCTCTCCGAGGCGGTCGGCTACGTGATCCCGGACATGTCCGGCGGATTCGATTACCGGACGCTGGCGCAGCAGGTACAGGCTCGCACGCCGTCGCTTCGGCAGGTACTGGTGGCCGGCGATCCCGGTCCGTTCACCGCACTGGCCGACGTGCCCGAAATAGCCGATATGACAGTGCGGCCGCAGCAGTTTCCCCCGGTAGATCCGGCCGGCGTGGCAGTGCTGCTGATCTCCGGCGGGACCACCGGGAAGCCGAAGCTGATCCCCCGGACGCACGACGACTACGCCTACAACGCGCGGGCCAGTGCGCGGGTGTGCGGTCTCGGTTCCGACACGGTGTATCTGGTGTGCCTGCCGGCTGCGCACAACTTCCCGCTGGCCTGCCCGGGGATCCTCGGCACGCTGCTCGCGGGCGGGCGGGTGGTCATGCTGGGCTCGCCGGAGCCCGCTCGGACGTTCGCGACGATCGCCGCCGAGCGCGTCACGCACACCGCGGTGGTCCCCGCGGTGGCGGGCCGCTGGCTGGA
>DATEMN010000461.1:0-3871 GCA_035275565.1 Pseudonocardiaceae bacterium | reverse complement strand
GTGGGTGGGGGTGGCGCGGGCAGTGGGGCTGTTGGTCGGGGTGGCTGCCGATACCACCTTCGGGGATCCGCCACACCATCATCCGGTGGCGGCCTTCGGGCAGCTCGCTGCGGCCGTCGAACGCGCATGCTACGCCGAACACTGGCTTGCCGGGCTGGTTCACACCGGTGCCCTGGTTGGGGGTGCAGTAGCGCTCGGTGGCCTGCTGGAACGGGCCGGTCGCGGGCGGGCCGCCGTGCAGGTGGCGAGCACCGCGCTAGCCACCTGGATCGCGCTTGGCGGGGCCTCGCTGGCCGAGGAAGGCGCTGCGATGGCCCGGGTGCTGGATGCCGGCGACCTCGACGCCGCCCGGGCCCGGCTGCCGCACCTGTGCGGCCGCGACCCGGACGAACTCGACCTGACCGGCGTGGCCAGGGCAAGCGTGGAGTCGATCGCCGAGAACACCGCCGATGCTGTTGTCGCTCCGCTGGTCTGGGGTGCGGTGGCGGGGGTGCCCGGGCTGCTGGCCTACCGCGCAGTCAACACCCTGGATGCGATGGTCGGGTACCGGTCGCCGCGCTACCGACGGTTCGGGTGGGCCGCGGCGCGGCTGGACGATGTGGCCAACCTGCTGCCGTCCCGCGCCGCTGCGGGGTTGACCGCGCTGTGCGCTCCGGTGGTGGGTGGCTCGGCCCAGGGGGCGTGGCAGACCTGGCGACGCGACGCATCAGCGCATCCCAGCCCCAATGCCGGGCAGGTCGAGGCGGCGTTCGCGGGTGCGCTGGAGGTGCGGTTGGGCGGGCGCACGGTCTACTCGCACGGCACCGAGCAGCGCCCGGTACTGGGCCACGGCCGCACTCCCGACGCGGGTGACCTCGCCCGCGGGGTCGAGCTGTCCCGGGTCGTCGGGTTGGTGGCCGCGGCGCTGTGTGCCGTGCTCGCCACCGTGGCTCAGCGACCGTACCGGTCGGAGAGTGCCGCCATCGGCGGATCGTGTGGGTCGTCGGCATCCGAAGATCCCCCTGCCCACTGCTCGCGGCGCCACCCGGTCGCTTCCCGCCAGGCGAAGTAGACCAGCCCCAGCGGGGCCATCGCGCCGAAGGCGAGCCACTGCAACGCGTAAGCGAAAGACGGGCCGGACTGCAGCGGGGGCAGCGGCAGTGCGGACAGCACCCCCGGGGCACCGTCCACCAGTTGGACGTAACCCGGCTCCAGCTGCACCCCGGTGGCAGCGCTCACGGTGCGGCTGTTCACCGCGTAGACCTGACGGTGACCATCCTGGGTCACGACCTGGCCACCCTGCGGGTCGGGCTCGTCGGCTCGCAGCCGCCCGGTCACAGTCACCTCGCCACCTGGCACCGGGGGATAGGTGGGCACCCGCATCCCCTCGGCCGGGCGAAGATAACCGCGGTCCACCAGCACGGTCGACCCGTCGGCCAGCTGGAGCGGGATCAGCACCTCGTAGGCCGGCTCACCTTGCACGGTGCGCAGCCGGACGACCGTCTCAGCATCGGGCAGGTAGTGCCCGGTGACCTGCACCTGCCGCCACTCGCCGCGGACCTCTCGCAGTGGCTGCGGCGGGGTGGTGAAGGAGCTCTCGATGGCGGAGTTGCGCTCCGCACGCTCCGCCGCGCGATGGAACTGCCACGGTGCGAGCACAGTGAACGCCATGACGGCGAAGCACACCACCACCGCTGTCAGCGCCACCCATCCAGGACGCAGCAGGAACCGCCACTGCATGCCACCACGGTAACCGGTGCTCATGCCAGCGCCGCCCGCGCGGCGGCCGCCGCTCTCGCGCCGTAACCGCCACCGAACAGGACCGCGTGCACCAGCAGCGGGAACAACTGGTGTAGCGGGACGCGCTGTTGCCAGCCGGGAGCCAGTGGGGCGACGTCCTGGTAGCCGGCGAGCAACCGCTCCAGGTGTGGGCTGCCGAACAACGCGAGCATCGCCAGATCGGTCTCCCGGTGCCCGCCGTGCGCGGCCGGGTCGAGCAGCCATCCCCGCCCGTCGGCGCCGGCGTGCACGTTGCCCGACCACAGGTCGCCATGCAGCCGGGCCGGTGGCTCGGCCGGTCCGGCCAGCTCGTCGATCCGCTCGCAGACCCGGTGCACGGCCCGAGCCCCGGCGGCGTCCACCGCGCCGCAGTCCACCGCGCTGCGCAGGTAACACAGCACCCGGTGCTCGGCGTACCACCACGGCCACTGCGCCCCGATGATGTTGGCCATCGGAGCGGCCCCGATCCATGCCTGCCGCGATCCCCCTGGTGGTGGAGCGCCGACGGCCGTAGCGCCCGCGGCGTGCAGTGCAGCGAGCTGGCGCCCGAGCCGCTCGGCTGCGGCGCCGTCCAGCCGTCCGGGGGGCACGTATTCGGTGACCAGCCACTGGCCGTCATGTCCATGTACCTGCGGTACCGGTGGACCGCCGGGTACTCGCAGCCAGTGCAGCCCGGCCGCCTCGGCCATGGCCTGCCCGGGTTCTCCCCGCTTGGTCACCACGGTGCGCCCGTCGCCCAGTTCGATCACCCAGATGCTGCCGCGGGGTGACGCCGCGCGCACCGGCTGCCCGGTGATCGCGGCGGCTGCCTCGCCGGCCGCAGTCAGAGCTGGCTGCGGACCCATGCCAGCAATCCGGGCACCGCCGCGCACACCATGCCGAGGACCTCGTCGAAGCGGTAATTGCCGCCGAAGTAGGGGTCGGGCACGTCGAGGTTCCGGCCAGCAGCCGGATCGAACGATCGCAGCAGCACCACCCGTTGCGGTTGCGCCACCAGCCGGCGCAGCGTCTCGAGATGCCCGGAGTCCAGGGCCACCAGCAGGTCGGCCGACAGGTGCCGCGCGCCGACTTGCGCGGCGACATGGTCGCAGTCGTAACCGGCCCGGCGCAGTGTCTCGGCGGTGCGCGGATCGACGGGTTCGCCGACGTGCCAGGCACTGGTTCCCGCGCTGCTCACCCGCACCCGGTGGGCTAGGCCCTCCTGGCGCAGCGCGGCCACAAAAACGATCTCGGCCATCGGGGAGCGGCAGATGTTCCCGGTGCAGACGAAGCTGATGTGCACGGACCGTCGACTCGGGTGGCTGCTGCTCACGCTGCCCAGTCTGGCTGATCGCTGCTGATGCGTCTCCGGCTCCCGCTGCTCGCCAGGCGCAACGGCCGGGATTGGTTGTCAGCAGGGTGATCCTGGTATGGCTGTCTGGTGTTTCGATTCCACTGCAACTAGGTTGGGGCCAGTGCCGTCGTTCTCCAGGAACCCTATGGCCTATCCGGTCTCCCTGCGGTGCTCCGTCCGTGCTGTCGTCGTGTTGCTCGTCGTTCTCGTCTGTGGTTGCCAAGCCACTCCGGCGCCGCCAGCTGAAAGCGGCGCCCAGACCGCCGCCAACCCCGAATGGACGAAGAGTCTGCGTCAATTCGAGGACGGCTATCTCGCGCTGAACCCGTCCTTTGCCGTCAGTCTGGGGCGGCACGAGTACGACGGCCGATTGCCGGATTGGAGTACGGCCGGTATCCGCGCCATGGTGCAGTGGTTGCAGGCGCAGCGCGCGCAGGTCGAGGGGTTCGACCAGAAGACGCTGAGCGCCGACCAGCGCTTCGATCGGCAATACCTGCTGTCCCGCATCGACGCCGATCTGTTCTGGCTGGAAGAGGTGGAGGAGCCGTTCACGAACCCGGCTTTCTACCTCGACGGCGGCCTCGATCCGAGCGTGTACCTCACGCGTCCCTATGCCCCGGTGGAAACCCGACTCAAGGCTTTCATCAGCTACGCGCGCGCCGTTCCTGCGGCCGGTGCGCAGATTCGCGCGAACTTGCGCACGCCGCTGCCGAAGAGCTTCGTCCAGTACGGTGTCAATGGTTTCGGTGGCTTTCCGGATTTCTACCGCAAAGATGTTCC
>DATEMN010000460.1:0-3735 GCA_035275565.1 Pseudonocardiaceae bacterium | reverse complement strand
CGAGAGGAACGGCCCCGCCCCTAATTCTATTTTCTTGATAGTTCGTTGTTAGCGAAGCGCCAGCAGTCGGTCGTAGACCAGTTCGTGCACCCAGCGGCTGGTCGCGGCCGGACGGTTGGTCCCGACTGGGCTGGTGCACCCGACGTGTACCACATCGACCGCTTGGGGGTCGACATCGTGTGGCCCGGCGGCGGCTAGCACGGTGGGACCATAGTACTCGGCATGGGCGAGGCATTCGACGTTGCGAGCGATGTGCGCAGGCAGTAGCAGGGCGGTGGGGCACAGACCGGCGAACGGTGCCGCTCCGGTGAGCCCGGTCCGCCAGTGCCGGGCCGGTGCGATGACGCCGCTCAGCGACACCGCGGGAGGCGGCACCAGATGTCGCATCTCGGGCCAGCTCCAGGTGGATACCGATACCCGGTCGGTCACCGGGCCCCAGCCCGAACTGATCCGCTGCTCGTGCACCTCGTCGATGAGCTTGGCGACGACCACCACCCGGCGGCCGAGCAACATGATCGGCGTCAGCACCACGCCGTCCCAGCCCAGCGCATCGACGGCGGCGCGAGCCAGATGGTCCGGCGCGGAGAGCACCTCGACGGCGTCGGTGGCACAGACCTGGGGTGTGAGCGGGGTCTTGCAGGTCTGTACCAGCGATTCGTGTGCCACGGGGCACTTTCTCCCATCATCTGGAGGATGTTCGTCGCGGCAGCGGTCCGGGGCTGCGCGCGTGCGTAAGGATTACCAGGAGGTTGTTGCCCGGTGGGGGAAGCAGGCCGGTGCGGCGTCCGACGGCGTTCCTTCCGCGCTGACTGGTCCGCCGAATTCCGTCCGCCAATACTGCCGAGCGTGTGGCCGTTCCGGCCGCCGGACCAGCAGTGCCGCCGGGCGTGGGCGGGATTCCCGGGGACGACTGGACACCCTTAGCTACTCTACGGTAGAGTTACTGACGAGTAACATTCGGGAGTGCCATGAACGAGAAGATCCACCACCACGTCATCGTGATCGGCACCGGTTTCGCCGGGTTGGGGATGGCGATCCGCCTGCGTCAGCAGGGAATGACCGATTTCGTGGTGCTGGAACGGGCCGCCGACGTCGGCGGCACCTGGCGAGACAACAGCTATCCGGGTTGTGCTTGTGACGTGCCCTCACAGCTGTACTCGTTCTCCTTTGAACTCAACCCGTCCTGGAGCCGCAGCTTCTCCGGCCAACAGGAGATCTGGGACTACCTACGGCACTGCGCCGACAGCTATGGCCTGCGCCCGCACATCCGGTTCCACCACGAGGTACTCGACGCCGTCTGGGACCACACCGGGCGCCGCTGGCGGGTTCGTACCAACCACGGCGAGCTGACCTCAGATGTGTTGATCACTGCGACTGGCGCGCTCTCGGATCCGTCCATCCCGGACGTTCCCGGGCTGGATTCCTTCCAGGGCAAGGTGTTCCACTCCGCGCGGTGGGACCCGGACTACGACCTGCGCGGTCGGCGGGTAGCCGTGGTGGGCACCGGCGCCTCGGTCATCCAGTTCGTCCCGCAGATTCAGCCCGAGGTCGCTTCGCTGACGGTCTTCCAACGGACGCCACCGTGGATCATCCCTCGCCGCGATCGTGACACCCGCAGTGTCGAACAGATGTTGTACCGGACGGTGCCCGGCCTGCAGCGGCTGGTCCGGGCTGGGATCTACGGTGGCCGGGAGTTCTCGGTACTCGGCTTGGCCGTCAACCAGCGTCTGCTCAAGCTCCTCGAGTCGGTTGCCCGCGCTCACCTGCGCCGGCAGGTCGCCGATCCCCGGCTGCGGGCCAGGCTCACGCCGGACTACACCATCGGGTGCAAGCGAATCCTGCTGTCCAACGACTATCTCCCCGCGCTGACCCAGGCCAACGTAGACGTCGTCAGCGCGGAGCTGGTCCGGACCGGTGCGGACTGGGTGCAGGCCGCGGACGGGACTCGTAGAGAGGTCGACGCCATCATTTTCGGTACCGGGTTCCATGTCACCGACATGCCGATCGCCGCGCGGATCCACGGCCGGGAGGGACGGACCCTGGCCGACGTCTGGTCCGATGGCGCGCAGGCGCACCGTGGCACGACGGTAGCGGGGTTCCCCAACCTGTTCATGCTGGTCGGTCCCAACACCGGGCTCGGGCACACGTCGCTGATATACATGATCGAGAGCCAGGTAGCGTACACCATCGACGCACTGCGCTACCTCCGGCGCACCGGGGCCGCCGCGGTGGAGGTTCGGCCGCAGGCGCAGCGGGCGTACAACGAGGCCGTCCAGCGCCGGATGGACGGCACGGTGTGGACCGCGGGAGACTGCGCGAGTTGGTACCTCGACGCGCAGGGCCATAACACGACGTTGTGGCCGACGTTCACCTGGCGATTCCGCCGGGCCACCCGCAGGTTCCAGCCGGACGAATACGTAGCCCATGAGCAGGTTATCCAGCCAGCGGCGGCCTTGACGACCGGATGACCCGGTTTCGAGCTGCCAGGATGGCCTGGTGCGGCTGTTCGTGGCCCTGACGCCACCGGGTGAGGTCGTCGAGGAGTTGTGCGCCGGCACAGCAGCGCTGCGCCGCCTGGCGCCCGACCTTCGGTGGACCCGCCCCGAGCAGTGGCACGTGACGCTGGCCTTCCTCGGTGAGGTGGGCGACGACGTCGTCGACGAGCTGACCCGCAGGCTCAGCCGGGCCGCTGCCCGGCACCCACCCTTATCTCTGGTCCTGGGCGGTGGCGGCCGGTTCGGGCACCAGGTGCTGTGGACCCCGGTGCAGGGGGATCGCGACGGGCTGCGCAGGCTGGCTGATTCGGTGCGGGCCGCGGCTCGCCGCAGCCGCCTGCGGGTGGAGCAACGCCCGTACCGTCCGCACCTCACGTTGGCCCGGGCCGGCGCCTCGGCCGACTTGCGGCCGCTGGTCGAGCGGCTCGCATCCGGGCCGGGTCTGCCGTGGGTGGCCACCCGGTTGTTTCTGGTCCGCAGCCGCCTCGGCGCGGGACCGGATGGTTCCGCGTTGCACGAGCAGATCGCCGGTTGGCCATTGGGTAGGCAGTCTCAATAGTGAATGATGTGCACGATAACGACTACCTCTCTGTCGTTGGCGGTTACCGCTATGTAATCGGATCGGTAGAGAGATCAAGGATCAGCTAGGTAGTCACCACCGGTGGGTCTAGGTAGCGGCCCGCTGGTTTCGCGTCGTACCTTGCAGGTGCTCTTACCGGAGTCGTGTCGCGCGTTCGGTGGCTGCTTCGCGGCAGGCGGTGGCACCTTTACCAGCCTGTTCCGGCAGCGGTGTGACCAGCGACAGCGCGCTTCGGGAGGCACCTGGGAAGTCTGATCGAACCTTGTGTCGCAGGTACTCGGTTTCGGTGCCCAGGCAGCTGCACATCGCGAACCGGATGGTTGAAAATTGGCGTTTACGGCTAGGTGGCGAGGCTGAATTTTAGGTGGAGAATGCATGTTGCCATCAGGCGTTCTGTTGGCCATTGTATAAATAGCCGAATCGGTGGAGTCGCCGATGAGGCGTTCTGTTCCTGGCCCGCTGGGGGCCACTATGAGGAGGGTTTCGGATGTCAGACGCAATGAGCTTTACTGAGATCGATGGCCAGCACGTGGAGCTGCTCCCCGCACGTACTGTCCTGTCGCTGTTCAGTGGTTGCAGCTGCGGTGGTGAGACCGGTGGCGGGGGCGACGGTGGCGCTGGTGGCCCCGGTGGCGCTGCCCAGGGTGGTCTCGGGATCAA
>DATEMN010000459.1:0-2615 GCA_035275565.1 Pseudonocardiaceae bacterium | reverse complement strand
TCGTGTGGAAAGCTACCGCGGAGGAGATCATTGGCAAGGTCCGCGTTGTCACGGCCCGCATGGAGGCTCTTCTGCGCGCCACCGAGATCGACGACGTAGCCCGCCGAGCAGCGTAAAGTAAAACAGATCTATCTACACTAGGTTGCGGTCGAGGCTGGTGAGCTTGCCTTTGGCGGCTTCGAGGCTGGCCTGGAGTCCTTGGACTTCGCCGAGCCAGCCGTTCATCCGGGCCTCGGTGATCCGTTCGGTGAGGTTGCGGATGATCTCAATGATGCGTGGCCGTTGAGTTTGCGATACCCGGAGCATTGGACATCGAATACAAGAATGTTCGTGCTGGCAAGAAGATCCATATGGCCGACCGCATTCACCGAGTGCGACCTTACGCGCGTGGAAGTGCTGCTGGAATTCCTGCCATTCTTCATCGGTAGGCTCGCGGTACTCCCCGGCGGGTCGGGTAGCTCGCCGTTTGTCGAGGAATGATCGGTAAGCGCGGATTAAGTCCTCTTGGAACACGGCCATATATGCTTCAGTTGTGGCAACGTTTTTGTGGCCGAGTAAACGAGCGGCGATGTGAATGGGAAGCCCTCCGGTGACGGCTGCGGTCGTAAACATTCTCCTGAAGTCATGCGGTCGATAGACCAGCGGCTGTCCTGTCGCGTCTTGGATGCCTGTAGCGGCCAGTACCGTGTTGATGAGATTGTAGACCGTGCCTGCGCTTATCACCTCGCGTCGAGTACCGAGGGCGCGTTGAAATAGGTGCGGTAAAGGTGGTCCGGTGACGCGCTCGTGGGCGTCGTAGCGAGCGACGAGAGGAACTGAGTCGGCGTTGTCGTTCCGGAGCCGGGTGATCACGGTGGCGAGGACGCTCGCCAACTCTGGACTGACCAACAGGAGTCGTTCCTCATTGCTTTTGGAGGGCACGATCTGTAGCAGAGGCACGATCTCGCCGGTGCCAGGAAGCTTGTAGGACACGAGCGCCAGATGAGTGATCTCTAGCAGTTCTTCGAGGCGTACTCCCGATTGACGTAGAACCTCAATAATAGCCCAAGCCCAGAACGATTCGTCTTCCCGGCGGGTCAGGTTAATCGTCTCTCTAGTGGAGAGATTGTCTACTCCGGTGGAGAGATTTTCTCGACTACGAGCGGTGTTGTCGGCGCTTTTCCACGGGATTCGGCGGTAGCGGGTGCCAGCGTGGTCGAACACTTCACCCGGCTCACACTCGTTCGCCGCGTCCAATAGCGCGGTCACTTCTGCACGACAGCGGTCAGCGGTCTCGGCAAGCACGGGAA
Organism: Pseudonocardiaceae bacterium; assembly: GCA_035275565.1. Lineage (GTDB taxonomy): Bacteria > Actinomycetota > Actinomycetes > Mycobacteriales > Pseudonocardiaceae. Next base: position 1,326 of record DATEMN010000459.1, on the reverse strand, counting down.
GATGCGGTAGGCGTTCGCGGACCCGTTGGTGCATCGCAGCCTGGCGTTTCTTCTTCGCTTTCTCGTATCCTTGGGTGTCGCTTTTGCGCACCGGGCTGGGCACAGCCCAAGGCACCCAGCTCGGGTCTTCCAGCGCCCACTGCTGGATATCGAGGTAAAACGCCCGCACTCGCATCAGGATGCGGTAGATGTCCTTGCGAGGTCGCGTTGTGCCGTCCGTCGTGGTGACGACGCGCACTCGTTCCTTCCACGCCTGAGCGACCTCAGCCGGTAAATGCAGGGTGTCGATGTCAGGGTGGTGCTTTTCGATGTCAGCCCAGAAGCTGCCGGCCAGGACACCAGCCAGGTTGCTCAGGGAGTTGTAGTCCAACGCTGGGCGGCGTTCGTCGAGGTAGCGCACGAGGACATCGTGGATTGGACGGCAGCGGATGTCGTAGTCGTCGATCAGGTCCGTGGTCGTTCGTTGCCCACGCCGCAGCGCGGCGCGAAGCGTGATGTCGGCCGGGGTCACTCCAATCACGCTGAGCAGGTCCCAGGCTGTGTGGAGGCCGGGGACCTCCTTGCGGCGTGGGCGGCCATAAACACTCCAGGCGAATACTTCCAGGACGTCGTCGGCGATTAGCTGGTCGACATCCTTGCCCGTGTGCAGCACGATTTTGCTGATCACGCGCAAGGCGTCGCCGCGGTCATGGCTGCCAAGCCCGCGCCCGATCGCGGCTTGCTCGATGACGGCAAAGACGTCAGGCCGCATGATTTCCCGTACCCAATCCAGCAGCCGAGTCGACTGGTAACAGGTCAGGAAGTCGTAGCTGGGCAAAACGACTCGGCACAGCAGCAGGTAGGCCAGTCCGCTGATGCGCTCTTGGCGTTGGGTCACCGCCGAGCGGTTGTCGCCGGGAGCCAGCGTGTCGATCCAGCCCAAGCCGTTGTCAGCGCCCAGGGCGACCCATCGTTCCTGCCAGCCCTTGCCGGGGCGGTGAACAGCCAGTTCAGGATCGTGGTGGCACCCCTGATCCTGCTGTTGCGATCGCCGACCGTGGTCGGCCAGATCGGTAACTGGGGCAGCAAGGCGAGGATCCCCTCGGCAGACAAGTGGTCCATCGGTCCGACGAAGCGGCGCTTAAGCAGGTGCTCATGGACGACCAGGTGGTGAGTGGTACCGCGTGTCTCCGGCGAGACGATCATGGATGTCATCGCGGGAGCCCTCCGAACAGCACCGACAGGTCGCCATCGTCGTAGCCCACGGCCACCGGGGGCGGCGGTTGCTGGGCGTGCTGCTCGCGTTCGACCAGGTGCTGCTGAACACGGCGGATCACCTGGGCCTCG
>DATEMN010000458.1:0-25453 GCA_035275565.1 Pseudonocardiaceae bacterium | reverse complement strand
TCAGTTGCGGCAGCAGCGGCTCAAGAAGATCCCACAGATCATCCGACACGATCCACCGCAACATCCCCACACGGCACCGAACGCTCAACTCCCACCCCGGACACGGCAACCAGGACTGATCCACGTCATTTGGATAGGCGTTGTTGAACTGCTGCGAGAGCACCCCGCACGGAGGATACTCAACTATCCATTTCGAACGGGGGATTCGATGGCAACTTCACCACCTCCAGATCCTGACCCAAGCGCTCCACCAGCCCCACAGCCAACTCTTCCTTCAAGTCGGACCATGCGGCTATTGGCGGCATCTCATGGATGGCAAACGCTTTTAGCTGCCATCGTCACGGGAGCGATTGCCCTCATTGTGGCTGTTGCGACCAACGGTGGAAGCGGCGCTGATGGAGGGGCAAAGCGCGAGCAAGCCGCGCAACATAGCCCAGCAGGTGCGTCCGTAAGCATCAACTCGATCACACAGGACCCCGACCCCTATAATCCGTCAAGCATGGTCATCACGCTACGGGGTGAGTTCGAGGGCTTGCAACGAGGCTGGGTTGTGTACACGCTGGGGAAGACGGTGGGAGAGACCTCAGACACCTTCAAAGAAGGGGACTCCCGGGACTCACAGTCCGGCTCCGATCGGTGGCTTGTCCAGCAAGCAACAATCGAGAGCATGACGACTTGGGAGTCGGTATTTACGGTCAATAATCTGTCGAAGAAAACCCGATGGTATGCCGTACTTGCCCGTAAGTATCAGGAGCCGGAGGTGAGCGGCACATGCCGTCCAGGTGGGGACTGCGGGACAGGGACAGGAGTTAGGGGTACCATGACTGATCTGGAAAATTACGGCCCAGATAGCAGTTATGTGAAGGAATCCTCTAACGCAAAGGAATTGCGCGTTAAAGGCCGCCACTAACAGGTACCGAAGCCGTAGCTCCAGGAGCGGAGCGCTAGGGCCACTTAAACCATGCGACTCTTAACCTCGCACGCGTCGGCATCATCCACCGAGCCATAGCGACGCAGCACGCTAATCGGGCCGATCTTCTTAAACTGGTCTCCCGGCAACACTAGCCGAGAACGCTCAGAAATGCCCTGCGCGCCGCACAAGGGAGCTTATGCTCCTCTGATAGCTGATACCCGGCGAGCGCCACAAAGATCACAGCAACCGCTAGCAACCCCAGAGTCGGAATGTCCCCAGACCACCATCCACCATAGTCATTCAGTGGCCAAATCCATACCGGAATCATCGCTAGCAATACCAACACCAGGAACATAGCTCGAACTTTCGCCATCCCTGTAAAGTTTCGCGATCCAGATAGCTTCCCGCAGGTGCAAAATTTGATCTTTGAGTCGTTAAACATTGACTTACAAGTGTTAGTAATATGGCTACGCCCTATACAGCGCTAGCCGCAGCGAGCATCGCAAGGAGCGCCCGCGCGAGGAAAGCGACGCCGTGGGTGGTCTTCTCCGCCTCGATGAACGCGTACGTATCGTTCACCGATCGCTCTCTTTCGCGAAGAAGACCGCGGCTTTTCGCAGGACCTCGATCGTCTTTGCCTGCTCGGCGTTCTGCCTGCGCAGCCGCCTGAGCTCCTCGCGCTCCTGCGTGGTGAGCTCGCCAGGGCGGCCCTCGCCCTGGTCTGCCTTGGCCTGGCGGTACCAGCCGCGCAGGGACTCGGAGCTGATGCCGAGTTCCCGGGCGATGGCGGTGACCGTCTTGCCCGAGGAGTCGACGAGCGCGATGGCGTCCCGCTTGAACTCCTCTGTGTAACGCTTCGTGTACTTGCTTCCCACCTGGTGCTACTTCCTCTGGAACCTCAGGTCCCAGTCTCCAGGTGTCCACGATCAAGGGGAAGCTTCAGGTACGTCCACCTGGGTCACGCGACCGCGACTGTCGTAGGTGGTACAGGTCCAGGCGTCGGCGTTGTAGCGGGTAGCCACGACGCGGCCTGCGTCGTCGTAGACCGTCTCACTGGTCCGCCCGGTCAGCGAGCCCGCGCCGTCCGGATCAGCCTCGGTCTTGAGTTTGAGCATGCCGGCCTGCTTGTAGGCCTCGGTCGTGCCGGTCGTGCAGGGGTTGTCGGTCGTGTCGGTTGCAGCGTAGTAGGTGTAGTTGGTGGTCGTGCCGCCCGGCAGAGTCTTGGAGGTCTGGCGGAGGAAGCTGCCGGTGCCAGGGGCCTCGTAAGTGCTGGCGCTGGTGTAGTTCAGACCGGTGCTGTCGAGCGTGCTGCTCTGGGCCAGGCCAAGCTCCGGTGTCGAGCCGTAGTTGGTCGTCGAGGTGACGTCGCCGACGGCCGTGCTGGAGTCGAACGTCTTGGTACTGGTGGTCAGGCTGTAGTCGGCTGAGAGGAAGGCCGGCGCGTTGGTGCCGTAGCCGGCCGGGCCGACGTCGCTGATGCCGGGGCCCGCGATCCACAGCTCCAGGCCGCCGGGGTTGCCGACGTGGAGGTAGTCGAAGCGGAAACGGTAGGCCTTGCCGGCGGTGGCGGCGGCCTCGTGTTCGCAGCAATCGCGCTTCCCTTGGCTGTGCTTTTGATGGCCCTTGTGTTGGCCATGCTCCCTCGAAACCGCTGAGTGGGTGTTCTTGAGCCTTCGCCGCGCTCAGTCCGGAGGCTGGACTGGCTGCGCTAGCTGGAAGAAACCGGGCTCGGGTTCTGTGAGGATGCCGCGGTTGACCAGGTGTTTCAGTTTGGCGCGGGCGCCTTCGACGTGCCGGGGCTCGGTGCCGGTTGCCCCAGCCCAACGTCAGCCGGACCAGGGGCTCACGGACTACCGCTCCCACTCGCTCGAGGCCGGCCATAGAGCATTTTGACCGCGACCCGTTCCACCGTGGCGCGGCCAAACCTACGGACCAGCGTCAGGAAGTACAGGGCGGGGACGACCGGAGCCCAGGCATCCTCATCGTTGATCTTCAGAAGTTTCCCAATCACGGCCTCGGGGGTGAACGGCACCAGGTCGTGGCTGTCGTGCTCATACCGGTCCCGTACGCCACGTGACGTACGCGCGAACCAGTCCGCGGCAGTGTGCTTCCGTAATCGACCCCAGAAGATGCAACCCCAGTGGTGCAGTTTCACATCAAGGGTGATGCCGAGCAGCTGGAGATCGCATTCCCCGGGAAGGATGCCCAGTTCCTCCTCAAGCCCCCGCTCCGCGACCCGGTACAGGTCGGGAGGCAGGGTGCCGGTTGAGTCGAGCTCCCGGGACAAGCCCTCGTTCGCCGACGAGTTCCAGACATTCGGTTGCGTGCCGACCCGGCCAGATCGCTTCGAGAAGATGATCTGGTCGTCGGCCGTGGTCACTGCAACGTTGATTCCGAAGCTACTGGAGATGAACGGCGGCACCGACGACCAAGGCTTCCCGTCGAGGTACTTGGAGCGGAGCGTCTGCCCGTCCCGCATCGGGCGGTCCAACTGCTGCGCGGCCAGGAACGTGAAGTAGTCGGACGACTGCAACCCGATGGAGATCCGGGAGTCCTCGACGTCAGGCACACGGGACACCGAGACGTAGTCCACGGCGTAGCTCGAACCGTTCCACATCGGCTCAAGGCCGGACGCCTTGATCCGGTCCTGTTCCTGGACGATGGCCTCACGCCACTCGGCCACCTCATCTGGTACGTCGACCACCTTGTTGGCGACCACGAGCCGGACGTCCTCCTGCGCAATCGGATGCCCACCGTCACCCTCGACGATGAGCAGGGTCGACTCCATCGGGCCTAGCCTGAACGGTTCGCTCTGGTAGGTGCTTGGCGGCTGCGGCACCGACAAGTCACTTCGACGCTCAGCGGCGGTCCACAGGTGATCCAGGTGATCCAGCGCCTCGTCCTCGTCAGGCCCCCGGACATCGCGCTTGATGAGGAACCGGCCGATCTTAAGCACTTGCGGCGAGCTTGGCAGTTTCCCTGAGGTGAAGACCACGTGCACGGTCATGTGCCCGAGTTTCGTGGCTTTGCCGATCACGCGCGTGCTTGGCCACCCCGCGCGGGCGTGCAGCCGGTGGAGTTCGACGAACAGATCACGTAATGGTCCGTCTTCCAGCACCGGCATTGTCAGCTTGCCCATGACCGAATCATCCACCCGTCAGCGGGTGTAAGTGAACGTACGAGTAAAGATCGACTTACGGCGAATATGGCTGGTGAGCGTACGAGGTTGTCGTTGGGACAGATTCTCCGGCCTGAACCTAACGGTGTCAGCTACGGACCGTAGCACCTCTGCAAAGGAGATGACCGTGAGGGACATCGTCGTCATCGCCGCCTTCATAGTCACGCCGCTGAGCGGCGTCGTGACGTTCCGACTCGCGCTTCGCTTCCTGTGGCGGGTCTACGCACACGGCGGCGCAGCCGACCTTGCGGAGGCGGCCACCTCGCTACTGCTCGCGCGCGGTATCCAGCCGAAAGGTCACGCAAAGTCAGCTCTTCCTGACCGCGACGGCGAGCCATCGTGCGAGCAGGTGCGGGGAGATCACCGTTCGGATGCATTCGTCGACGACGAGGCACAGCCGTAGCGGTCGCTCCCAACTGCCAGAGGTCTTGATGCCGGCTTTCCGCGCAGGAGTGCGGTTTGCTCAACGCGTTTCGTGGTCGAGGACAACCATGGAGACATCACGGCTCCGGCGATGTGGACGGCGGGCTCCATGTGGTGACTGCTGTCTCAACAGCCCGAACACGCGCCTCCACGGCACGGGTTGTGGCCAAATCGGCTGGCAGGCGGGTCTTCGCAGTTGGGCGGGCCGAGACGATCTGGCCTACTTGCAGTGAACGCGCTTTCCGCAGGTCGGCTGCCGCGAGCCTAGCCTCGTGCAGACAGGTCCTAGCCAGGTCTGTGTAGTCGAATCGTGCTCTACGCAGGGACGCGTGGCTCAGATCCGAGCCAGCAAGATTCACGCGAGTGAGGTCTCCGTCGTCGAATCGTGCCCTGACGAGGTGAAGTCTGGACAAGTCGATGACTCCAGGATCACTGAGATGGCGGCGGAAGTCCCGGTTAGTCAGAGCCGTCAGGGCGTGCTGTATGTCGGTGCTCGGCTTATCCGGTAGGCCAGCGTTCGGTGGTTGCTCAGCGAGAGAGGTATACCGGCGGACGAACTCGGTGAGGATCACAGCCGCATCCGCGGCGTAGTCGGCCGCGTCCTGGCCGATCTGCTTCAACGCCAGAACGCCGCCAATCCGAGTGTGTAGTTGCTCGGAGTCCAGTCGTTCAAGGGCCTTCGCGAACCGGTCGGTGATCTGTCCTCGGCGGGTCAAGCGGTAGTTGAACCCGGTGTAGATCAAGGCAATGCTCACCCCGACGGCGGTGACGAGCTGCGCGACAGCCGCACGGAGGCCGCTCACCAGAGAGGCAGAACCTGACCGCAGTTCGTGATCGCTAAGGTACTTGCCATCGAACCACCATGGCCCCCTCCAGATGAGCAGCGCCGCTACCGCGATCACGATGGCGACCCCCAACACCGAGACGGCGATGAGTTCCCGAGCTAACCATCGAGTCTTCTTCCGCATGCTTCATCACAGCGCTGACAGCACCTACTGGGAAGAGGACAGCGCATGAGCAGCCAGCCGTGGGTCACCACGGAAACTGCGGAGGACCCGCTCAGAACGCAGATGACGTTGCCCGAGCCCAAGGCCGACCGGAACATGGCCCTATGGACTACCAGCCCCTTCTCGCTCAGCATGCTGTCCAACTCACCCACGACGTACCGCGGTGGGACGAAGCCGCACGGATCACCGGGCTAGACCCCTACGTGTGCAAGGCCTCGTACGTCTGCGGTGTCATGCGCGAGCTCATGCAGGCCTCTGGACTCAACTTCGAGCACGACTACCACCTTGGGTCGCTCTTCCTCGCCCTCGATGCCACCGAGCTGCTCGGCCGGGTCTCCAGCGGCAAGCGCGGAACGGACGGCAGCACCGAAACCCTTCGGACGGGCGTGCGATATCTGGAAGATCACCGTGACCCGCAAGCTGTGCCCCTGCCACATACCCAAGCGCAGTACGTGAAGTTGAGGAACTTTGCCGGCCATGGCGCGTCCCAGCTGCCGCGGAACGTGCCCTTCGACCCGGACTCGACTCGACTACTACTGCGCCACCTGGCCCATGCTCTGAACACGATGTGGAAGGATCCGTCTCTGTCGGCAAATCTGGCCGCGGCTGAGATCCATCCGGTTTTCTCTGTGATCGACGGGGGTCGGCAGCCGGTGTACGTGAACGACATACAAGAACATCTCAAGGCGCTGCAGCCGGCCGACGGCCTGAATCACGACTCCTGGCGGTACGACATGGTGAGCGTGGACAACTCATCTCCCCCGGTGAGCGGTACCGCTTAATCCCGACCACGCAGCGCCATGCCAGCCCACCTTCCCCGGACTGCTGCAACGAGTCCTGGAGATGACCGGGGTAGACCAGGTTCTGCATGGAAAGAGCACCGTCGACGGGGCTATAGCGATCTTCGGCGGCTGGCTGTCTTACAGGAGTAGGCCAACTCTCGCAAAGCTAGCTCCGGCTGTGGCCAACGTGAGAGCTGTGCCTGGCAAACGCTCAACTGCCGCCCGGCATAACACCTCTCACGGATGGATTCTCAAGGGAAGCAGTGGGACAGCAGCACGGAAATGGAGTTACCTCCCCCAGTTTCGAGCTTTCCGAGCAACCTCTGGACACTCGAAGAGCGAGCAGTAGCCTGAGCGCAAGCAGAGACTCTAAGGCTGTGGCCCTGAGCCCCACCCAGCCTATGGGGGCTTTCATCTTCCTAGAAGTCGGTGGGAGGTTGATCACAAGTGCCGGTCCTGTCTCAATACTGGTTCAGTAAGACCGACTTTCGGGGTAGCACCGAGTTCCTGAGCGAATCATATTCAGGCTGGGCATGGATCAACTGGTCCAACATCGGAGGCACCCACAGTACCTTAGCCTGGAATCGCGAAGACGCTGAGATCGACATTGATCTTGTATCTCAGGCAAACAATCCAGTCGTACTCAGCACTGTGGACTCGCTTTTAGGGAGCTCAGCCCAGCGGACGTCAGGAATGAAAGCTGGTTGGATTCCTTGGCGCTATGTTCCATTCAGGGGATCGCAGCCTGGGCTGCACGCTGACCTCGACCTCCTGGTGCGCGTGTTCTTCAACTTCCATATCACGACGCCATGGTTCTGCTCAGACGCCGACGGCGACATCAGCTACTACGTGTTCTTTTTCTTGGACGCGTCCGGTTCACTGCATGCGAACGTTCAAGGATGGAGCTACCACTACGACGGAGGCGGTCCGTTCTGCACAGGGGCAATCAGCGACCGGCTCAATAAGGCAGTTCCAGCCGGGATGCCATCACTTCAGCGACTCCTCAACCAGGCCCTCGCTCCCTTCGCGAAGCGCAGGTTCAGCTTGGTCTATTTGTTGCCCGGAACAGCAGAGCGGAACGGCACTGGAAATGTGAATGTGGACGAACACGTCTCACTCGCACTCCTACCGTAGAGAACAGAGAGAGACGATCATGACTGCGTCTGAGCACAGCATCGAGGAAATAGCCCAGCAGGTTCACAACTGCCTCCTCGGTATGGGTATTGAAGCCGAACTACAGGTGGCCAATCACGATGCTGTCGTGTCCGCGCTTGTCGTCTCCGACGAAAACACTATGCGCATCGTCGCTCATCTGTCGGATCGGGAAGCTCAACCATCCGGGGCTGGGAGCAGTAAAACTGCCGCGTCACACGTGACCCAAGCTGCGGCAGTCTTCCCGACCCTTACGTCTCGGTCCGCCTCGGGGACGAGCGCCAGGTCGTCATCGACTGCTGCCGGCGCCGGCGAGTCCGAGCAGGCGGACACCTGAATGCCATAACCAAACGCTGGAAGGAGGAGCGCCATGGCTGGTCAGGAACGAGCTGTCAGGAAAGAGGTGCGGCTCTACCCACCTCCACCGAACGGCTTCGATCCGCTCGCCGCCACAGAGAAGGACCTGAGGAGGCATGGGCTGCCGTTGCGACCTGATCCACAGATCCAGCCGGGCATGGCTGCACTGTGGGAGCGGCAGGCGCGCCGCTACCGCGACTTCGACCACCTTGAGCCGCAGCACGACAACGCAGCGGCGACAAAGAAGGCAGCCACTGCTAGCACTTTGGCTCCGGCATCCCTCGAATCGTGTGGATTCCAACTCCTCAGTACGTCAGGACCGTTCACCGCACTGTTCGTTACCTGGACGGTACCCAACCTGCGGTTCAGCCCCAGCCCCTTCGGGCTGAACCGCTTCCATACCTTCGTCGGACTCGGCTTCCTCGACGTCCATGTCGAGATGACCGTCGACTCCGGACAGAACGTCACTAGCCGGATCTGGGCCCAAGAGGTAGGGGATATCAACCTGCCGGTGGAACCTGGCGATGTGATCAGCGGTGCCCTGTGTCTCGACACCAAGCCGCCCGGTACAGCGCACTATTTCCTCGCCAACGAGACCCGATCGCAGACGATGAACTTTACGGTCGACACCGGATTCCCCCCTGCCGTCACCATCAACGCTGGCGTCACGCGAGGAGACTTCAGTCAACCCGTTCACCCGTTGGCGCACTTCGGCGTCGTCTACTTCGACGAAATCAGCGCCTACTCAACGGGCGGCAGCCAGTCGCTCACATCGGGCGAAGCCATCACCATGGTCGACCACGGTTCCACCCTCGCCAGGCCCGTCAGGCTCACCGACTACGCCTTCAAGGCCGTATTCGTGGCGACCGGGTGATCGCCATGACCAGGCTGATCACTGGTCTGTTCTAACGACGATGCCTTGGATGTTGATCCGCGCCGCGGAAGGGCGATCTCTGAACGAACGGATCGATGACCTGGATGACTGCGAAGGGTCACGCAACCAGATGCTGCATCACTACCGTGGCTGCGTGGCCACGACGAACACACCTCCAGCGAGCCCACCGCTCACGCCGGTCTACCCGTACAACGACCCGGGCCAGGCGGTCCTCCTACATGACGGTCCGATCGGAGGGCTCGGGACAACCGATGTTCCTGGCCGGGTCGAGCTCACCTGCTCGAACGGCTTCAACTTTGAGTGGAAAGTTGGCGATGGAGCGTCGCCGTTCTTTGCCAACCGAGACGAGGTTTCTCTGACGCTCCGCCGCTCGACGGGCGACATGACCATGCTCGGCGTGCCGCGCAACATCGACGGGGGATGGTCGAACGGAGCTGTGTTCGGGGACTCCAAGGCTCCCTTGACCCGAATCCTCGCTCATTGGTTCAACTTGCCCAACTGGCACGGCCCGCTGGGGCTCGTAGAGAAGACGCCTCGTGGAGAGCACGAGTGGTCCGGCCGTTGGTTGCTTGAAGCCGGCGGCTGGAAGATCACGCTCGACGTGCGTCCCGACTACCAGCAAGTTTGGCGCGATCTCCACATGACCGATGTGTACGTGATGACGCACGTCATGGAGGTTTGTCGCGCTGACAACTCCGTCTTCACGGCTGACGAGGCTGACCCGTTGCTGACCGCGCTGCACGTCGGGGTCTCGTTCGCGCTCGGACGATGGGCCGCTCCCATGCTGCCCGTAGGCGAAGACAGTGACGGACAAGTGGTGTGGGAGCAGTGGCGAGCCGCCTTCTGCGACCCAGCCCGCCCGAACAGCGACGGCTGGTGGTACGACCAGGATCACGAGTCGCTGGGTGATTTCCTGAGCCTCGTGATCGACGCCTTTGCCGACCCGGACAAGCTCACGCCGCTGCGCTTCCAGATGATGTACGCCATCTCGGCCTTGAGGAGCCACGACTTCATCGAACCCCGGATCATCATGGGGACAGCCGGCTTGGAGCACATCATGTGGCAGAGCCTGGTCTTGAGCGGTGCCCTGACCGAGCGGGAGTACAAGCGGCGACCGGCGCACGATCTCCTACGCACAGTGCTGCGTAATGCCCAGATTCCCGTCGACATCGATCTCGGCCTCTTGCCGGCAGCCGCACAATACGCCGCCGACGTGCAGGTGAACGAGAACAAGGACATCGACGGAGCTGACGTCGTGACGTGGGTCAGGAACCGACTGGTGCACCCACAAGAGTCGCAGGAGCGGGTCTACGGTCTAGACGGGCTGACCCGGGACGCCTGGCTGCTGGCACGGCACTACCTCGTGCTGCTGATCCTCAACTCGCTGGGATACAACGGCAGTTATCGGGACCTCACACGAATCCGAGGCTGGGTAGGTGACGTCATCGTTGTGCCATGGGCCTGAGCCCTCACCGTTCGTTGGTGGCCCATTGAGCTGCGACACGCCGCGGCCGCCGCCGCGGCCGAAATGTGGTGCGCTCACGGTGCTCGGTGTCCGACAATCGCCTCATGTGCCGCCGCCACCTCGGAGGCAGCCGTGGTCCCCGATACGGTTCTGACCTCCGCGACGCCATCTGCCGGCCATACGAACACTCGGCGAAGACCACGCCAGCCCAAAGCTCCCGACAGCCGAACCCGCGTACGCGAGATGCTCAGTTACCTCGCCGCCGCACTACCGGCCGACACAGGAGCAGCCGCCCGATTGATCGCGCTGCAGTGTGCGCTGCGAATGAATGGTTCAGCTGAGGCGCGTGTGCCCTATGGCGTGCTGCGCAGCCTTCGCTTGGGAGCCGCCATGGATCCACGGCGGGAGCTCAGCCATGCAGGGTGGCTACACGTAGCTCCTCACCATCCGCTAACTGACCCTCGCCTGAGGGTAGTTCAATTGCTCGACATGGATTCGTTCTCGCAGCACCCAGCACGGCCGGACCGGCTCCGCGCGGCTGACTGGGCGCTGCGCCTTACAAGCTGCATCCGTGCCGACTCCAAGCCTTCACCTCGGCTCGTGGCCCTATGTCTCGCGGCTCACTCCGCTCGGGGCAGCACACAAGGGACAGCCGAAGTAGAACAGTTGGCGCGAGAATGCGGTCTTGCTGGCCCGACATTCATTGGCGTGGTGGAGTCTCTGACAAAGAAAGAAGTACTGAGCTCCTGGAGTGTAAGCCAAACCTCAGAAGATCTGCACTGGACACTGATGTCACGCCTTTCAGTAGAATCGGACGCACAACAGCGACGGGAGAAATAATGGGCTTGATCAGGACGGTGTCAGGCCCACTCATTACTCCGGTGAGCGGTCCGCAAGACGAGAGAGAAGTTCCCTGGCCTTGCTTTCCACGGTGTCAAAATTCCGCTCTGATGCAAGCACTGATTCCAAGTCTGGCCTGGCTCGCGAGACTACATCGCTTTCCACGATCCACTCGGCACGTTGCAATCGAGCCGACATCTTCTGCTCCTTCACGATGTCGGGGGTATCCAAGATCGACTCGATGTCCCGATAAGCGCTATGTCGGTCTCCTGACGCCCAAAAAGCACGCGCCCGTCGAATATATGCGATAAAGCGCCGGTTGTACGTGGTCTCCGCGAGGGCGAGCACTGCAGTGCGGTCCCGGACAGCAGAGCTGAAATCGCCCTCCTCGTCGAAGATGTCGGCCCGATTGTTCAGTGCGCAACCGCGACTCTCGTCGCTCGCAGTGGGACTTTCGATCACGGCTGTGAAGTCCGCCCGCGCCGTCTCCTTCTCGCCGATGTCCATCCACGTGATACCACGGTTGTTCAAAAGGTCCGAGCGTACCGGCCAGTCCGTATCACACATGGCGAGAGCGTCTGTGTAAAGGGTGTTGGCTCGCCGGGCGTCACCCTCGTGGAGGACGAGGGTCGCCTGCCGGAAACGCGCAGTGATGATGAGTTCGCTCATCGCCTCGTCGGACTCGTTGTGCCGCACGGACGCGAGCCGGGAGAAGATCCAGTCCAGAACAGGGTGATCGCTCCGTTGGAGCAGCGGGATGGTGTCCACTGCCATGCGCGCGCAAGCCTTCGATGCCGACCAGTCGTCGACGTCAAGGAGATCGACGAGCCGGTCGTGTTCCTTGTGGTCACCCGCGGCACGTTCCACAAATGCCCGATAGGCCTCTTGGTCCGCCTGCCACGCCAGCTTGAGCAGTGCAGTGACGGCAAGGCGCCCAGCACCGGCCGTCGTCAACTGGTCGAGGACATACAGCTCACCAAGGATGTCGGGGCGGACGCCGTCGAGCAGTGCCTCGAGAGGCACCGGATGAAAGTCGCTGTAGGCGTCCGGCAAGAGCCCTGTCGGAGGGGTGTGCGTGTGCACGAGTTGGGCGTAATCGTTGGCTGAAAGACCACCGAGTGCCGTCGCAAGGGTTCGGACGTTACGCACCGAACGCACGCACGGATAGCCTGCCGCCTGCGCCGTCTGACCATCCATACGCGCCACCAGGCGTCGCAACGCCCCATCTCGGTCAGCGCTCACACCGTTGCCATCGAGCCAGTCCAGTGTGGCGACAAGCACGAATAGTGGACGGCCCTCGGGGTCAATTCTCTGCGCGTGATCGGCAATGTCCTCGACGTTCGTGGAGGTCAGTTCGGCCCCGATTCGATTTGCGGCGGCCTTGATCAGGCTGCGACTCTCCGTCCGGGACAGGCCCCCCAGCTCACGCGGAAGACCATGAGAGCATGCCTGGATCTGGAAGGACTCCTCCATCCGATGGGCTCGCTGCAGCAAGTCCCACCAGGGGCCTTGAGCCGTGCGCTCCAAGATCAATACGCGCACAGGAGCGCTCAGCTTCCGCTGGCTCAAGCGGAACAGGGCCTCCGAGAGCCATTCGCCACGTTGTGCGGCGTAGTCGACGACGACAAGAGTCGGCCTCGTTGGTTGGAGGTCTGCCAAGGAAGCCTGGTTACCCTCGCGCAGAAACCCAGCATGCCACTCCCCAGTGATCGCCCGACAGAGTTCAATAGCGAGTCGACTCTTGCCACTGCCGGCAGAGCCCGTCCACAGCCACCACGAGAAATGCGTATCCGAACCCAAGAAAGCCTTCAACTCTCCGAGTTCATCCTCACGGCCGACTCGGCCAACTGCAGTGCTGGCGAAGGTGAGGAGGGAATCAAGGGAATCAAGCAGGGGGAGGGCGAGCTCAAGGGAGTCGTCGACAGCACCGACACCTGCCTGAAGCATCACCCAGGCATGCCGCTCGGCCTCAGCTTTCCATCGACGTAGCGTTTCCCCGGAATAGCGTGCTACATCACTGTCAATAAGCTTGCCGCAGCTCTGGCACAACCAGATCCCATTGTCCTGAGCGGATCGTTCAGCAGAGGTAAGCGCCGAATCGTATCGGGGCCCACCTCGACTGGCCGCGGTGATGTGAGCAGCCACGCCAAGATTGACAGCCCCCGCTTCCTCGAGCTTAGGGCCTAAAGTCACGGCCCGACAGTCGGGGTTGCTGCATCTGAAGGCGACCCTGGCAGCGAGCGCTTCTTTGACAGGCTTAGTGAAGTCGTCCCGCTTCTTCTTGACAGGTTCTTCAGCTATGTGGACCAGCCCCCCTTGGAACACATACCGGCCACTCCGCGGCCGACTTCTACTCCACCCTGAATCATAGAGGCAGCCACGGAAATCTCTTCCCGGACGCGACAGTCTGGACTGCGAAGGTCAGCTGACGAGGCCGAGGTTGATCAAGCGGAAGCCCATCGCCGAGTCACTGACTTCGAAAAGTGTGGCCAGAGCGGTTGTGCACTCATCTGGATCCTGTCTGACCGCGGCGGGGAGCCGTTGAAGCTCCGATCGGACGAGATCAGCAGGCATCAGAAGGTTCGCCGCGAAGGCGTTCGCCTCAATCTCCTCGCGGTCGGTGGCCATGCTGGAGGTCTTGTCCCGCAGATTGACCCGCACAGGCCGGTCCAACACCACTTCGCGGCCCGGGTGCAGGAGCAGGTGGCCGAGCTCATGGCCGATCGTGAACCGCTGGCGATGCGCCGAGTGAGCATCGTTGACGCCCACGACGGGGGCCTGACCCTCCTGACGTACGAGCATCCCGGAGACATCCCCGTCCCGGAACGCACTCCGGGAAATCACGACTCCAAGGTGAGAAGCCAGCCTCTCAACATTCACCGGAGCCGCAGTCTCACCCGCCTCCGCAAGGAGGCGACTGGCAGCTTGTTCTGCCCGCCTAGCCATGCTCTGCCTCCTTCTGCGCCTTGGCCAATACGGTCCGCGCCCAACCGCGCGCGTCTTCCGGCAGCTCGTCCAGTACGTCCGACCTCCCGCTCGGAGCCGGCAACAGCGACTCGGGGTCCACCCGCAGCACGGCTGCGAACTCGAAGAGCATGTGCAACGCGACCCTCTGGCGCCCCTTCTCAATGTTGCTGATCGAGGTGCGATTCAGCCCCACGGCACTCCCCAACTCCTGCTGGTTCATCCCTAGGGCAGCACGCGCCTTCCGGACCCGCTCTCCGAACGCCTCGTAGAACTCGTCCATCTGTTCGCATCCTCTCGCACCCACGCCCGCAGTTCCAGTCTCACAAACACTGTTGCCCAAACTGGAATGCATATGGTTGCCTAGACTGGAAGTGGGGGGCCTGAGTACAGAGAGGTACCGATGGTTCGAAAAGAGTCCCTTGCGCTGCTCCTTGCCGAAGGACGCCGCAAGATCCAGGTGACCGACAAGGAACTCGACGAGGCCAAGCGCCGCCGCCGACTCCTGGCCGCGTCCGCACGCCGGGCCTTCCCCGGCTCAACCACCTACTTCAACGGGAGCGTCGCGCACGGCGACGCCAACACGCCCCTGACCGACGTCGACCTCGGAGTCGTCCTCGCGAAGGAGGACGCCGAGCCCTACGGCCCGGACATGAAGAGCGCCCGCCCCCTGATGGAGATCGTCCGCGACGCGATCCGCGAGGATCTCGAGCACGAGTTCCCCAAGCTCACCATCGAAGTAGAAGGCCGCCGTCGCGCCGTCCTCGTACGCTTCGGCGACCCGGTCACGCCGGGACAAGCCGACTTCACCGCGGATGTGATGACCGCGATCCCGCACCCGTCAGGCCGCGGGCTGTACATCCCGAACACGAAGATCGCGGCCCAGTGGGACCGCGCCGACCCGATCACCCACACCCGGATGGTGCTCCAGGCCATCGAGGACACGAAGGTCGTCTTCGCGCGAACGGTCCGACTGCTGAAGCACTGGAACGGCACCCACAGCAAGCCCATGTGCTCCTGGAACATCAAGGCTCTGTGCCTTGGCTGCCTCGACGAGCCCATGCCGCTCATCAACGCGCTGCAGGTCTTCTTCACCTACGCGGCGGACGAGATCGACAAGGGCCCAACGCCCGACCCGGCCGATGTGGCCGGTCCGATCCCGCTCAACATGCCGCGCCGCGAAGTGCACAAGAGGCTCTGCACCGCCAGGAATTACGTCGACCTCGCAATCGAGCACGAGAAGGCCGGACGACCACTCAGCGCACAGCACGCGCTGCACCAGGTCCTCCCGGATCTCGTACCGGACGCGGACGGTACCGAGGAGGAAGCCGATCGCCTCGCGAGGACCGTCCGCTCGGGCAGTACGGCGACTACCGGACTCGGGCTCGCCGCCGGTCTCATCACGTCGACGAGGCCCCGGGCCTGGGGAGTCTGAGGCCATGTCGGTCTGGTACGGGGCCCAGCCCGTCTGGTGGGCCCCGCTCGAACGCGACGCTCGACGGCACTTCGGTGACGATCTCCGTCACTCCTATCGCCGCGACTCCCTGACCTACGCACTCTCCGGACTCGATGTCATAGGCGAGCCCTACCCGATCGACGTCCGGATCCGCTTCTACGAGAACCCGCCCTACCCGACCTACGGCCAACTACCCAAGGACTTCCCCCGGGTCCACGCCAAACCGGGAGCTCCGTCAAAGCACCGGTACTCCCGCGACGACGCCCTCTGCCTCTGGTATCCGCTCGATCCGGAAGAACGACGGTGGACGAGTTCGAAAGGGCTGCTGGACCTCATCGAGATAGTCCGCACACACTTGTTCCTCGAACACTACTGGCGGCTCACCGGCGGTGAGCAGGGCGGCCAGTGGCTGGTGGAGGATGCGCCTCACGGCATGCCGGAGGGTGGTGCGTGGCGGTCATCGCGACGGCACAAGCGACGGACGGCGGCTGGACCTGGGCCCAGACCGCGGCCCTGATCGTCCCCTTCATCGCCCTCTTCGGCGCCTTCCTGACGTACGCCCTCAACCAACGGGCCGTTCGCAAGGAGCGCCGTGCCAAGACCTTCGCCGAAGCGCTGACCGCGGTCGAGGAATACCTGGAGATGCCGTACCGCATACGGCGCCGCCCCAAATCCTCGTCCGCCGTACGACAACAACTCACCGACGAGATCAGCGGCTTGCTGGCCCGCATGGCTTTCCACCAGGCGTGGCTCCAGATCGAGGCATCAGCCGTCGCGGGCCCCTACGCGACCCTCGTGGCCACGGCGCGAGCGGAGGCCGGCGCACAGATGAGTCTTGCCTGGGACCAGCCGCCGATCACCACCGACAGCGGCATGAACCTCGGAGTCCCCTACCCCCGGGACCAATCGAACGCGGCCCGGGCCACGTGCATCGAGGTGATGCGCCGTCACCTGTGAGAACGCCCGTGATCTTGGTGCCAACTATCCCTCTTTTGTGCCAACTAAAAATCCTCGTCACACTGATCCTTGAGCGCTGCGAGCTTGCCGGCGAAGCCTTGTTGGACCTCAATCTGCGCACGGCGGGCGGCCAGCTCGGCGGCCAGGGCTTCGCGTTCCTCGACGAGACCCTGGTACTTGTCGGTCCAGGTACCGAGCGCTGCCACCGCTTCCTGCGCTGCCGGCAGCAGAGTCGCCGCGTCAGGGTGGCGCTTGAGGCTGGGGAAGCTGTCCATCTGCGCCACTTCGAGCATGATCGTCAAGGTGAGGTCGCGGTACTGTGCTCCTCGTCAGCCATGAGGCGGTCGACGAACTCCTCGGCGAAGACGCGCTTGTAGCCGTCGAAGTCGAGGCCGACCAGCAGCTCCGGGTGCTCTGCCGCGCGAGTCTGGATGAACTTCTTGAGGTCCTTCTTGTACCAGTAGATGGAGGCCAGCGCCTCGATGAGGGCCCCGTACGCCCCCGGATGAATCCGCGGCGCCTGCATTGGCTGCCCCTCCCACCCCTCAAGGGCAACTTCGCCCCGATCAGGTGATCTTACCGACTGATCGGGGCAGCACAGTCCTTCTGTCGGCATGGCACGTACGCCGACATATCACCCGCGATCTGCGCTGCTCCAGCTGGAAGCGCACCGGGGCGGCGGTCTCGCTCTCAGCCCCCTTCCCCCGCACCTCGATCGTGCTCATGTCGAGAGGTTGCGGTCATGACCGTTCTCGGCGGCCCAGCCGGAAGACCAGGTACGAGATGCCCAGGATGATGTCGACCGCAGCCCACAGGCCGATGACCAGTCCAACACCGATGGTGGTTCCAACGTCCCCAGCATCTCGGCATGCCTTGAGAGCGTCTCCGGTCAGGCCAGAGCAGTCGTTCGAGTCGCCTGCGCTGTTGATGCCCAAGATGATCCACACGATGAAGATCACCTGCACGGCGAGGAAGACCCAGGGGAAGTCGTGCGCCGCTTCTTCGTCTCGGGAGTGCTTGTGCTCTCCGGGCGGGGCTCCCACTGCGGGGATGGGGTCTGAGTCATGGGTCAGGTCTTTCGGTGGATCAGCTGCAGAGGGGCGGGGACACTGCCCTGAGACGCCGGAACAGCGGCCGCTACCCGCCCAGCGTGACGATCGCGGAGCCGCCGTTGTCGCTCGTTGGAACGGTCACGGCGGTGGGAGTGGCCGTCGTCGGGATTTGGTAGACGGCGTAATCGGGGCCGCTGGCATTGGGGTTGAGTCCGTATTCGGGTCCGCGGCCGTTGGAGGTGTCTTCGTACGCCTGCTCAATGGTGGAGCCGGTATCGGCGTTGTAGGAGTCCTGTCCCGCGTTCAAGATCGCGACATCGGCCGACCACGCGGTGAGCGGAACGTGCCCGATGTTCTTGGCGTGAGCGGTGAGGATGCACCACTTGTTGCCACGATCTGGCGACGGGATCTGGGGTTGCTCCCCGATCGACTGATAGTAGGCAGTCATGATCTTGCGATCCAGGGGACCGCACTTCACCTGATCCACGGTGACCGAGAGCGTGGTGTTGTCCGACGTGACTTGGAATGGCTGCCCGAGCGTGGCGCTCTGCTGGCCAGGAACTGAGGGCAAGGCAGACGGTGGCGGGGGGCTCGCCGTATCCGGCGTCGGAATCGACGACGAGGTGGTCGGCGTGGTGCTGGGAGAACTGCCGCCACAGGCTACGAGACCTACAGCGAGGGCCGCTGCAACGAGGGCGAGAGGGAAGGGCTTCATTCGGTGCCTCCCCGCGGTGTGGTTTATGGAACTAATACCCCTATGCCACTTTTGTGGATTTCGTAGTCTGGTCGGAACTCCAAGACGAAGACCCCACGTGGCTCGTAGCGGGCTCAACGCTGCTGGGTCTGACGACGGCGTCGGGGGCGGGCGTACGCTGGCTTACACGCCCACCTGACGCCCTCTGGTGATGTGTCTGGCCTGAAGGGTGCATAGCCCGTCAGTCGCATCCGGAACGGACAGTGCCGCTCCGCCAAGGCGTTCCTGAGTCGGCGTGAATGAACCCCTTCTACGGGCCCGGCGGAGTGGATGCCAGTTCAAGCGTCGCTAAGTCGCTGACCAAGCCGTTCCAAGCGCGGGCCTGAGTGGCCAGCCACTCGAGCGGGTAATGGGCGGGGGACCAGTCGGCGGGGGTGCGGTAGCCGTACGGGACACGCAGGTCGCCGTGCTCCGCGAGGAAGCGGGTGGCGGCCTGGATGCCGCGACGCCAGTGCACTTTCTCCGGGTTGAGGACGCGCATGCCGATGAACGCGGCGATCTGGCGGGGGTTGTGGGCGGTGGAGAAGGAGAGCAGCCCCTGGCTGGCCTCGTGGTCGCCGTTGTCGTCCTCCTCCGTGTCGTCCTGGGCGTCGTCGGCCGGCTCGGTGTCGCCGTCCGGCTCGGTGGCGGGGGAGGGGCGGGATGGGGTGCTTGGAGTGGCGAGGGCTTCGATGATGCGGGAGTCGTGGGCGCATAGCGCGGTCAGCAGCTTGGCCAGCGGCGCGTAGGCGGGGAGGTGGGCAGTTCGTCGGGGGATTCGCCGGCGCCGAGGAGGACGGGGACGGCGATGTTGCCTTCGCCGGGGTGCACACACAGGGCGCGACCGACGGCCTGGACGAGGTCGGGCATGGAGCCGTGGACGTCGGCGAAGAACACGGTGTCGCACTCGCGGGTGTCGATGCCTTCGCCGAGGACCTTGACGGAGGACAGGAACGCCGGGCCGTCCCGGTGGGCGGCGAACGCGAGCAGGAGTGCGCGCCCGGTGGTCGGCTTTGTGGTCGCCGGACGGCCACGTGGTCCAGAGGGTGTCGGGGTGCGGGGAACGCTCTTGATCGCCGGGCTGGAAGGTCCGCCACCGCTTGATCCGACGATGACAAGTCGTCAAGCAGATCGTCGGTCGTCTCCACGGACGAGTTTCACTAGAAGTTCGGTGTCTCGCAGATCCGGCAGTACGGCTTCCGCTCTTGTGCCACGAAGGGTCGCTTCGTCGCTACGGCCCGACGCGACCGCGATCACCCGCACACCGTTGGCATGCGCGCCCTCCACATCGGCTGGCGTGTCACCGATCAGGACGGAGTCCGCGGCGGTGGCGCCGGCGCGTTGGAGGGACAGCCGGACGAGTTCGGCTCGCGTGTCGTCGTCCTCGCCGTACGCGCCCAGGTCCCAGCGGATGTGGCGGTCGAGTCCGAAGACCCGGAGCTTGATCTCGGCGGCGGGTCGGATGTTCCCGGAAACGACAGTTTGCTGGAGGCCGGCGGCATCGAGGGCGTCCAAGGCGGCCGCGGCCCCAGGAAGCGCCTGGCCCCGTGCTCGGAGATCTTCGGCGCGCCTGACGTGCTCGTCGGCCAGTGCCTCCGCGAAACGCTCGAAGTCCGGACGGGCGGTCACCAGACCGTGCAGCTTCGCCGTCTCGCGGAAGATGACGGGCTCCGTAATTCCGTCGATCTTTGCCTGCTCGCGCATGGGCCGGCCCGTGGCGCGCTCGAAGGCCGAGGCCGACAACTCACGGCCCACACCGCGCGTATCGATCAAGGTGTGGTCGATGTCCCAGAGGACCAGCCATGCCATGAAGCGCCTCAACTTCCCGTCCACCGCCGGTAACAAGCCGTCATGCTCTGATGCACGGATTGCGCTCCAGCACGCTCCGCTCGCTCTACGCTGACTGTAGGAGCCGCGGTCGCGGAAGGGGCTGAACAGTGAATCCGGCGAGACTGCCGGTTGGTGCCCGAGTCAAGTACTACCGGCGCAAGAATGGCAATCGCTCACAGGCCGCCGTGGCTGGCCTGTGCGGCATCACCGAGCGCTACCTCCAGCAGATCGAAGCCGGGACGAAGATTCCCTCTGCCCGTGTCCTGTCCCGGCTTGCCGCCGAGCTCGGAGTCCCTGTCGCCGCGCTGCTGGCCGAGGAACCGGTAGAGCACGACCGGGCGCCGCTCACGGCTGCGCCTGCTGTGGCTCGCGCACTCATGGGGTGCGGGACGCCGCGGGACAATCCGCCCCTCGGAGCTGCCGAACTGCGGGAGCGCGTGAATCAGGCCTGGAGGATATGGCAGTCCTCACGAACCCGATTCACCGAAGCCGCAGACGTCCTGCCAAATCTGATCTGCGACGTCGAGCTCGCCGTGCGGATACACCGGACGGGGTGCGATGCTGCGGAACGGCGCGAAGTTCTACGGTTGGCGGCCGACTTGTACGGTCTGCTGCGTTCGTATTGCCGTCGGACGGGGCGGCTCGACCTTTCGCTGATGGTCGCCGATCGGGCGATCCGCGCCGCTGAGGGCGCCGACGACCCGGTGCGCATCGCGGCTGCGAAATGGAACCTTGGGCATGTCCTCCTGTCCCACGACGATCCAGGCGGAGTCGACGAGGCCAAGGACGTCGCCCTCGCAGCTGTGCAACAACTTCGGCAGGCGCCAAGCACGGTCGAGAGCAGGGCAGTTGAAGGCGCTCTCGAGCTCGTTGCGGTCGTATCCGATGCCCGCCGGCGCCGCTGGTGGGAGGCCCGACAGCGACTTGAGGAGCGCGCTGCCCCGCTTGCCCGGCAGGTCGGTGAGGGGAATGTCCACTGGACCGTCTTCGGGCCGACCAACGTCGAGATGCACGCCATGAGCATCGAGATGCTCGCGGGCGAAGCCGCTGAAGGGCTCAGGGTCGCCGATCAGATCAACACCAGTCGACTGCCCAGCCGGGAACGCCAGTTCACGTTCGGGCTGGAACTGACTCGGTGTCATGACCTGCGCCGGGAGGACGCCGCGGTGCTTGTGCACCTCCTCGACCTTGAAGAGATCGCCCCTGAAGACCTGGCGCGCAGCGCGCTCGCCCGCGGCATGGTCTTGGACCTGCACAGACGAGTCCGTCCCATCTTCCGTCGCCAGGTCACGGGGCTCGCCCAACGGCTCCAACTCGTGTGACCCGGTCCCACAGTTCACCCGAACTCTCAGTTCGGGGCGCCCGGTTGGTCTTCTCCTACCTTCACCGCACAGCGATGAAGGACGGGAATCATGATCAGCGGTGTAGGAGATCTCACTTGGGTCACCGGTATGCGGCTGACGCCAGCCGGTGTCGAGTGGGACGCGGTTCGGGTCGGCCGCTATCTCGGAGTACAGGCCATAGGACGGATCGCGCGGCCCGGAGCCGTTGCCGTTGATCCCGCATGCGCGGAGCCGCTCCTCTACTTCCTGCTTCCCGCCGGTAGTACGGAAGGTTGGGACGTTCCCCATACGCGCCCGCTCGGCGCGAATGCGTACGTCGTCCTGCCGCCCGCAGACAAGGACTCGCCTCCAGGGCCGTACTGGCTCGTTCCCCCGAAATGCGGCTTCACCCAGGCCGCAATGTTGAAGCAGGCACTGGAGGAGGCCGTTGCCGTTGCAGCGAGCCCGGTCCTGATGCTGTCAGCAACCCGATGCTTGATCGCCGATGACAGCGAACTCCCAGACCGTCAAACGGTGTTGAGTTTGGCGCGTGATCTGCGCGGCTACTTGAGGGCGCTGATCCGGGAGATCGATTACCGATGCAGGCAACCGGGTGTTGAGACGGCCGTCCGCGAGGCTGCCATCGCCGGCGTGGAAGAGGCGGAACGGCGCCTGTGCCAGGCTCCGGGCCGCACACCGCTGAGCGAGGCCGCGTACGCACGAGAGGTTGCCATGTCTGTCGAGGCGCTCCTCGAGCACAAGGCGATGCTCGAGGCGCCGTAGACCCACAACTCCCGCCCCGGCCAGGCCTCGCTCCGCGGCCGGGGCGGGGCCCAGATGTTCCCTTCTCACACCGGGAGATCTCAGTCATGAGCACTGCCGTTTATGCGTCTGCGGGCCCTGCATCCCCCGCCGACGGCATCCTGTCGGTCGAATGCGAGCTGACCGGCCGCTGTCAGCAGCGGTGCCTGCACTGCTGCACCGACTCCGGTCCAACAGCCAGGACAGGCACCATGACCCACGAAGACTGGGTGAAGGTCATCCACTCGATCGGCGAACTCGGCATCCGCGGCATCCAGTTCATCGGAGGCGAGCCGACGCTCTACCCGCGGCTTGTTGAACTGACTGCCTTGGCCCGTTCGCGCGGTCTTACTGTCGAGGTGTACTCCAACCTGGTCCATGTCCGTCCCGCCCTGTGGGAGGCCTTGTCCCAGGACGGCGTACGTCTGGCCACCAGCTACTACAGCGACGATGCGACCGAGCACGACCAGATCACAGGCGGCCGCGGAACTCATGCCCGTATCCGCGCCAACATCGCCGCGGCGCTGGAGCGCGGCATCCCGCTGCGCGTCGGGATCGTGCGCGTCGTCGACGGGCAGCGTGTCGAGGGCGCCGAAGCCGAGCTGCGAGCCCTGGGCGTCACCCGAATCCAGGTGGACGGCGAACGGAAGGTGGGCCGCGCAGCAGAGCGCTTGTCGACTGTGCCGAGCACCGACGAATTGTGCGGCCATTGCTTCCGCCATCGCGTCGCCATTTCCCCGGACGGCGAGGTCTACGGATGCATCCTCAGCCGCTTCCTGTCCGCTGGGAACGTGAAGGAACAGCCGCTGCAGGCGATCCTCGCCGGACCGCGCTGGGCGGAGGCGCGCCGCATGGTTCCGGTTGCCACCGGAGGGGGATGCACGCCGGACGACTCCGGTGACTGCGATCCCGCCAACACCGAAGCCTGCGATCCCGCGTACGATTTCTGGGCATGAACTGGCAGCCGCACGCCGCTGCCCTCGCGGCACACGTCACCCACCACACCTCACGGTGGCGCGGCCACGTGGCATCGGTGCCTCGCCACCAGTTCGTCCCCCGCTGGTGGGAACGCACGGAGGAAGGCTGGACACTCCGACGAGGCACGGATGACGCGCGTCCCTGGTTCGCGGCCGCCTACAAGGACAGGTCGCTGATCACGCGAGTCGGGCCTCTGCATGCCGACCACGCGCAACCGGGCGACCATCCGAAGGGCCTGCCCACGTCCTCGGCGACGCTCCCGAGCCTGCTCGTGCGGATGTTCCAGCACGCCCGCCTCGACGACCGTGACGAGTTGCTGGACGTCGGTACCGGGTCCGGGTACGGAGCGGCCCTGGCCGCTCACCGGTTCGGTGACCAGCGCATTACCAGCGTGGACGTGGACTCCTACCTCGTAGGCGCAGCACGACAGCGCTTGGAGCGCCTCCATTTGCACCCTAAGGTCGAGGCGCTCGATGCCACGGGGGACCTGCCTGGAACCTACGACCGGATCGTCGCAACCGTCGGCGTCCGGCCGGTCCCCTCCAGCTGGCTTGCCGCGCTCAAGCCGAGCGGGCGGCTGGTGACCACGATCGGCGGCACTTCGCTGATCGTGACCGCGGACAAGCGCAGTGATGGCTGCGCCGTCGGGCGCGTGGAATGGGACCGGGCCGGCTTCATGCGCACCCGCCAGGGCGACGACTTCCCGCCGCTGCCCTACGGACTTGTCGACCGGGCACGAACGGCGGTCGGAGAGATGATCACCACCGGCCCCTATCCGGTCATCGATGTCGAACAGGCCTGGGACCTCGCCTCGATGCTCGACATCACCGTGCCCGGAATCCTCTACGGCTACGAGGAGACCGCAGAGCGGCGAACCACGTGGCTCGCGCATGAAGACGGCTCATGGGCGAGGGCGACGGCCCATGGCGATGAACAGCCGACCGTGCACCAAAGCGGGCCACAGCGCCTGTGGGACGTCATGGATGAGATCCGTGCTTACTGGCTCCAGCACGGCGAGCTGCCCCTCAGAGGCGCCAACGTGCTCATTACCCCAGACGGCGAGACCCGCCTGGCCAGGGGCAAGTGGTCTGCGCGGCTGTGACTTTGGGGTCGCCTTCGCCCTTCCTACTAGTACTCCATTAGTTGTGGATCTTGGAAGGTGAGGCGGGGCTGACGGGTATCACCACCGGTGATCATCGGGTGTGAGGACAGAAGATCAGACGGTGGCCGTAGGCCACAGCAGAGGCCCTGCCCGTTGGGACGAGGAGTTCGAGGGGCTGATGGAGCGCATAGCCGGGCGGTTCGCCCGTTCTGAACCCCGGCGTCGGGCAGGGAAGTTCGTTCGCGGACTGCTGGCTGATCTGCCCCGCAAGAACTGCTGGACGATCGCGGAGTGGGCCGGTGAGGCCACGCCGGATGGCATGCAGCATCTGTTGGAGCGGGCCAAGTGGGACGCGGACGCGGTCCGCGATTGTTTCAGCCCGCGGCCGGTACCGCTGCCCGCTCTGGTCCGCGTCGCCGGAACCCGCTGGAGGGTCGAGGAGACCTTCCAGGCCGGCAAGGGCCTCGCCGGCCTGGACGAGCACCAGGTCCGCCGCCACACTCCCTGGCTGCGCTGGGTGACCCTCGCGATGGTCGCCCACGCCTTCCTGGCTGTCAACCGTGCCGACGAGCACCGCGAACACCCCGCCCCCGCCGGACTCATCCCCCTCACCTGCAACGAGATACAGCGACTATTCGCCCTGCCCGCCGCATACCCGAACGACCAACGCGACCATCGCCTGCGCTGGTCCCTATGGCGTCGCCGACACCAGGCCCGCGCCCGCGACTGCCACTAGCCGACGCGAGGCCACAACATGAAGATCCACAACTGCGGACGGAGCATTAATTGACCGACCGTAAGAAGCAACACACCGAAGTCAGCGCGGCCCGAGGGCCCCTCAGGCCGCCATCAGCGCCGCCAGGGCGCGGTCCATCGCGGCGTTGAACTCTTCCGGCGTCAGCGGCAGCCGGGACTTGACGTCCCGACTCCATTGGTCGGCGAGAACCTCGGCGGAGCCCGCCTCGACACCGTCGAGCGCCGCATCGGCCAGGTCCGACGGAGCGATCTTGTCCACGGGCCAGCCCGCCGCCATGTCGGTGTCGGCCAGGCCGAGGTGTACCGCTGTGACGAGCGTGCCCTGCTCGGCGAGCTCCAGGCGGACGCCGTTGGTCATGGCCCAGGCGGCGGCCTTGGTCAGGTGGTAGGCATTGGCGCCCTTGCCCCCGAACCACGACATGGCGGAGAGGACGTTGACGATCGCGCCCCCGCCGTTCCTGGCGAGCGCCGGCGCGAACTCCCGGATCAT
>DATEMN010000457.1:0-3286 GCA_035275565.1 Pseudonocardiaceae bacterium | reverse complement strand
TTCACGTCGCAGCGGTGATCAACACACTGGGAAGGCTGCTGGGCACCACCAGCTTCCCGACGACCGCTGCCGGTTATCAGCAGTTGCTGGTCTGGGCAGCGGGGTTCGGTGTGCTGCGTCGGGCTGGGGTGGAGTGCACCGGCTCCTACGGGGCAGCATTGACCCGTCACCTGCGGGCTGCACATGTTGAGGTCGTCGAGGTCAACCAGCCCGACAAGGCCAGCCGTCGCCGGCGCGGCAAGACCGACGCCATCGACGCCGAGGCCGCCGCTCGGGCGGTGCTGTCCGGTCAGGCCACCGCGACCGCGAAGAGCAATAACGGGCCGGTGGAGATGGTCCGCATGTTCAAGCTGGCCAAGGCATCGGCGGTCAAGTCGCGCACCCAGGCGATCAACCAACTCAAGGCCGTGCTCATCAGCGCTGACCCCCTGCTGCGCGACTCCTTGGCCGGGCTGAGCAACCCCAGGCTCATTCGCCAGTGCGCACAACTGCCCACCGACGCGCCCGGCGACATCGCCACCGCCGCGGCGTACACACTGCAGCTATTGGCCCGCCGGATCCTTGACCTCACCGACCAGATCAATGACCTCAAGCAACGGATCACCCAGGCGCTCACCATCCACGCCCCGCAGCTGATCGAGCGCAACGGGGTCGGACCAGACACCGCCGCCGCGCTGCTCATCGCCGCCGGCGACAACCCCGAACGACTCCACAACGAGGCATCCTTTGCCGCCCTATGCGGGGTCAGCCCCATCGAGGCGTCCTCGGGCAAGACCCAACGCCACCGGCTCAACCGTGGCGGCGATCGACAAGCCAACTCCGCCCTGCACACCATCGTCTTGTCCCGGCTGCGCTGGGAGGCCCGCAGCCGCAACTACCTCCAACGCCGCATCACTGAAGGCAAGACCCACCGCGAAGCGATGCGCTGCCTGAAACGCTACGTCGCCCGCGAGATCTACCAGCTCATCAAACCCAGACCTGAACCTGCCACGCAGCACACCTCAGCGGGCACCGTCAACTTCGTGATCTGCGTGGCTGGGATGATCGACGGCTTGCTTCTGGGGTGAGGAGGTCTGGTGACCGTCGGTGCGCCGTCCTACAAGGGGTTTCGCTTCCCGGCGGAGATCATCAGTCACTGTGTCTGGCTCTACCACCGGTTCCCGCTCAGCTTCCGGGAGGTCGAGGAGATGATGCTGGAACGGGGTGTCGTGGTCTCCCACGAGACGATCCGGCAATGGTGCTACAAGTTCGGCCAGACCTACGC
This sequence comes from Pseudonocardiaceae bacterium, assembly GCA_035275565.1. Taxonomy (GTDB): domain Bacteria; phylum Actinomycetota; class Actinomycetes; order Mycobacteriales; family Pseudonocardiaceae. Next base: position 2,022 of record DATEMN010000457.1, on the reverse strand, counting down.
CAACGAGTTGCGCCGCCGACGGCCACGCCCCGGGGATAAGTGGCACCTTGACGAGGTGTTCATCAAGATCAACGGTAAGTGTCACTACTTGTGGCGGGCAGCGGACCAGGACGGGAATGTTCTGGACATTTTGGTCACCTCCCGGCGAGATACCACGGCCGCGACCAGGTTCTTTCGTAAGTTGCTCACCGGATGGCGGTACGTGCCTCGGGTACTGGTCACCGACAAGCTCGCCAGCTACCCCGCGGCGCGACGCCGGGTTCTTCCGTCGGTGGAACACCGCCGGTCACAGTATCTCAACAACCGGGCGAAGAATTCGCATCAACCGACCCGGGCGCGGGAACGAGCGATGAAAAGGTTCACCTCAGCCGGGCATGCACAACGGTTTCTGTCCGCGTTCAGTGGGATATCGCCGCACTTTCGACCAGGCCGTCACTAGCTGCGCGCCAACGAATACCGCCGCGAAATGACCGTCCGGTTCACCGCCTGGAACGAGGTCACGGGCACGACCACCGCCGCCTGACCGACCGCACCGGAGATCCGCCCGCGGCCCGATCCAACCATGCCCATGCGCTCCAGGCAGTCCAGCAAGTTGACGGTGCCGTGTGCAGGGCGAGCTGGTCCGGCTCGGTCATCACTAGCAGCTCCTCCACGTCGCGATAGGAGAGCCCGTAGCGCAGGTACCAACGCACCGCGACCGTGATCACGTCCGGTGGGAAGCGGAAACCGGCGAAGCCAGACCTCGGCGCGGACACTCGAGCAGGGCGAGGACGCATCAGCCCAGCCTGCCCGATCGCGATGATCCGCTGATGCAACAGTGCGTTCCAGCTGCTGCTTCAAACCGACGACTTCGGCCCGCAGGGCATCGACTATCGCCTGCAACTGCTCGATCTGCTCAGCCTGTTGGACAACAAGCGCCACCAAATCCTCATAGGACGGACGCCGCGCAGACACACCACCATGATCGACATCCTGCGGCAGAGATCAACTCGACACTCCGCCCGACACCTGACTAGTCACGGAGGGCCTACCTCACTAGGCGAAACGGCCGGTCACAGCGAAAACGGGGCGAGGACCGTTCGCATGCTGATCGGTGTTGATCGGCTTTCACCGGTGCTCGGCGACGGCTGTTGTCTGTGTCAATACGCGCCCGAGTAGTGGGCGGCTGGGGCCGGGCTGGCCTAGCCCTTCAGACACGGCGCTTCGCAGGCCAGCGACCCGAGACGATTGCGGCGATTGCAGCCACAGCGGCAGTGACGTTAGGGGTGGCGGACATTGACCAGGGCATGCTGATCGCGCCCTCACCGCCCCGTAACCGTCGGTGCTCCCGCCGGGTTGACGGTCAGGTGCTCGTCGGGCGTCCCGGAGAACAGCGGCATGTAGAGGCCGCCGTGCTCGATCCGGGCGCCTTCTACGGGTGGCCGGACGACGTGGAAGTGCGGTGGCTGACTCGGGTCCGACGTGTGCTCGACGATGCAGACGATGTTGCCTCGGGGTTCGGACCCGCGCATTTCCGCCGTCGACCCGTGGCGCCGATAGTAGACGACGAAGCCAAGTTCCTCGGGCGTCCCGTAGATCTCGGCCCGTTCAATGACTTCCAGCTCGCCGTTGACGATGGTCCGGGCGAGTTGCTCGGCCCTGGCGTGTGCGGCGTCGCGGGTGGGGAAGTCGGTTCGGTGGGTGGGCAGGCGCGAGGCCAGTAGCGGACCTTCGGACCGGGGCGCTCCGGGGAGGGACATCGGACCGGGGGTCGTCGCGCCGGGCAGCGAGATCGGCCCGGTGTCCCGCCTTCCGGGCAGCAACATCGGGCCGGCACCCGGTGCGCCCGGCAACAAGCGCGGACCGGTTCCGCCCGCGCCCGGCGCGTCGATCCGTTCGGGTCGTCCCCCTGCCGGGACGGCGACCGACGTCGAGTAGTGCCGGTAGACCAGGTAGCCAACAATGCCCAGGACGATTACCCCGGCCACGATCCAGCCGACGACCGGCACGATGGAGCTCGTGCCCGCGGCGGCGGCTGCGGTG
>DATEMN010000456.1:0-14040 GCA_035275565.1 Pseudonocardiaceae bacterium | reverse complement strand
GCCCGCGCACTGAAGTCCACCGGGCGGCGGTTGTCCGGGTCCACCAGCGACAGATCCCACAACTCGCCGCCCTGGTAGGTATCCGGAATGCCGGGCATCGCCAGCTGCAGCAGCACCGCGGACAGCGAGTTCGATCGGCCGGCTGAGATGATCCGGGCTGCCACCCGGGCCACTGCGGCGCGCAGCGCGGGGTTGTCCAGCGCGGCATCGGCGACGGCGTGCATGGCGGTCTCAAACGCCTCGTCCGGGTCGGTCCAGCTGGTGCGGGTTTGGGCCTCCCGCATCGCCTTCTCCAGGTAGGTGTGCAGCCGGTCCGGGGTCAGTGGCCAGGCCCCGACCAGGGTCTGCCAGAGCAGGTGGCCCAGCGCCGGATCGGGCACGGTGGCACCGGCCGCGTTGGCCAGATCGGTGAACTCCCGAACAGCGTCCGCCCACAGCGCCGGCAGCTCGGCGAGCACCGCCAACCGGGCCCGCACATCACCTGAGCGCTTCGTGTCATGGGTGGACAGCGTGGTCATCCCGTGCGGGGCGAGTTCCTCACGGCGGGTCAACGCGGCGTGGAAGGCGTCGACGTCGAGTCCAAAGCGGGCCGGGTCCCCGCCCACCTCGTTGAGCGCGAGGAACCGGGTCCAGCGGTAGTAGGCGGTGTCCTCTACCCCCTTGGCCATCACGGCGCCGGAGGTCTGCTGGAACCGGACCGCGAGCTCGTCATCTGGATCCCGTAGCCGGGGCGACAGCGCCTCCAGCGTCGCGGCCAGATCGGGACGCCGATGCCGGGCGGACGCCAGCGCCTGATCCAGATGTTCGACCCCGCCCGGCAGGTAGGACCGGTACACCGGGAAGCAGGCCAGTACCTCGGCCAGGGCTTCCGCTACGTCGGGGGTGCCAGCGGCCAGTGCGGCTAGGCGGCGCAGTTCCGCGCCGAGCATGCTGGTGGCTACGTCGAGCTTGCAGTCGTGCACCAGGTGGGGCCAGGTGGTCTGCACCCCGGTCAGCTCGGTGTCCAGCGCGGTGAACGCCGCTTCGCCAGCGGGGTCGATGAGGACTCCGTCGACCTCGGCCAGCGCGTCGTAGCCGGTGGTGCCCTCGACCGGCCACGAGCCGGGCAGCTCTTCACCGGGTTCGAGGATCTTCTCCACGACGATCCAGGCGTCGGGAGCGTGTTCGCGCAGCCGGTGCAGGTAGCCAGGGGGGTCGGTGAGGCCGTCGGGATGGTCCACCCGCAGGCCGTCGACATCCCCCTCGGCGACCCAGCGCAGCACCTCACCATGGGTGGCGGCGAAGATCTCGGGGTCCTCCACCCGGACCGCGGCCAGCTCGCTCACCGCGAAGAACCGCCGGTAACCCACGTCCGCCCGCCAGGAGACCAGCCGGTAGTGCTGTGCCTCGTGCACCTGCTGGGCATTGCTGGTCGCCAGCGGGAAGGCGTGCTCGTGGTAGCACAGGCTGACGAACAGATCGTCGCGTGCCTCGGGCGTGTCGGCGAGCACCGGCAGGCGCAGCGGCCAGCCGGTGATGTCGAACCACCGGGCGAAACGCGACGACGGCCCGTTGCGCAATACATCCCACCAGGCCGGGTTCGCTCGCGGGTGGGCGATCCCGAGGTGGTTGGGCACGATGTCCACCACCAACGCCAGCCCGTGTTCACGAACGGCGGCCGCCAGTACCCGCCTGCCGGGCTCCCCACCGAGCACCTCGGACACCCGACCTGGGTCGGCCACGTCGTAGCCGTGCTGGGATCCCGGCATCGCCTGCAACAGCGGGGAGGCGTACACCGCGCCGGCGCCCAGCGACGCCAGGTAGGGCACCACAGCAGCGGCGTCGGTGAAGGTCAGGCCTGGGCCGAACTGCAGCCGGTAGGTCGAGGATGGAGTCATCCGGTGCGCTCCAGAACTGTCAGCGAGCGCGCGATCACGGTGATCTTGTCCTTGCCCACGGCGGTGACACCGCGGTGGCCCGGTGGTTCCCCGGTTGCGGTGTCCAGCACGACGGTCCACTGGTGCCCGTAGCCGTTGCCGGGTAGCTGCACATGGATGTCCTCATGGTGGGCGTTGAAGCAGAGCAGAAAGGAGTTGTCGGTGACCCGCCGGCCGCGGGCGTCGGCGTCCTGGAGTGCCGCACCGTTGAGGAACACGGTGAGGCACTGACACACCTCCACTTCCCAGTCCTGCCCGGTCATCTCTCGCCCGGATTCGGTGAACCACGCGATGTCGCGCAGTTCGTCGCCGCCCCGGATCGGACGGCCAGCGAAGAACCGGCGGCGACGGAACACCGGGTGCTCGCGGCGCATCGCGATCAGCGCCGCGGTGAACGTGCGCAGCTCCTCGTCGACTGCGCCCCAGTCCACCCAGGACACTTCGTTGTCCTGGCAGTACACGTTGTTGTTGCCGCGCTGGGTGCGGCCGAGTTCATCGCCGTGCAGCAGCATCGGGATGCCCTGGGACAGCAACAGGGTGGCCAGCAGGTTGCGCCGCTGCCGGGCCCGTAGGGCCAGCACCGCGGGGTCGTCGGTGGGTCCCTCCACCCCGCAGTTCCACGATCGGTTGTCGTCGGCGCCGTCGCGGCCGTCCTCACCGTTGGCTTCGTTGTGTTTGTCGTTGTAAGAGACCAGGTCGGTGAGGGTGAACCCGTCGTGCGCGGTGACGAAGTTGATCGACGCGTAAGGCCGGCGGCCATCGGCTTGGTAGAGGTCGGAGGAGCCGGTGAGCCGGGAACCGAACTCGCCCAGCGTCCCGGGTTGGCCGCGCCAGAAGTCCCGCACCGTGTCGCGATACTTGCCGTTCCACTCGGTCCACAGTGGCGGAAATTTGCCCACCTGGTAGCCGCCCGGCCCGACGTCCCACGGCTCGGCGATCAGTTTCACCTGGCTGACGACCGGGTCTTGCTGAACTAGGTCGAAGAACGTGGACAGCCGGTCCACGTCGTAGAACTCGCGGGCCAGCGTCGAGGCGAGGTCGAAGCGGAAGCCGTCGACGTGCATGTCGGTGACCCAGTACCGTAGTGAATCCATGATCAGCTGAAGGGTGTGCGGGTGGCGCACGTTGAGGGAGTTGCCAGTGCCGGTGTAGTCCGTGTAGTAGCGCGGATCGTCCTCGACCAGTCGGTAGTAGGCTGGGTTGTCGACCCCACGCATCGACAGCGTCGGCCCCAGGTGGTTGCCCTCGCCGGTGTGGTTGTAGACCACGTCGAGGATCACCTCGATGCCTGTGGCATGTAACTCCCGGACCATCGCCTTGAACTGCGAGACCACCTCGTGCGCCCGCAGCCCGACGGTGCCCGCCGCGGCGTAGCCGTTGTGAGGAGCGAGGAAGGCGATGGTGTTGTAACCCCAGTAGTTGGTCAGACCCTTCTCAGCGAGGTGGTAGTCGGTGATGAACTGGTGTACCGGCATCAGTTCCACCGCTGTGATGCCCAGCTCGGTCAGGTAATTGGTCATCACCGGATGCGCGAGGGCGGCGTAGGTGCCGCGCATCTCAGGGGGGATCTCGGGGTGGGCGATGGTCAGACCACGCACGTGCGCCTCGTAGATCACCGTCTCGTGGTATGGGGTACGCGGGTGCCGATCGTCGGCCCAGTCGAAGAACGGGTTGATCACCACCGATTTCGGCGCGTAGCCGGCGGAGTCGTCGTCGTTGCGCTGGTCCGGGTCGGTGAAGGGGTAGCCGAAAACCGCCTCGTCCCAGTGCACCGCGTGGCTGGACACCGCCTTGGCATATGGGTCGATGAGCAGTTTGGCCGGATTGCACCGTTGCCCGGCGGCGGGCTCGTACCGGCCGTACACCCGGTATCCGTAGTGCACACCGGGCCCGACGCCGGGCAGGTACCCGTGCCAGACGAACCCGTCGACCTCAGGCAACCGGATCCGTCCCTCGGTCCTGTCCGCGCCGTCACCGTCGAACAGACACAGCTCCACCCGGTCCGCCGCTTCGGAGAACAGCGCGAAATTGGTGCCTGCGCCGTCGTAGGTGGCACCCAGCGGGTAGGCGGCTCCCGGCCACGGCTGGGGGGCGGTCATGGGTAGGCACGCTAGCGTGCCCGTGAGTGGCGTTGGGTGCCGGAACACCGTTACGCACTCACGAGCGGTTTATCCGCCCGCGGACCTCGCCCAGGCCGATGACGGTGCCCTCCGGGCCGGGTGCCGTGGCGGTGATCGACACCTCGTCGCCGTCGGCGAGGAAGCCGCGGGTAGCGCCATCCGGCAGGGCCAGTGGCGCTGAACCGTTCCAGGTGAGTTCGAGTAGCGAGCCCCACTGGTCCGGCGCTGCCCCGCTGACCGTGCCGGAGGCGAACAGATCACCGGTGCGCAGGCAGGCGCCGTTGCTGGTCAGGTGCGCCAGCTGCTGCGCGGCCGTCCAGTACATCCCGGCGAACGGGGGGCGGGAGACCAGCTGACCGTTGAGCTGGATCTCCAGTGTGATGTCCAGCCCCCACGGCTCGGTGCCGGCGTCGTTGAGATAGGGCAGTGGGGCAGGGTCGCGGGCCGGTGGTCGGATCCGGGCGGCCCGCAGCGCATCCAGCGGGACCAGCCACGGGGAGATCGAGGTGGTGAAAGACTTGCCGAGCAACGGCCCGAGCGGGACATACTCCCAGGCCTGGATGTCCCGGGCGGACCAGTCGTTGACCAGACACACGCCGAACACATGGTCGGCGAATCCGGTCAGCGGCACCGGCTGGCCGGGGATTGAGGGCATGCCGACGACGAAGCCGATCTCCGCCTCGAAATCCAGTGCGGTCGACGGGCCGAAGGTGACCGTGCCATCGGGGCGGCGTCGCTGCCCGCTGGGCCTGGTCACCGGTGTCCCGGAGTGGACAACGGTGCCGGCCCGGCCGTGGTAACCGATCGGCAGGTGGCGCCAGTTCGGCGGCAACGGCGGCTGGCCGGGCCGGAAAAGCCGTCCGACATTGGTCGCATGCTGCTCGCAGGAGTAGAAGTCGACGTAGTCGGCGACGGTGAACGGCAACCGCATCGTCACGTCGGTGGCGGGCACCAACAATGGGGCCAGCATCTCGGCGTGCCGCTCGTCGGTCAGCCAGCCCGTCACCGTGGCCCGGATCGCAGTCCAGGTCCGGCGCCCGGCGGCCAGCAACGCATCGAGACTGCCGCCGCGAAACAGCGTGGCATGCTCAGGCAGCAGTATCGCACTGGCCGTGGTGAGATCCAGAATCGCATCCCCTACTGCCACCCCAACTCGCGCTTCGTCAGCGTTCTGGAGACAGACTGCACTTATCGGGGCTGACTTACCGCGATCTGTCCCCAGAACGAAGACGCCGTAAGGCAGTGTGTGCAGGCTGAAGAGATGATCGTGCGGTACGGCCGTCCAGCTACTCACCTGCCCAGGTTGGTGGCTCTTCAAGGGCTACCAACCCGGGGGTTGGTAGCCCTTGAAGAGCCACCAACGGTCGGGCACCGGCCGGACCAGCTCCACGGGTACGCCGGGTCCTCGCAGGCGACGCCGCCCTCGGCCAGCTCCAGCGGGCGGAAGGTGTCCACCATGACCGCCAGCTCATCGAAGGACTCCGCTCCGAGGCTGCGTTCGATCGCCCCCGGCTGCGGGCCGTGGGTGTGGCCACCGGGATGCAGAGAGACCGAGCCCGGACCGATACCGCTGCCCTTGCGCGCCTCATAGTCACCGCCGCAGTAGAACATGACCTCGTCGGAGTCGACGTTGGAATGGTAGTAGGGCACCGGTACCGCCAGCGGGTGGTAGTCGACCTTGCGGGGTACGAAATTGCAGATCACGAACCCGGTGCCGGTAAAGACCTGGTGCGCCGGCGGCGGCTGGTGGATGCGCCCGGTGATCGGTTCGAAGTCGGCGACGTTGAACGCGTACGGGTAGAGGCAGCCAGCCCAGCCCACCACGTCGAAGGGGTGCCGCGGGTAGGTGTACGCGGTGCCGGTGACACCTGCCACGCCGCGGTGCTTGACCAGCACCTCGACGTCGACGCCGTCGTTCACCACCGGTGCACCGGGACCCCGCAGGTCCCGTTCGCAGTATGGGGCGTGTTCCAGGAACTGCCCGAACCGGGACAGGTAGCGCGGTGGTGGGGTGATGTGGCTGTTGGCCTCAATGCAGTACGCACGCAGTGGTTCAGCGGAGGAGTTCGGCACCCACCGGTGGGTGGTGGCGCGCGGCAGCACGACATAATCACCCGTCCCGACCTGCAGCGGTCCGAACACCGTCTGGACCGTCGCCGAGCCGGACTCGACGTACACGCACTCGTCGCCCAGGGCGTTGCGGTACAGCGGCGAGGCGTCGTCTGCGACGACGTAGCTGATCCGCACGTCGGCGTTGCCAAGCACCAGCCGCCGCCCGGTCACCACATCGTGGCGCTCCTGACCGTTGAAGAGATCGTGCAGCCGCAGGTGCCGAGGCAGTAACGGCTCGTTGGGCGTGGTGCTGTGGTCGGGCAGCACCCACGGCCGGGCATCGACGATCGCTGACGGGATCTGCTCGTGGTAGAGCAGCGAGGAGTCCGAGGAGAAGCCCTCGGCACCGATGAGCTCCTCGTAATACAGCGACCCGTTGGGGCGGCGATGCTGGGTGTGTCGCTTGCGCGGGATCGCGCCCGCCTGCCGGTAGAAAGCCATCACAGGTTGCCGCGGTGGGCTTGCTCGCGCTCGATGGCTTCGAACAGGGCCTTGAAGTTTCCCTTGCCGAAGCCCAGCGAGCCGTGCCGCTCGATGAGCTCGAAGAATACCGTCGGCCGGTCCTGCACCGGCTTGGTGAAAACCTGCAGCAGGTAGCCGTCCTCGTCTCGGTCGGCCAAAATGCGCAGTTCCCGCAGGGTCTGGACGGGAACTCGGGTGTCGCCGACCCACTCGCCGAGGGTGTCGTAGTAGGTGTCCGGGGTATCCAGGAACTCCACGCCTCGGTCCCGCATCGATGCCACGGTGCCGACGATGTCGCCGGTCGCCAGCGCGATGTGCTGTACGCCCGGGCCGCCGTGGAACTCCAGGTACTCATCTATCTGTGAACGCTTGCGGCCGGCCGCGGGCTCGTTGAGCGGGAACTTGACCCGGTGGTTACCGCTGGCCACCACCTTGGACATCAGCGCGGAGTATTGAGTGGCGATGTCGTCACCGACGAACTCTGCCATGTTCTCAAAGCCCATGACCCGGTTGTAGAACGACACCCAGGTGTCCATACGGCCGAGTTCGACATTGCCAACGCAGTGGTCCACGGCCTGGAAAAGCCGGCGTCCCGGCGGCACCAGCGGGGGTCGTCGGATGAAACCGGGCAGGAACGGGCCGGTGTAGCCGGACCGATCGACGAGGGTGTGCCGAGTGTCGCCATAGGTTGCCAGCGCGGCCGCCCGCACCGTGCCGTGCTCATCGGTGGTGTCGGTCGGTTCCTCGAGGATGGTGGCACCCTGCCGGCGGGCGAAGGTGACTGCCCGGTCCACGTCGGGTACCTCAATCGCGAGGTCGCTCACCCCGTCGCCATGCGCCGCCACCCGCTTGCCCAGCGGGGTGCCGGCCCGCGCCGCGCCGGTCAGCACGAACCGGGCTCGGCCGGAGACCAGCACATACTCTACCGCATCCCGGTAGCCCTGCTCCGGACCCCGGTAAGCCACGCAGGTCATGCCGAACGCGGTCGAGTAGAAGTGCGCGGCTTGCCGCGCGTTGCCGACGGTGAACCGCACATGGTCGATGCCAATCACCGGGAAAAGGTCCGGTCCGAGGTCGTGCGTGACGCCACCGATCAGAGCGTCGACGGCGGGATCCGCCAACGTCGTGGGGCAGCTGTGCGTGTGGCGCATGGTGGCCTCCTCGACATCTGATGTTAACCCTGTCGCGCATGCCTCCCAGCGGGTCTAGTGGTTGGAATTACACCCCATCATCAGGTAGCTACTGTGATGCCGGAGATGGCTTTCAGCTCGCTGACGAGCGCCGACCCTACGGTCACCGGGTAGTTGTCGATCGCCAGCACCAGCGGCGTTTCCCTGCCCTCGCGGCGTAGCACGATGTGCACGGGCGTGTTGCCTTTGTGTGCGAGCAGCGTGCTGCGTAGTTCTATGGCCGCGTCGTGGTCGAGCTTGCTGACCTCGGCGCGGAGCACGAACGTAAGTGGTGTGTTCGGATTGTGCTCGGCGTCACTGATGTCGAGGGGGATCACCTCCGAGCCGAAGACCGACATCTTGTCCTCTCGCCAGTTCACCCGGCCCTTGACGGCCACGGCCGTGTCAGCCACGAGGGCTTCGTGGAGCACCGAGTAGGACTTAGCGAAGAACAACACTTCGATCGAGGCGTCCAGATCCTCCAGCGTCACGATCGCCCATGGCTCGCCCTGCTTGTTCACCCGACGATCGACGGTCGTGATCATGCCTGACATCACGATCTCGCCCTCCTTGGGCGCCTCGTCGAGCACTGCCGCGATCGGTTTCGGCGCGTGCTTGCGCAAGATCCGCTCGGCCCCGTCCAGCGGGTGCGCGGACACATAGAGCCCAAGCATTTCCCGCTCGTGCATGAGCAATTCCTTGCGTGGCCATTCCTCGTTCCGCAATACCAGGTGAGCTAGCGGCGACGCGTCGGGCTGCGGGGCGGTACCGTCGTAGGAACCGAACAGGTCGAATTGTCCTATTGCCTCCTGCCGTTTCAGGCCGGTCACCGCGTCGATGGCCTCCTCATGCACCTGGAAGAGCGAAAGGCGTGTGTGACCGAAAGAGTCGAACGCGCCGGCCTTGATCAGTGATTCGATGACGCGCTTGTTGCAGCACACCAGATCGGCCTTCTCCAAGAAATCGCTGAACGAGGTGAACCGCCCTTTCTTCTCGCGGATAGTGATGATCGACTGCACGAGGTTCGCGCCGACGTTGCGGATCGCTCCCAGACCGAACCGGATGTCGCTTCCGGCGGCAGCGAAATACAGGCCCGACTCATTGACGTCTGGGGGCAGCACCTTGATGCCCATGCGGCGGCATTCCGCCAGGTAAATCGCGGACTTGTCTTTGTTGTCGCCGATCGAAGTCAGCTGAGCGGCCATGAATTCGGCTTGGTAGTTGGCCTTCAAGTAGGCGGTCCAGTACGAGACGAGCCCGTAGCCGGCGGTGTGGGATTTGTTGAACGCGTACCCGGCGAAGGGGAGCATCACGTCCCACAAAGTCTGAGTGGCCTCCGGCGAGAAACCTCTAGCGGTCATCCCGGAACGGAAGCGCTCGAACTCCTTCTCGATGATCTCCTTCTTTTTCTTGCCCATCGCCCGGCGCAGCAGGTCCGCGCCACCCAGACTGTAACCGGCGAGTTGCTGGGCGATTGCCATGACCTGCTCCTGGTACACCAGCAGGTGATAGGTCTCCCCGAGGATCGGTTCGAGCGCGTCTTTCAGCTCCGGGTGTATCGGCTTGATTTTCTGCCGGCCGTTGGAGCGTTCGGCGTAGTCGTTGTGGGCATTGGCTGCCATTGGACCGGGCCGGTAGAGGGCAAGCACGGCCGCGATGTCGCCGAACTTCTTGGGCTGCATCCGGCGCAGCAGATCGCGCATGGCGCCGCCGTCGAGCTGGAACACCCCGAGCGTGTCACCGCTGCCCAGCAGCTCGTAGGCGGCCGGATCTTCCAGGGTCAGTGTGGCCAGGTCGATGTCCACGCCGTGGTTGGTGCGGACCTCTTTGAGGGTGTCATCGATAACGGTCAGCGTGCGCAGACCGAGGAAGTCCATCTTCAGTAGCCCGACTTCCTCGCATGCGGGGAAGTCCCAGCCGGTGATGACCGAGCCGTCGTCGCGCTTCCACAACGGGATCACGTCGAGCAGGGGCTGCGCGGACAGGATGACCGCGCAGGCGTGCACGCCTGCGTTGCGGGTCAGTCCTTCCAAGCCGCGGGCGGTGTCCACGATCTTTGCGACCTGCGAGTCGGACTCGACGAGGGCTCGGATCTCGGTGGCCTCGGGATATCGCTCATGTTGCGGATCGAAGATGCCCGCAAGGGGGATGTCCTTGGCGAAGACGGGAGGGGGCAGGGCCTTAGAGATACGGTCGGCGATGGAGAACCCTGGTTGACCGTGCAGCACGCGGGCGGCGTCTTTCAGGGCCGCCTTGGTCTTGATCGTGCCAAAGGTGATGACCTGGGCGACGTTCTCCGCGCCCCACTTGTTGACCGTGTACTCCATGACCTCGCCGCGCCGACGCTCGTCGAAATCGAGGTCGATGTCGGGCGGGCTGATCCGTTCCGGGTTGAGGAACCGCTCGAAGATCAGTGAGTGCTCGATCGGGTCGAGGTCGGTGATGTGCAGGATGTAGGCCACCAGCGATCCGGTTGCTGAGCCACGGCCGGGGCCGACCGCGATCTTCTGGGACTTGGCCCATCGCACCAGGTCGCCGACCACGAGGAAGTAGCCGGGAAAGCCCATCTGGGAGATCACGCGGAGCTCGATCTCGATGCGTTCCCGGTACTCCGCGGTGAGTCCGTCCGGGAAACGTGACGGCGTGTACTGCTCGACTTCGCGGCGCAGCAGCAGGTCTTCGGTCTCGCCTTCGGCCAAGGGGAACCGAGGCATCCGGTTCACCTCGGCAAATATCTCGTCGTACGGCTCGACCCGTTCGGCGATCAACAGTGTGTTGTCCGCTGCACCGGGGACTTCAGTGTCCCAGTAGGCGCGCATCTCAGTGGCCGACTTGAGGTAGTAGCCGTCGCCCTCGAACTTGAACCGGTTCGGGTCATCGAGTGTCTTGCCTGACTGTACGCACAACAGTGCAGCGTGTGCATCAGCCTGGTCCTGGGTGACGTAGTGACTGTCGTTGGTGGCTAATGGCTTCAGATCGAGCGTTCGGCCGATTTTCAGCAGACCTTCGCGCACGGATCGCTCGATGGGTAGACCGTGGTCCATGAGCTCGAGGAAGAAGTTGTCCGGACCGAAGATGTCCCGGTAGTCCGAGGCAGCCTGGATCGCTTCGGCGTGCTGGCCAAGGCGTAGCCGGGTCTGTACCTCTCCCGAGGGGCAGCCGGTCGTGGCGATGATTCCCCGGACATACTCGGTGATGAGCTCCCGATCCATGCGAGGCTTACGGTAGAAGCCGTCGAATGAGGCGAGGCTGGACAGCCTGAACAGGTTGCTTAGGCCTGTCGTGTCAGCCGCGAGCATCGTCATGTGGGTGTAGGCGCCACCGCCGGAGACGTCGCCGCCCTCGCCGTACTCGTCACTGCCGCGTTGGTTGGCCTGCCCCCAGAAGATCGGCTTCTTGTGGTAGCGGCTGTCCGGCGCGAGGTACGCCTCGATGCCGATGATCGGTTTGACGCCACACTTTGTCGCCTGACGGAAGAACTCGGCGGAGCCGTACATGTTGCCATGGTCGGTCATCGCCACCGCAGGCATCTCCAACCGCTGCGCCTCGGCGAACAGCGGGCTGATCTTGGCCGCACCGTCGAGCATCGAGTACTCGGTGTGCACGTGCAGGTGAACGAAGGAATCAGGCACAACTCGCCCAACGAGTAACGCTGCGGGACGATCTGCGTACGGAAAGTCAGCTAGCCCGAGGGCGAGCGGGCTCGAACGGCGGCGTCGAGTGCCTGGCGCATTGTGGTGATCGGTGCGCAGTGCCCGGTCATCAGTTCGACCTGCGCGACTGCCTGGTGCAGCAGCACTGCCAGGCCGCTGACGATCCGGCAGCCCGCACCGAGCGCGGACGCGGCTAGGGGGGTGGGCCACGGCGTGTAGACGACATCGAGCACCACTGGCCTGGTGGGCCAGAGCTGCGGGCTCATCGCGTCGGAGGCGCCGGGAGGCAGGGTGGAGATGACGACCTCGGCCTCGGGAACGGCGCCGTCGAGTAATCCACCGGAGATCGTGGGCTGGACACCGAGCCGGTCGGCGGCCGCCTGCAGGTCCGCTGTTCTGGCGGGGTCACGCACCAGCACGGTCGGCGCTGTCTCCCCGAGCTCGCGGAGGGCGGCGAGCGCGGCTTGAGCGGTGCCGCCGGCGCCGAGGATGACCGCTGCGCCGGCCTGGTCGAGTCCCGCTTCGCGCAGCGCGGCGACAATGCCGGCTACATCGGTGTTTTCGGCCCGACGGCGGTCACCGGGTCGGCCGAGCAGCAGAGTGTTCGCCGCGCCGACCGCACTGGCCAGCGGGGAGATCTCGTCGGCCAGGGTCAATGCCACCCGTTTGAGCGGCATCGTCAGCGACAGCCCGGCCCACTCCGGCCCGAGTTGTTCGACGAAGCTGGGCAGGGCGGCTTCATCGCAGTCGAACGCCTCGTAACGCCAACCGGCCAGGCCCAACGCCGTGTAGGCAGCGCTGTGCAATACCGGTGACAGCGAGTGCCGGATCGGGGAACCCAACACCGCCGCCCGCCACGGCGTACCTCTCTTATGAGACACAGAGCCCAGTATCAGGCAAACAACGAGTAAACTGTGTTGGCAGACGGTTTTCGGTCTTGCCTGGGGGTGTTGCGGTCTGTATCGAAGGTGTGGGTCGGGGTCCGCGGTTGGCGACTGTTCGGTATTCGGACATCGTCGAGATCAACGGGAGGGTGACCGAGTGGACCGGCCGAGCTGGGCGTCGGGAGGCGATGTCGATCTTGATCGGCCTAGCATAGCCCGAGTGTACGACTACTTCCTCGGGGGCTCGCACAACTTCGCGGTGGACCGGCAGGTGGCCCAACGAACCATCGAGCTGTGGCCCGAGCTGCCGCTGATCATGCAGATCAACCGGGCGTTTCTGCGTCGTTCGGTGCGTTACCTGATCAAGCAGGGCATCACCCAGTTCCTGGACATCGGCTCGGGCATCCCCACCGAAGGCAATGTGCACGAGGTTGCCCAGGTCGCCTCGCCCGAGGCACGAGTGGTCTACGTGGACATCGACCCGGTGGCCGTCCAGCACAGCCGGGACATCTTGACCGGCAATCAGCACGCGGACGTCGTCCAGGCCGATATGCGCGACGTGGCGGCGATCCTCGGTGATCCACGGACCAAGAAGCTGATCGACCCGACCCAGCCGCTCGGCGTCCTCATGCTGTTCATCCTGCACTTCTTCCCGGATGAGCAGGACCCGGCGGGCATCATCGCCCAGTACCGCTCGATAATGACGCCTGGAAGTCATCTCGTCGTCTCGCACGCTGGCTACGGGGGCCCACCCGATGAGACCAAGCCGGCTCTCGAGCACTACCGGCGTACCACCGCCGAATTGACAATGCGGACGCCCCTGGAGGTCGAGGCGTTACTCGACGGGTTCGACCTGGTGGAACCTGGTGCGGTAGCCATGCCGCGGTGGCGTCCGGACTCGCCGGTCGACGTCGGTGACCATCCCGAGCGGTTCGGCTACGCCGCGGTAGGTGAGCTCAGATAACCTACGCTGATCGCAAGCCGTCCGCGGACGATCTCGCGCTACCCATCCCTCGGTCGAGACGGCGCCCTGTATCGAGGAAAACAGCCCAGAGTGTTGGCCTGCGACCTTGCCGAGCGCGTTTCGGGTCTGTTATTGAGAGTTCACAGGCAAGTCCGGGTCTGCGTTCGCGGCTGTTGGCGTCCGCACGTCGTCGACATCGGTAGGGGAAGGTCAGCGATGGAATGTCCGAGCTGGGCGGGCTGGCGAGGATGACTCACCCGGATCGTGAGGCATTCGCCCGGAGTTGGGCCGACGCGATCATCGGGACCAGTTACGTGTCGATGGGACGCCGCGCGCTGGCCACCCACCTGCTCGGGCTCACCCACCAGCTGGTCGATGGTGCCCTGGCCGCCGAGTTCGATCCGTCGGTCGGGCGCCGGATCGGCTTCGACATGGTCACCGCGCACTTCACCGGCACCGAGACCCTCGGTCGGACGCTGGCGCTGATCGCCGAGCGGTTGCCGGCTCTGCTCGGCAGCGCCCCACCAGGTGTCGACGTCGCCGGTCGAGTCGCCCAGTTGACCGGTTGTATGGCCGCCGGCTACGCCCACCGGCTGCGGGAGCGCAGCCTGGATGAACAGGACTCGATCTATCGCGCTGGGCTGCGAGCGCGCCGGCAGGCCGAACAGGCGCTGGCGGACAGCGAGGCGAAGTTCCGCGCGATGTTTACTCAGGCGGGGATTGGGATCGGGATCGGTGACCTGGAGGGCAATATCACCGA
>DATEMN010000455.1:0-10333 GCA_035275565.1 Pseudonocardiaceae bacterium | reverse complement strand
ACGACCCTCAGGGTGAGTTCTCTGGTGGTTGCCGGGTCGGGCCCGAGGTCGTGCGAGTTCAACCGGCCCGACCAGGTGCGGGTCACCCGGGTGTCGGGTGCACCGGTCGGTCGTTTAGCCTCGGCGGCAATGTCTGAGATTGTCGAATGTTGCCTCACCGGGTGGGGCCGCACTGCGCCGACTAGCGCACGGATGCTGATCGACCCGACTGTCGAGGCGATCCAGCAGGCCGTCCGCAGCCCCGGAAGTCGGGGGATCATTGCCCGTGGGCTGGGACGTTCCTACGGCGATCCAGCACAGAACGCGGGCGGGCTGGTCATCGACATGACCGGGTTGGATCGGATCCATTCGATCGACGCCGGCAGTGGCCTAGCCGTGGTGGACGCCGGGGTCAGCCTTGATGCGCTGATGCGCGCCGCTCTGCCGTTCGGGTTGTGGGTGCCGGTGCTGCCCGGTACCCGGCAGGTCACCGTGGGCGGCGCGATCGCAGCCGACATCCACGGCAAGAACCACCACACGGCCGGCACCTTCGGCAACCACGTCCAGGCGATCGACCTGGTCACCTCCGATGGCTCAGTCACCACGCTGACCCCGGACGACGAGCTGTTCTGGGCCACTGTCGGCGGCATGGGGCTGACCGGGATCATCGTGCGCGCCACCATCGCCCTCACGCACGTCGAGTCCGCCTACTTCGTGGTCGACACCGACCGCACCGCCGACCTCGACGAGCTGATGGCCGTGCTCACCGACGGCTCCGACGACCGCTACGACTACTCCGCCGCCTGGTTTGACGCCATCTCGACCGGCGCGAAGCTGGGCCGCGCGGTGCTCACCCGCGGCTGCCTGGCTCGGCGGGATCAGCTGCCGCCGAAGCTGCGCCGCGCTCCACTGGCCTTCGACGCCCCACAACTGCTCACCGCCCCGAACGTGTTTCCGAATGGCCTGGCCAACCGGACGATCTTCGGTGCGATGAGCGAAGCCTGGTACCGCAAGGCACCCCGGCGGCGGCGCGGCGAGGTGCAGAACCTGACCGCCTTCTACCATCCGCTGGACATGATCGGGGAATGGAACCGGGCATATGGCTCGCGCGGTTTCCTGCAATATCAGTTCGTGGTGCCCCTCGACAGGCAGGACACCTTCCGGCGCATCGTGGAAGACATCGCGCGCTCCGGGCACGTCTCCTTCCTCAATGTGCTCAAACGTTTCGGCGAGGCCAGCCAGGCACCGCTGTCGTTTCCCCAGCCCGGCTGGACAATCACGGTGGACTTCCCGATCCGCCGAGGTCTGGCGGAGTTCTGCGATCGGCTTGATGAGCAGGTGCTCGACGCCGGGGGACGGCTGTACCTGGCCAAGGAGTCCCGGACCGCCGCGGCCACCCTGCACCGGATGTACCCGCGGATCGATGAGTGGCGCAAGATCCGCGCCACCGCCGACCCGGACGGGATCTTCGTTTCCGACCTCTCCAGGAGACTCGAACTGTGCTAGACGCTGTCGGCAACCCCCAGTCCCTGCTGCTGCTCGGCGGCACCTCCGAGATCGCGCTGGCCACCGCGGAGCGTTACGCCACCCGGCGGCCGCTGCGGGTGGTGCTGGCGGCCCGCCCCTCGGGGCGGTTGGACGCTGCCGCGGCGCGGCTGGAGCGGGTGGGCGCCACGGTGGTGATGTTGCCCTTCGACGCAGCGGACACCGCGTCGCACGCTGAGACGATCGAGAAGGCCTTCGCCGACGGCGACATCGACGTCACCCTGGTCGCCTTCGGGTTGCTCGGCGACCAGGAGAAGGCCTGGACCGATCACGCCACCGCCGTTGAGCTCGCCCAGGTCAACTACGTGGGCGCGGTATCGGTCGGGGTACTACTGGCCCAGGCGCTGCAACGGCAGGGCCACGGCGCGCTGGTCGCGCTGTCCTCCGCCGCGGCTGAACGGCCCCGGCGCGCGAACTTCGGCTACGGCTCCACCAAGGCCGGTCTGGACGCCTTTTACACCGGCCTTACCGAGGCGCTGCGGCCATCCGGCGTCAAGGTCTCGGTGATTCGGCCCGGTTTCGTGCACACCAAGATGACCGCCGGGATGAAAGCCGCCCCACTGGCCGTCACCCCCGAGCAGGTCGCCGAGGTGATCGTGGACGCCGTGGCGCACGGCCGCGAGCAAGCCTGGGCGCCGGCCCCGATGCGCTATGTGATGTCCGTCCTCCGCCACATCCCTCGCCCGATCTTCCGTCGCCTCCCGATCTGAATCGCACGAACTCGACGCTATCGACGTTTCCAGCGACCGGGATACCCCATGCATGACGCGCTGAACACGGCCAGCCCACGCTCTTATCGCCGATCTGACGATGCGCACGCTCAAGCATGGCATACGTTGGAGCTTGAAGCGGTGGCGCCTACTTATCTTAAGGGCAGTCAAACATGTTTCATTTCAGTCATTCTTTAACAAGAACGCGGCCATGATGGCCAGCACAAGAAGAAACAGTGCAATGACTATCCAGGCAGTTGTCCCCATGGTGTAGTCCGCCCTTATCCGTGCGAGCATTCGGAGTCTACCGCATGCGAGCAGACTCTCATTGCGCAACTCAAACAACCCCGTAACCATTGCACTGACCTGGATACCGACCGTGCCCAGCTTCATCAGCAATTCCCGGTCATCGGCGTTCATGGTCGGTCACCGCTCACCAGCCCAGACCCAGGCACTGGCTCCACCACCCACACCCGTACCCCTGCGTACTCCAACCGTCCAAGCAACTGTTCCCGTAGCAGCGGATGAGGCGACAGGTGGTCCGGCGACGGCACCAGCACATGGTTATCCGGGCCGGCATAGATCCTGCCCGCACCAGCCTCATTTCCCCCAGCAGTTCATAGAACGTGCTGTAGCACCCAGCCTGGTAGCCAGCGATGATCTTGGTAAATCGTAACCCCCCAGCCTCAGCCGGCTTCCGAATACCTTGCTCCAGTTGTTGCACTACTTCGTCGTCAGCTTCGAGGCCGCCGTGTCGGTAGCAGGGCAGGCGCAGGAAGGAGCAGCGCGAGCTACCGGCAGGGCCACACCACCCGCGCACCGGGGCACCTCGTCGTCCCGGCTCTGGGGCCGTGGGCGGAAACGCTAGCCACCAACGATGATCCAAAGCCGAAACAGCGGCCTTCTCGAACGCTCAGTTCGGCCTGGACACGCTCTGTGGCAGAGAAAAAGGGAGCGCAGTACGCTGCGCTCCCTTACCAAGCCACAGTACTCTAGGAAAATTGGATCAGTTCAGTAATCCGATCCGTGCCGCAAACTCCCGCACCTCGGCGGCGTAGGACGGCTTGGCACGCTTCACGAGGGTGGTGACCATGCTCCGGACACCCCGAGTGTGCTGGAAGTCTTGCGGGCACAGCCGCTCAGCCATTTTCAGGTGTACGAATACGGCCGTATCGTTATTGCGGCAGGCATAGCACTGGGCAACCTGGTAGAGGTGTGAGGTCTGCCGCTCCAAAGATGGAATCTGTGAGATATCTACGTCGTCAGATAGCCGTAAGGCTTCGGTTATTTCACCCTGCTCATGCTCCACACCGACCATATGCATGGCCACGTTCGTCGGCCCGAACACGGTCTGATGGTAGTTGTGCCCTTCACCCACCCGTAGCGCAGCTTTATACGCAGGCTC
Source organism: Pseudonocardiaceae bacterium (assembly GCA_035275565.1). GTDB lineage: Bacteria > Actinomycetota > Actinomycetes > Mycobacteriales > Pseudonocardiaceae. Next base: position 6,694 of record DATEMN010000455.1, on the reverse strand, counting down.
ACGCAACAGCTCACGGGCACGCCACGGATCACCGGTACGCAGTGAGGCAACCGCCGCAACCAACAGCAAGCCGCCATAAAGTGAAAAGTGCTCAGGTGTCCCGTCCGGCAGCAATGGCTCCAGGGCTTCGCGGCCCTTGATGGCGACCTCCAATGATCCGGCTGGCATGTCGTCCGAGATCATGCAGTGCGCCAGGCTCCAGGTAGCGGCCGCAATTAGGAGGGGATCTTCAGTTTCTTCGGCGTAGCGCATGGCCCGGTCGGAGACCACGCTGCCCAGGTCAACCCGTCCGAGGTGCTTCAACACCTGCCGGGCCAGCTGGTACAGCTCGGAGACCTGACGGCAGGCTTGCACGGAGCGCCCGTATTCATATACGGCCCGCTCACTGTGGACGATCAGATCCGGCAGTACCCGCAGGGCGTCGCTGTACTTGCTGGGCGAGGTGTACCAGGATTGCTTGGCAGCGGTAATCTGCTCACCCAGCTCATCCAACGTAGGCGGCTGTCTCGGATCGGTGAGGGCGAGCGACCGGTACGTGTACAGCGCCCGTTCCACCTCTGCCAGCCGAGGGTTGATCGGTCCCTCATGAGCTTCGCTCGGTGCCTCGCCGAGCAGGGCTGAGGTACGCACACCCAATACCTTGGCCAGCTTGCGCAGGACCGGTACCGAAGGCGTCTTGCTATCGGCCTCGATCATTTCCAGGTAGCGCACCGTGATACCGGCATGGGTGGCCAGGGAGACGGTGCTCATGCGGCGTTCGATGCGGTACAGGCGAACGAGGGCGCCGGTGGGCATGTCAGGCATGGTGAACACCTCCTGGCAGGATGCAGGGTCTTGAGGTTGAGGGTACCGAGGGGGTGGGGGTCTGAGCGCGGGGCTGGGTGACATGTGACCAGGTGTCGGTATTCCCTAATTCGCGTTGCATTAAGCTCACTAAGCATGGACTTGAGCTGCCATGTGTGCGGTGAGCAGGTTACACCCGGTGACGACGGCAAGGTACGGCTCGAAGGTATTTCTCATATCGATACACCCAAAGCCTGGACGTGGGGGCCGGTTATTGTTCATGATGATTGTCGTCTTCATATCGCGACGCCACACGACGGCAAGGTCGGATTAGGGTACATGGCCCTTTGAGAACGGATAACGATGTAATTATTTCCTGACTAGCACGCCGTCAGTAACAGGTAGTGTAATGGTAAGAGTTAGGTGATCACTATTCGGGGAACCTCCTGCTCAACCGCAGGTAGCATAGCGGGCGCATCGCGGTTGCCGGACGCCACTACGCAGTCGTGCCTGTTTGCCGAAGCCAGCCTGGCAGTGAAGGACACCAAGCACGATGATCTACGTACTTGAGCAATCGTATCGGCGATGATGCCCGGCAATAACGATCAGGCCACCTCATCCCGCTCCGCTTGCCGTGACCCTACGTGGTGACAATCGCCACGCTAGGAGCCGTGCGTGCTAGCTCTCGCGGGGCCTCTGCCGTGGGTGACGAGCCCAGACGGCGAAAGTCGGCCCTCCTCAGGGTGGCTCAACGCCGTCGCTGCCCCCGTTACACTGCGCAGCTGACGGAAGAGAGGAGTTCAAGTGATCAAGGGCTTCAAGGACTTCCTGCTGCGAGGCAACGTCGTCGACCTCGCCGTCGCCGTGGTCATCGGGGTGGCCTTCGGGTTGGTCGTCTCAGCGTTCACCGATAAGGTTGTCAAGCCACTCATCAACGCGATCACTCCGGCTGGCAGCTCGGGCCTCGGCTTCACCATCATCTCCGGCAACGACACCACGTACGTGGACTTCGCGGCGGTGATCGCGGCCACGATCAACTTCATGCTGGTGGCGCTGGTGGTCTACTTCGTTATCGTGGTGCCGATGAACGCGAACAAGGCACGACGGCAGCGCGGCAAGGAGGCCGGCCCGGCCGAACCCACCGACGTCGAGCTGCTCACCGAGATCCGCGACCTGCTCCGGCAGCAGCAGCGCAGCGGCTAGCGTCGCGGGCCGTTGGAGCAGATCGCACGACGAGTCCTCGACCAGACGGGTGGTCCGCTGATAGCGGGCTATCACCGCGCAGCACCACTGGAATGAGGAACGCAGGCCAGCCCGGTGTGGCCGGCCCAATCCCATCACGAGAAGCTGGGCAGCATGGACGACTACCAGATCCCCACCACCGACGGCCGCCACGTCACCCTGCGCTACGACGAGCAGAGCAGGCAAGCAATGATCAGTTTCCCGCCCGCGGAGAACGAGGAGCAAGAGAGATCGGGCTTCGGCTTCACACCGGACGACGCAGAGCACTTCATCGCCGGGCTCACTGCCATCCAAGCCCGGATGGCCAGCGGTGCGTCCGGTGGGGTGAGCGCCGACTGAGAAGCTGTCGCCGACTGACGGTCACGAGCCGCGCAGCGCCAAGTCGGCGAACAGCAAGGCATGGTCGCTGCCGGCTGCGGTGGCGTCATCAACCAGGCATTGGACGTCGAGCACTTCCAGGTCACGGGTGGCCCACAGGTGATCGTGGGCTGCATGCAGCACCTCGACCAGGCCGTGCGCGGGGTTCGAGCCGAGTAGCGGGTCCGCGCCGTCGAGGACCGGCGGGCCAGCGTCGATGCCGAAGACGGCCGGACCGGGCACCGCGGCGAGCCATCCCGCGATCCCGGCGTGAAAGGCCCGCTGCAGCTCGGGCGGGGGAGGGCCGGCTCCCGGCCGGCCGTGGAAGCTGCACACGGTGAGCAGATCACCCGTGGACAGCGCCACCTGAGCCGACACCGTCCGCCAGAGAAACCCGAGCCGCACGGGTTCGCGGACATCGAACGGGGCCCGGTCCAACGTGCGGGAATCCAGCAGAGCGGTGGTGGGAACCCCCAGCACAGCGCATCCGAGCCGGTACTCACTACCCCGTTGATCGCACAAGTCGGTGGACAGTGCACCCCAGGAGAACTGCCTCTGCTTGCGATGCATTCGTTCATGGGCCGACGGGTGCGGCAGCAGCGCACGGTAGACTGGCCGTCCGATCTCCTGGAGCAGGGCAAGGTCGGGTTGCAGCTTCCGGAGCAACTCGACCTTGGCGTCCAACAGCCCGGTCGGTCGGGAATCGACGTTCCAGCTCACCACCCGCAAGGCGGTCACTGCTGTTGACCGGGCGGCTGGTGCTCGGCAACCCGGTAGATCTCGGGGACGAATCCCCATACCGAGCCCAGCCGACCCGGCTCGAAATCCTCGCTGATCCGCTTCCGGTAGGAGGTCTGGAGGATCGGCTGCGCGTCCAGCCCCTGGTTCATCGCCAGACACGGAGACCGGTAAGCGCAGGTCGAGCAATGCTCCCAGGACGGGTTCGGGTAGATCCGCAGCGACGGATCGGTCATCTCCTGCATCTCGCGTGCCACCGCGATGCCCCGTCGCTCGATTTCGAGTTCCGCCCTGGGGATGTGGGTGCGACGGAACGACCCGGTGCCGCGCTGCGTGATGATGCCACCGGGCCCCGGGATCGCCCGGACCGCGACCTCGGACGTCTGTGCCGGTTCGGCACGCAGCTCGTTGTGGATCGTGCCTTCGAGTTTGGCGAGGAAACCGAGCTGCCAGGCCCAGCTACGCGTCAGGGCCTGCTCATCGAGCCGGAGCTGGTCGAGGTCCGGCCAGGCCGGGTCGGTGACGATCCGGTGCTCGACGAGCCAGTACAGCTCGTGGTCGTCGATCACCGCCAGGTCGATCTTGACGCGGTATTGCAACGCCCGCCCGTCCGGGGTGATCAGGCCGCTGTCCGGGTCTGCCGGGTCGGGGACGCTGATGTCGAACTGAGCCCTGACCTGGATCGGGGTGAAGCGATCGGTCTCCAGCGCCCATTCGAAGTAGCGCTCCAGCACGCTGCTGCCCAGCTCCAGGTGCTGCTCCCAGTCCCGAACCTGCGCCTCGGACAGGTCACGGGTCTGCGCATAGGCCGCCCGCTGCCGGCGCATCGACTTCTCGAAGCCGGCGACGGCCAGCGGCCGGACGATCGCCCGGTTCCACTCCCACATACCGGGGAAGTAGTAGACGTCCAGAGCATCGTGGATCGCCTCGCTGAAGTCGAACACCTGCGCCGGCTCGATCAGCTCGTAGTCTTGCCGTTCCCGGGCGCTGAGATCCCAGGCTCGACGGCATCGCCGGAACAGCCTGCTCTCGTGAGGCCTGGTCACATAGTTCACGCTCACGGCCACCTCCTGCCGCCCGGTGAATCCCGAGAGTACCGTGGCCGCGCAGTCTCCGGCCGCTGAGGCAGATATCTGCATTGAGCGATATGCTGGTCTGCATGCGAACGACGCTGAACCTCCCGGACGGGCTGGTGGCGCAGGCCAAGGAGCATGCGGCGGCAAGCGGGCAGACCCTCACGAGCCTGGTGGAGGAGGGCCTGCGGCTGGTACTGGAGCAGCGCGACATCCCGGTGGCGCCGGAACCGCTGCCCGCCTACGGTCAGCCGGCGGGACGCATCCTCATCGACCTCACCGACCGCGACGCCGTATGGGCCACCCTCGACGAGAGCCGGCAGGCGTGATCCTGCCCGACGTCAACGTCTTGGTGTACGCCTTCCGCCGGGAGGCCGAACATCATCAGCGGTACGCAACCTGGCTGGCCCGCATGGTGGCGGGCGCCGACGAACTTGCGCTGCACGACACCGTGCTCGCCGGGGTGGCCCGGCTCGTGACCAACCCGAGGATCTTCGCCGACCCGGCCCCGATGCCCGTGACACTGGAGTTCCTCGCCCGGGTACGGGCGGCGCGACGGGCCCGCTGGCTGCCTTCAAGCGATGCAGCGTGGACCGAACTAGAACGGCTGGCGCAGCAGGACCGCGGATTGCGGGCCAACCTGGTGCCCGACGCTTTGCTGGCCGCGTTGGCCCGCACGCACGGCTGCCGGATCGCCACCGCCGATCGCGGCTTCGCCCGCTTCCCCGACATCCGCACCTTCGACCCCGCGTGCTGACCCCTTTCCCTCGTTCTGGAGGCAGACTGCACTTATCGGCCCTCGGCCACTCTGTCCCCAAAACGCGGTCTGGCGGGGTTAGCCCACACCGAGGTGGCGGGCTATGAGGATGCGTTGGACCTCACTGGTGCCTTCGCCGATCTCTAGGACCTTCGCGTCGCGGTAGAAGCGAGCTACCGGATACTCATTCATGAAGCCGTAGCCGCCGAAGATCTGGGTGGCATCTCTCGCGTTGTCCATCGCGGCGTTCGAGGAGACCAGCTTCGCGATTGCGGCCTCCTTCTTGAACGGCTGGCCACGCAGCATCCGCGCGGCGGCATGGTAATAGGCCAGCCGGGCGGTATGCGCCCGCACCTCCATATCGGCGATCTTGAACTGGATCGCCTGGTAGCTACCGATGGCGTGGCCGAACGCGTGCCGCTGCCGGGCGTAGGACACACACTCGTCGATGCAGCCCTGGGCCAGCCCGACGCTCAGTGCGGCGATCGCGATGCGCCCCTCGTCCAGGATCGACAGGAACTGCGCGTAACCGCGGCCCCGCTCCCCGAGCAGGTTGTCCAACGGCACCCGGCAGTCCGCGAAGAACAGTTCACGAGTGTCCGAGCAGTTCCAGCCCACCTTGGAATAACTTTTCGAGACCGTGAAGCCCGGCTGACGGGCCGGGACCATGATCGCGGAGAGTTCCTTGCGGCCGCCGCTGACGCCGGTGATCGCGGTGACGGTGACCACTGACGTGATATCGGTGCCCGAGTTGGTGATGAACGCCTTGGAGCCGTTGATCACCCACTCGTCGCCGTCGCACCGCGCGGTGGTGCGGGTGGCACCCGCGTCGGAGCCGCCGCCGGGCTCGGTGAGACCGAAGGCTCCCAGTGCGCGGCCCGCACACAGCTCCGGGAGCCAGCGTTGTTTCTGCTCCTCGGTGCCGAACCGGAAGATCGGCATCGCGCCCAGCGACACGCTGTCCTCCAGCGTGATGGCCACCGACGAGTCCACCCGCGCGAGCTCCTCCAAGGCCAGGCACAGCGCGAAATAGTCACCGCCCATCCCGCCGTACTCCTCGGGGAACGGCAGCCCGAACAATCCCATCGCACCCATCTTCGCCACCAGCGCGTAGGGAAACTCCCGGCGCTCATAGAGGTCCCCGATCACCGGCGCGATCTCCTTGTGCGCGAACTCCTCCACGGTGGACCGCAGCGCAGCATGTTCCTCGCTCAGCTGCTCCATCACTCAACCCTCCCTGTGGACAACCCGTGAGTGGGGATGCGAGTCGGAACTCGCATCCCCACTCACGAGGGTGAGCAGTACCGCGTCGCGCTGGACGGTGCGGCCGGGGTGGGCGTGCAGGTCGTGAACCACCCCGTCGATCGGCGCGGTGAGGACGTGTTCCATCTTCATCGCCTCGATGACGAGCAACCGCGCACCCGCGGTGACCTGCTGGCCCTCGACGATGTCGACGACGGTGACGGTGCCGGGCATCGGAGCGAGCACCGGACCGGCCGCCGCGACGTCATCACCGGGGTGCCGCGCGGCTTCGAGTTCGCGCAGCGCCCAGCTGTGCCCGTCACGGCCTAACCACACGACGGCGCCGTCCCGCGCGCAGGTATAGCGGCGGGTGACCCCGCCCACGGTGACGGCCAGGTCCCCGCCGTCCCACCAGGCCGATGCGGGCACCGGCGCACCCTCCCCGACGGCGACCTCGGCGGCGGCGGCCCGGCCGCGGGTGCGAACCTCGACCGGGTCGGAC